>QCNM01000034.1 GCA_003210115.1 SAR116 cluster bacterium AG-426-A06 | reverse complement strand
AAATCCATTGAAAAATTTAAAAAAATTTCACAAGAATTATCTTCATTACCAGATGATATTGAAAAAAATAATTCTGCAACAGGGTTAAGAATAGTTGATGAGAGTGAAAAATTAAAAAAACTTATTGATAAATCATCAAAAGAATTAACCTCAATTTTTAATGAGGCTCAAAATAATAACAGAGATGAAATACACGAATTGAGAACTAAATTAGAAAAGATTGAAACAAATATTAATAAACAATTTTCATCTGTTAAACGAAATAATATAGTGATTATTGTGGTTGCTTTAATAATTATAGTTATTTTTAATTCTTAAATAAGTCATAAGAATTGTGGGACAAATTGTGGGACAGAAATTGTGAATTAAAAATAAATTAACTTATTTAGGTTTAATCTGTTGAAATATAAAAAGTTTACTTCCATTTATTTCATCTTTTTATTCAGTTAACTTCCAATTAGCATTTGCTTCAAAGCTAAACAGAACAAAAGTTTATATGAGTAATAGTTTTTTCATAATTAATCTCCAAACATAATTGTGTTAAATCATTTTGTGTTTGCACCTGCTAGAGTAACATTGCCTGAAGAAGGTATCATTGTCCTTAATTGCAAACCCCACTTGCCATCTTTTTTAGTTGAAGTAAATATACCGACAGCAGAAGCGTAACTTTGCTTATTTTTGTATCTTCTATTGAATTCAACACTACATTGAACTGCATTTTTTGAGGAATTAATAATTTCTGCTTTATCTAAAGTTGAGTGATCCCAATCTTCTTCAGTTTCTAACTTATTGTAAAGGAAGCTTAAATATTCCCAAAGTTCGTCTTTATTTTTATAAATAATAGGATCATTATTTTCAGAATGAGCCATGTGAGGGAAATGAAGACAATTTAATATTTTATCTTTATCTTTTTCATTAAAGAACTGAACATAATTATACAGACTTTGAACTGCTAGTTCTTCATCATTTGTTTTTTTCATACTAATCTCACCTTTTAAAAATGTATATGATAGGAAAACCTAATCCATATAAAAATTATTAATAAAAAAATGATAAAATAACAGATATATCTAATATATTTTTGAATCTTTTGGAGCAGGAGAAAGTTCATAAAATGGTAATTCTAATTTGTTTGGTTTTAATGAACATCTAATTATAGATTTAACATTTTGAAATTGGGATTTAAATTTTCTGCCATTAAGATATTTGAAATAACGAATACAATTATAACAAAGATATACCCATTCTTTATCATTAATATGTTTCTTACAATTCCAAACTATCTTGTAAGGGTCAAAACATTCTTTACAAAAACTATTTAATTTAATTACCTATATTCCTTTTTTTAATTAGTTAATCATAATCTATAAATGCAATAAGTATCAATTCAAAAACATCCCTTCAAAGCTGATAAGAAATAATTTGAAGTTCCCTTATTGATAATTAAAATGAGTTCATGAAATACCATTATTGATCAAGATGTAATCTTCCTTCAAAAAAATTGTTTAATTGTAAATATGAAGATCATGAGAAGGATTGGTTTTTACTTTGCTCCAGATGTGTATTGGAGTGTAGAAACATCTATAAAAAAGCATTTAAAAAAAGATCTGGTGAGTTTGTTTCAATAGGAATGATCAAAACAAGAAAAGAAAGAAGCTTAATTTAAATTATAAAAATCAAAATCAAAATTATTAAGTATTATCATGTGAAATTTTTTATACCCAACTCCAAAAACCCATCAATGAACACTGGCCCGAGTTCCATGGGCTACGATCAATGTTAGGGCCACGCCCTAACCATTAACCATTGTTGATTAGGAAAAAGGTGCAGTAACCCCCTACTTTAGAAATTTTTTGTGGGACAATTTGTGGGACAAGATTGTCCCTCCCCTAATAGGTTCTAAAAGAACATGTTAAGCGTTAAAGTCACGGCATCATCATCTGATAGTTGTCCATATGCAGAAGTGGCTGTGCGGGCATTATAAAACTGGCTGGTCAGTTTTACACTGGTTACATCATTGATCCGTTGCGAAGCTTCTAGAGATACAATGGACTGATCCATCTTACTATCGGCTGATAACAAAAATAGGATATTGCTGTCTGCAATATCATTAAATACCAGCCTAACACCCGCAACACCAAATTGATTGGCGGCAGCTTGTGGGCGGTCGTCATGTTGAACTTCACCAATCAAGCCAATATCCAACTTTGTTTCAAATGATCTGTAATAAGTATATTCAATTCCCGCAACAGCCGCTGAAAAATTGTGTGTGCCAATTAAACTACTTTGAGTACCATGAAGGCTTTCCCATTTGAGTAATGTCGCATCACCTGTGTATTGAGCTTCCAACCCAATTGATTTTTGCAAAGCATAATAAGGGTTTAATGCCTTACCACCAACAGCGACAGTCAAAATGGGATCACGAGCGGTACCGTAAAAAACACTTCCTGCGAGATCCCAATCACCGGCAAAGCTTGACAGGCGAACGGCAAAGTCATCTGCATCCTTACCATCTTTACGCGCATATTGTGCAGAATTGACTGTCAGACCACTGCTAGGATGAGCGTCACTATCATTAAATGTTTTTTCGCGAAAACCAGAAATATACCAAAGCTGCAGATCACCAATATCTACATAGCGCTCAGCGGATATGGATAGAGCTCCAAGTTTACCTGATTTACCCTCATTTGCTGCGGCATCAGACTGATTAATAAGATCAACAACATTTTTACTTTCGGCCTTGCCCCAAAACTCCTGTCGATTTCCAAGAAAAACATCAAATCCTGCAAAGGGGGTACGAAAATAGGCCTGCCTAGCTTCAGTAATCCGACGGCCACTATCTTTTTCATCTTCACGGACAATGAATTCGCCCACAATTCGACTTTCGTCAAAGTCATGAAAGGCATCAATCTTGACTTCAACAGAGCGGCCTTCTGATGCCGTGCCATCAGCATTTTCTGGATAAAAATCTAACCTTGATGACAAGGTACCATTAAGTTCACCACCATTAACCGGATGTGCTAACAAAAGAACAATGGCAAAGCTACGTGCTGAAGCCTTGATCATCGTGTTCGTTTCAATGCGGATTTTTCAAAATCACGTTCGGTCATACCGGTCTGAAATTTCCAATCGGCAAACACTAGTTGTGTTTTTTTTCCTGTCTGGTGATTAATCATAACCAAACGATTAGAACGCCAAAATTTATCTAAATACTGATTATAATCTTCATAGGTTAATGTTTTCAAAAGTGCGTCCTTGCGATCATAGAAATCAATTTTATGAACGCGATACTCCGCCTTATCCATCCAAACGATCTGGCGCTTATAACCACTTTTTGGGTCAACTGGATCATATTCAATAACAAAACAGTCGAAACCGTTAAACTCTTCATCACGAAGATAATTATAGGTATATTTTTCAACTTCTTGACTGGCAATATCTTCATATGAAAACTCACTGCCCATAAAAGGACCTGCTTTATTCGAGGAGGCGATACGTTTAACACGTTTCAGTGCTGGCAAATACAACCATTGGTCATCAGAGTCAGCCTTTTTTGTATGCGAAAGAAAAGCTGTGCCACGTACATCACCCGGACTATCAAATATAACCAGAGACTTATCACCTTGGTTATCACCCTCAAACGTTCTATTACGGATTGCACGTTCAGTCGATTGACCATATTTATCCATTAGGATCATTGTAATCTGTGCGGTTGTATCACCAAATCCCTTGTCGCGACGATCAGCTTCAATAGCAATCTCTAGTCCTTTTTCAGGCGAGGCGAATGTGGCTGTTGTCATAACAGCACAAACGATAGGGGCAATTATGGTTACAATGGCAAGTTTCATTTTAGTCTCCTTAGATAACATCATAAGCTTAAGCATTTTTTGGTTTTTCTTTAGCAAAAATTTTCGAACTACCAATTACAAACGAAGTTTCTTTTTTATCCTTATCAAGTGCAATCAGCAATGCAGGAAGCAAAGTCATATCAGCAATCAAAGCTATAACAAGTGCTATGCCTGTTAACATTGCCATATAGCTGTTCACGCCAAAGGTTGATTGTGCCAATATAGCAAAACCAGCTGTTAGTATCAGGGTTGTTACAACAAGTGCTGTTCCAACACCATTAAAAGCCGAAATGACAGCATCGTTTGCAGATAGTTTTAATTCGCGTCGAGCAATCTGATATTTGCTTAGAAAATGAACGCTATCGTCTACCACAACACCAAGTGCCATACCCGTAACAACAGCTACAGCCATATTGACCTGCCCGACAAGCAAACCCCAAAGGCCAAAGGCAAGCGCCGCAGGCAATAAATTTGGTATCAAGCTGATGATTCCAAGTCTGACGTCTCGTAAGGCGATCAGAATAACACCACTAATCAGAAAAACTGCAACAAGAGTTCCTAGTAACATACTTTGAATATTTCGCTCAGAAATATATGCAAACATTACTGTAGGCCCGACAGCTGTCAGGGTAAAACCAAGCTCATCCGCAAGGTAATTTTCAGCCCGTGCAATCCAGGCACGAAGTTCATTTGTGGTCATATCATCAATTGTGACAATAACTTGTGTTGATGATTTGTTGATATCAAGTTGATTGTTCAAGTCTAAACCATATGGTAAGGATAACTCATATAAAAGTAGATATTGTGCAGCAAGTTCTCGTGTATCAGGAACTCGGTAAAATGCAGGATCACCAGCATTCAAATCACGATTTAGACGCTTAAAAGTGTCTGAAATAGATTGGACGTGTGTTACAACAGGTTCTTTATTAGCCCAGGTGGTAAAATTAGATACTTTTTCAATAAAGTCTGGATCACTAACACCATTGGATTCGTCAGAAGGCAAACTAAATTGCACCTGATTAACGCCTGTTAGATTACGACTAATCCAGTCGGTATCCTTACGATACTGAACTGATTCATCAAAATATTTAACAAAATCATCATTGATTTCATTGAGTGGAATAAGTGACAGAAAAATAACTGAGATAAAAACACTGACAGTTAAAACCGACTTATAACTCGAAGCGACATAGACACCAAGCTTGCCCATTTTATCATCAAGTTTTTTCAAAGTGGCTTTTGATTTGAGTGGCACAAAGCTAATGAGAATAGGTAATAAAACGATTGAATATATCCAAGCAGCCATAACGCCTATGGCTGTTATATTACCTAGGTCGTGAAATGGTGGGGAATCTGAAAAATTCATCGACAGAAAACCTAGAGCCGTTGTCAAACTTGTTAGAAAAATAGGTTTCCCATTGACTCGAATACTATAAAGCAAGCTATCGCGTTGACTATGCCCTGCTCGCATACGATTAAACATACTTACCAATAAATGGATTGAGTCCGCTACAGCAAGAGTGGTTATAATTGTTGGCGCACTTGCTGATGGCGGAGTCAGGCCAACACCCATCCACCCACCAGCGCCCATAGCCACCATAATACTTGGCACAATAACAAACAGCACCAAAAATGTGGCCATTATCGATCTAAGCAATAAATAAGCGACAATCAAAATGACCAGATACATCGCTGGAACAAGTGTTTCCATATCCAGCATTGATGACTCCAGAAATGCATTATTCAAAAAAATAACGCCTCCCAAACGAATGTTAACATTATGTTTGGCTTCGATTTTGTTAGCCATTTTACGTGCGGCGGCCGCTACGATGGCAACCTCGTCAGCGCTTTTACCTGGCATCTGAATGGTTACATTTACAGATGTAGCACGATGTTGCTTATCATGAATTTTTCCTACCAGAGATGGTTCAGTCGTGCTCACACGATCAACCAAAAGTTGTTCATTGGCGCTCATTGATATTGCGCCAGTATATAAATCCCGAACAATCAAATCATCACCTTCAACCTCAGTATGTTGATAATTTGACAGGCTATCAACTCGGATAGAAAAAGGAAGTTGCCATGCAATTTCAGTTAACTCCTCAACAGCAGCCAGAACCTCAGGAGCATTAGCTTTGCCTGATATTGGATCAACAGCAAAGTTAACGTTATCGATCTTGGTGTAGGTCTGCTGGATTTGCTCAAATGCTTTAAGTTGAGGATTTTCTTTACCAAAGAACACTCTATAATCATTGTCAAAATAAAGAAACTGGGCACCTGCTGAAAAAAGAATGGTTATAGCTGTAATAAGACCTAAAACAAAAAATCTATATTTAAGAATCAATTCGCCATAAGAACCATTTTGCCGTGACATAGTAAAAACCTTAAATTACCCTAGAATATACACTTAGTTAGTGTGCAATAATAGAGAAGTAAAGACTTTAATTAAGAACAGTATAAATATCGCTAAAAAAGGAAGTTTTGCCAAATAAATATGCAGACTAACATCCCATAACAAAACTAAGCTTTCAAATTTTTGGTGGGACAAATTGTGGGACAAGATTATCAGCCACCTATTTTATTGATTCAAATCAATAACTTACAGATCACTTTAGCTGACACCCCATCCGCCATATAGATAAAATCCTTACATTTTTTAAATAAAAATTGTTTTAAATTATCTAATAATTACAGTTTTTTAGGGTTTAAATAAATTAATTTATTAAGATTAAATTATATATATTATTAAAATATAAAGATTCATAATAATTAAAATAATTATAATTTATATGCTTTTTTGGCTAAACCATAAGATAATTGATATGCTAACTCAAATCCATCATTTTCAGAAATTTGTCCACTAGAAATTAATTCAGATAAAAAACCACAATCTACTCTTCTTGAAAGATCATGTCTTGCTGGAATAGAGCAAAACGCTCTTGTGTCATCATTAAACCCAACTGTATTATAAAACCCAGCAGTTTCAGTAACTAATCTTCTAAAACGTTTCATTCCCTCTACACTGTCAAAAAACCACCATGGGGGACCAATTTTTAAAGATGGATAAACTCCACATAAAGGCGCTACTTCTCTTGATAAAGTAGATTCATCTAATGTAAATAGAATTAATGTTAAATTTTTGTTTAATCCTAATTCATCAAGTAGAGGCTTTAAACTTTTAACAAAATTTACTTTTTGAGGAATATCAAAACCTTTGTCACTTCCAAAATTTTTCATAATTTGTGGAGAATGATTTCTAAAAGATCCAGGATGAAGTTGCATAATCAAACCGTCTTCACAGCTCATTCTAGCCATTTCTAATAACATATGACCTCGAAATAGTTCTGATTGTTTACTATTTAATTTACCTGAAATTGCAAGGTCAAATAATTTATTTATCTCTATTTTTGGCAAACAAAAAGTATTTGCTGTTGGATGACCGTGATCTGTAGAGGTCGTGCCTAAAGACCTGAAATACTGACGTCTTTTAAAATGAGCATTTAAATAACCGCTATATGTTGTTGTGTCTTCATTTGTTATTTCTCCAAATTTTAAAACATTTTTTATGAAATGTTTATTTTCTGGGTCAATAACATCATCAGGTCTATATGCTGAAATAATTCTTATTTTTGGCTTTATTTTATTTATTTTTTTATGAGCATTTAAATCATCTAATGGAGATTCAGTAGTACATAAAA
Source organism: SAR116 cluster bacterium AG-426-A06 (assembly GCA_003210115.1). Lineage (GTDB taxonomy): Bacteria > Pseudomonadota > Alphaproteobacteria > Puniceispirillales > Marisalimonadaceae > TMED54. The sequence goes on along the minus strand of QCNM01000034.1, from coordinate 5,463 downwards.
TTTCGATATTAAATTTTTTGTACAAATTTCTAGGTAGATACTCATTTTTTTTTAATAAATCATCAATTTGTTCATAATAAAAATCTGCTGTTTTCTCATTAAGAGGTTTATTAATACAAAAAAGTTTTTCAAAAACATAATCTAACCAAATTTTAGTTGGAGTACCATTAAATAAATAATAATTTTTTGCAAATATCTTCCAAATTTTCTTAGGATCTCTCTCGCATTTATTTGTATTTATTTCTAGTAAACCTAAAGACGCTAAATCTACGCCTTGAGAAAATAACATTCTAAATACATAATGATCAGGAGTAATAAATAATTCTGATGGATTTTCAAATGATTTGTTTTCTGAAAACCAATATGGATTAGTATGACCATGAGGACTTATTATTGGAATATTTTCAATTGAATTATAAAGTTTTTTTGCAATTTCTTTCGTCTTTTTTTCAATTGGGAAAAGTCTATTAGGATCTAGAAGCGCCATATCAAAAAATTTAATATTTTACTACTTTTCCCCAAAGAAATTGAGAAGGCCCATAGCCTAATCTAGCATCTTCCATTTTTAAAAGACGAGTATGATCAACCATCATGTTAATATTTGGACCATAAATTTCTATATATTTAGATAAAACATCCTGATCATCAGCTTCAACCATGAAATTTGATAACTCTAGAGGACTTATAATATTATCAATTATATTCCATCTATAATTTTCTTTACTCATATTTTCTGTTAAACCTTCAGACTCTAATAATATTTTCCATGTTCCAGCATTAAGAAATTTTTTTGATTGATTAAGTAATCTTTTAATAAATATCGAATTGTCATCTACCTTTGAATGTGCATAAGCCACACCGATTTCATTAATAACCTTAATTCCTTTACTTGAAATATACTTTATTAGTTCACACATCTCATCATCATCTATTGAACGAGAAATACTTGATATTTCAACTATATCTACTCCTATACTAACACACTTTTCTATGTATTTATTAACAACTTCTTGACCACCTATCAAAGCTACATCCATTACAGGATTACCGATTGCAATCATAACATTGAACTTTTTACAAGTTGAAATAAAGTCAGTTAGAGATTTTTCAGACATTTGAGCAGCTTGTTTCCCAGACAGTTTAAAAATATCAACCATGTCACTATAAGCCTCAAGATAATCTTCGATACATTTACCCACCATTACAGGTGCTCTAACATAATTAATTCCAATTTCTCTAGGTTTTTTAATTCTTTTTAAAAAATGAAGAGTTTCAAAAGTTTTTTTATTCATAAATTTTAAAATTTATTAATTGAGAGAACCACCAAGCCACCATGGTAAGTTTACAAACATACCAATTACACCATTTGGAAATTGTAAAGTCAACATTGAAGACAAAAACCACAAAACTAAAAGTAAGATTAACGATATACAAATAGATATTTTAAAATCTTTTTTATTATGAAATATTATAAAACAATTAATAAAAAAAACTGAAGCAATTGGAAAACCGACAAGAAAATTCATGCCAAGATATCCAATAAAACTCAAATAATAAAATAACTGATTATTAAAACCATTATTGTTTTCATAAATGTTTGTATTCATAAAATTTACAATACCTGTATCTAGTAATTTTATTTTTTTAATATCTAAAAATTTGATCGTAAATATTAACATAAGAAGAATAATTGAAACAACACATAAACTTATTGGAAATAAATTTGCTCGATAATCTAAATGAAAAATATTCCATATCATGAAAAATGGAAAAAACATTAAAAAAATTACAAAATATATTTGAGATTTTTTGTTTTTAATAAAATCAGAAGCGTAACTTTTATTAAATTTTTGTTTTAACAATAAAAATAAGGTTGCAACACATAGTAATATTAAAATTATTGAAACTGGTCTTGATATAAATGATAAACCATAAACTGCCTGTGTTTGATAACTTAATAACTCTACTTTAGATGAAAGAAAAAAACCTATTAATAATGCTGGTCTAGACCAACCAAAGTTTTTGAATGTAATACCTATTAGACCAAATGTGAGCAAGCCTATAAAATCATACCAATCTCTGTTTATATTAAAAGTAGCAAAAAATATTAGCACAATCATCACTGGAGCAAGTATATAATATCTAATAAGTGTTATTTTAGAAATGTGAGAGGCAAACCCAATACATAACCCTGCTCCTAAAATATTTGCAATAGCTAATGACCAAATCATCAAATATGTCAAATCTAAATGAGTAGTAACCATATCTAAACCTGGTTCAATTCCAATTAAAATAAATCCACCTAAAAGTAATACCTTGTTACCTGAACCTGGTATTCCAAACAATAAGGTTGGAATTAATGCTCCACCCTCTTTGGCATTATTTGCAGACTCTGGAGCAATCACTCCTCTTATATCCCCTTTTCCAAGTTGAGATGTATCTTTAGTTGTTTGTCTAAGGTGGCTATAAGCTATCCAATCAACAACAGTTCCACCTAATCCTGGTAAAGCACCTACTATACAGCCTAATGTTGAACATCTAAGTACTATAAACCAATTTTTAACCACATCTTTTATACCAACTAACCAACCTTTTTGTTTTGTGAGCGATTTAGCTATTGCACCTTTAGAATCAAGTAAACCAACTATCTCGGGGATAGCAAATAGCCCTAAACCAACAATCACAAGTGGAACGCCTTCTATAAGATATAAAGTATCAAACGTAAATCTTGGATCTCCAGTAATAGGAGCTGTACCTACAGAACCGATCATAAGTCCTAAAAAACATGCAGTTATACCCTTAACAAAATTTTCACCAGTTAAAGCTCCTACCATTAATAGTGCCAAAAGTATAAGTAAAAACTGCTCACCAAAACCAAAAGTCATAATTATTGGAATGGCATAATAAATAGAAACTGACAGTATTAGAGCTCCAAAGACACCTCCTAATAACGACGAAAAGAAAGCAGCACTCAAAGCTCTTGCGGCCATACCTTTTTTTGATAGAGGAAAGCCATCCATTACCGTCGCTTGAGAACCAGATGTACCTGGTATCCCCATTAACACAGCTGGAAATGTGTCAGAAGTGGTTGTTGGAGCTAATACACCAATCATCATTGCAAGAGCATGAGAAGGATCTAAATTAAAAACAAATGGTAAAACTAAAGCAAGACCAGAAGTTCCGCCTAGACCTGGTAAAATACCAACCGTTAAACCTAATAAAGTACCACCAAATAAAAATAACAAATGTGTTATTTCAAAAAGTTGAAAAAGTGATGAAACAAATTGTTCCATGAAAAAACTATATACTTATGGCTGTCATTAAATAATGACAGCCGTAAGTCAATTTATTTTACTCTATAAGTAAATCTATTTTTCTTTAACACCTTATTAAGTTGCTTTTTAGTGTTGTCTGAAAAAATTGCTGCTTTTTTAATTATAGCTCCTGCTTCTTCTCCAATAATAAGAGGAAAAGGTCCCAGTGCTTTTGTTGCTTTTGCTTTAAAATCAGGATCATTTACCATCTTTTTGGCAGCATTTCTATAAACATTAACAATGTCATTTGAAGTATTTTCAGGTAATAACATTGATTTTGATGCTTGTGACCATGCTGCTGCGATAGAATAAAAAGCCTCTAAGTCGTCTCCCGCAAGTGCTTTTCCATTTACCTTTTCATACATTTCTGGAAATGTTGGCGCATTTGGAGCAAGTGGGTTCTTAGTAACTTTACCATCTGAGCCAATTATACCAAGTGTCATTATATCCAGAACTTTACCTTTTTTAATTTCAGGTTTTACTTTCTTAACATAGTTTGCAGCTCCATGAGAACTTATATGAATTTCTCCTCTAAGAAAAGCCTGATATCCACCTGAAGAGGATAAACCAGGTATTGGTTTCGCTCCTTTAATACCTAATTTATCGAACACCCAAATATGGAAAAGGTCTGCTGATGCAGGAGTTTTTAAAGCATATAAAACTAATTTTCTTTTTCTTAAATTAGTAATGTCATGTGCTTTATTTATTAAATCACTTCTAGTAAACCAATGTGTATTTTGAGGTAACAAAAGAACAGGTTTATATGCACTTAAATTATATTCTACTAAGGGATTACCAGTTGCTACATTAACAATCACTGATGTTGAGCAACCAAATAAATATGTACCATCAGGTTTTGAGTTTTTCTGAAAATAATTTGAACCTTTAATTGCTCCTCCTCCAGGAATATGCATGATCTTTATGGTTGGATTTCCAGGAAGATACTTTGTCAGAAAAGGTTGTATAAATCTTGCAAATCTACTTGTGCCACCACCTTCTTTAAATGGAACCACCCATGTAATATTTTTACCAGAAAAGTCAACTTTAGCATTAGCATTTATAGAAAAAGTAAATATTGATATTATCAATATTATCAAAGTTCTAAACATGAAGCCTCCTTTAAAATTAAAATTATAAATTAAGTAAAGCATTTATTTTAAATTAAACAAGATTAAAAAATTTTTATTACTTATCTGATTTGAATAATTATAGAAAATGATTTAGTTTAATAATCATAATGAATAATAATATAAACAATAAATTTCCAAAAATTAATTTGCCTAAAAAACCTAGGAAATTAAGACAAACCTGGCTTAAAGATGTTGGTTTTCATGAAGCACCTCATTATTTAGAGAGAATGGGATTAACTGAATTAGAAGATTTTTTAGAGGTTGCATCTGAAAGAATTGATTATGTTAAATTTACTACACCCCAAGTATTATATTCTCCAAATGAATGGTTAAATAAAAAACTAAATTTATATAAAAAATATAATATTATTCCATTTTTAGATCATACATATTTTAAATTTGCTTATAAAAACAATTGTGTAGACTATGCAATTAAACATGGAAAATCACTTGGTTTTGAAAGCATGGAATTTATGAACACCGGAAATGAAGTTAGTGAAAAACAATGGATTATTTGGAGAAAATTAGCAAAAAGTATTTCAATCAGTTTCATGTATGAACATCATCCCTTAAAAAATTGGAAATCAGGAAGTGTCGATTCACCTTCATCTGCAGAAGAAATTTTAAATTTAGCTCATCCTTTTTTAAATGATGGTGCTGATTTTGTAGTATTAGATCATGAAGAATTTGAATTACAAAAAGGTGAAGCAAAAAAAGTTTTTGATAAAATTATACAAAATTTAGGATTAGAAAAAATTTGTTTTGAAGTAACATCTCCAAGAGAGGGTCTTAAACAGTGGAAAAAAGATCTTTCAAGCTACATCAATTTTTTTGGAACAAATTGTAATGTATGTAATATTATGCCAAGTCAAATTTTACAAGTTGAACCATTAAGAGATAAAAATTTACTTAGACAATTTTGATTATAAATTAAACAAAATTATTATAGTTTTATTAATTATTTCGATTAACCTAATCATAAAACAAAATTAATCTTCTATGTTAAAATTGTTAATTAA
>QCNM01000033.1 GCA_003210115.1 SAR116 cluster bacterium AG-426-A06 | reverse complement strand
TTTAACTGCTGTGTCAGAAGCACGAATTAATGAACTGGTTAATAAAGGAAATAAAAGGGCAAAATTAATCGAAAAAATTTTAAAAAATCGAGATAAGATGATTGGAACAATTCTCATAGGTAATAATTTTGTAAATATAATTGCCTCAGTATATGCAACCAGTTTTGCCATACATTTTTTTACAAACGTACCTTTAGTCATTATTACAATTATTTTAACCATTATTCTTGTCATTTTTGCCGAAATGATACCAAAGACTTATGCTCTTAAAAACGCTGATGAAATTGCACTTAGAGTATCGCCACTAATTAATTTAATTATAATATTTTTTACTCCTTTAACTTTTTTAACTGAAAAATTGTCAAAATTAATTACTGGGCCTGATTATGAAAGTGAAGAAGCTAAAACAGAAGAATTAAAAGGTATGATAAGATTGCATGCAGGCAAAAAAACAAGATCTATTGAAAGAGGAAAAATAATGTCAAGCATGATTGACATTGAAGATGTGAATATCGACGAAGTTATGACACATAGGGGAGTAGTAACAATGATTGATATTAAATCTACCGCTGAAAATATTTATAAAATTGTTGGAGAAAGTCCCTATACTAGAATACCTGTTTTTTCAGGTACGCAAGATAATATTATTGGTATATTGCACGCAAAAGAACTTTTTAGATTTTTACAAAGAAATAAATTTCAAGATACAAAATCAATTGATCTAAAAAATATTTTAATAGATCCTTACTTTGCTCCAGAAACAACCCCAATATTAGATCAATTAGAAATTTTTAGAGGTAGGAAAGAACACTTTGCGATTGTGGTAAATGAATATGGTGATTTTCGTGGAATTGTAACATTAGAGGATATTTTAGAGGAAATTGTTGGAGAAATTGATGATGAAACCGATATAAATGTTGAAGGAGTAAAATCCCAACCTGATGGTTCTTTGATAATTGACGGTTCAGTTACAATAAGGGATTTAAACCGATCTCTTGCTTGGAATTTGCCAGATGAAAATTATAATACTATTGCTGGATTAGTTGTTTTTGAAACAAAAACAATTCCAAACCCTGGACAAGAGTTTAGACTTTTTGGAATTAAAATTAGAATATTACAAAAAGATAAAAACTTTTTATCTAAATTGAGATTATGGAAAGAACAAGAAGAATGATGGAAAATGTAAAACGCAAATTACTTCATAATAGAAATGTCAGCCTCAGAGGTTATATTAGAGATGATGAGCTTTTTGAAATTGAAGCTGAACTCATAGATACTAAAAATTACGATTTTGAAAATCATGATAGAGGGACTATAAAAAAAGGTGAACCTATACATCAAATGAAAATAAAATTAGTTCTTGATGACAATCTTTTTATTGTAGATGCAGAGGCTAAGACAGAAAATAGCCCTTACTTTATTTGTAAAAATGCAAACTCAAATTTTAGAAAAATAATCGGACTACAAATTAAATCTGGCTGGAAGAGAGAAATTACAAAAATAATTGGTGGAACAAATGGCTGTACTCATATAACAGAGTTGTTATCTTCAGTTGCTACAGCTGCTTTCCAAACTATATATCCTTACAAATCAAAGCAAAAAAATAGAACTAAGACCAAATTAAACCATCATCAAGAAAAACCAATTCTTCTTGGAACTTGTCATGCTTTTAACACTAAAAGTGAAGTTGTTAAAAGATTATGGCCAAAATGGCATGAAAATTAATTTTTCTTACTTTCTAAAACGGTCATCAACTTGTAAGAAATAGAATGTAAAGACCCTTCAAATTCATTTTTTAAACAATTATTAACCATTTTATGTCTTTCTAACCTATTTTTATTTTCAAAATCATTTGAAATAATAATAATCTCAAAGTGGGTCTCTTCTCCTTTAACATACCCGCTATGCCCCTTATGTAATTCTGATACATCTGAAACAGAATATCTATAAATATCAAAATTTTCATTTAAAATATTAGTTATTTTTGCTTTTCTATTCATTTATGCTATTTGTATATTTAGTGGTTTAATATAAAGTCAATTTATAACTGATCAAGGTTAAATAGATAAGAATGAAAAAAATTTGTGCGTTTTTAAATTGTAAAGAAGAAGGTATTTACCCTGCACCTAGATCTAGAGAAGATATTACTAATTACAAATTTTATTGTATTAAACACATAAGAGACTTCAACAAATCATGGAATTTTTTTGAAGGCCTTACAGAAGAACAATTTGAAAATGAAATAAGAAAATCTACAACATGGGATAGACCATCTTGGAAATTTGGCACAAGTAATTATAATAAAAAGATAAATGATCGTATCAATTTTTTAAATGATATAGAAGATAAAAAAGTTTTGAAAAAAAAAGTTGATTCCAAATTACTGTCTTCATGGAACTTATTAGAGTTAAATCCAACTGCAAACATTGAAGAAGTTAAAAAAAAGTATAAATCTTTGGCAAAAAAATGGCACCCAGACAAAAATTTAAAATTAAAAGATAATGCAAGTGATATGTTTGTAAAAATTACTAATGCATACAAAGTAATTATCAAATCTTTTAAAAGCCAATCAATAGATATTAATTAATATAAAATTTTGGAGATATATATGAATGATATTGGACTTGCAAGAAATATGGATAATGATGAAAAAGCATTTCCAAAAAAACTAGAAGAAGTTAATACTAAATCACTTTTTGGGTTTTCTTCAAACATGAAAGTTTATGGATTTAAAGAGAAAACTAAATTTGTTCCTGATTATGATGAATCTTATGTTTTCGATGAAGTAACTACTAAAGCAATTCTTGCAGGTTTTTCTTATAATAGAAGGGTAATGATACAAGGATATCATGGCACTGGCAAATCAACTCATATAGAACAAATTGCATCAAGGTTAAATTGGCCTTGTATCAGAATAAACCTAGACAGTCACATTAGTCGTTTAGATTTAGTAGGAAAAGACGCAATTGTGCTGGAAAATGGGAAGCAGGTAACTGTTTTTAAAGAAGGAGTTTTACCTTGGGCCCTTCAAAATCCAGTCGCTCTCGTTTTTGATGAATATGATGCAGGAAGACCTGATGTTATGTTTGTAATCCAAAGAATTTTAGAAGCTAGCGGAAAATTAACATTATTGGATAATAATAAAGTAATTACTCCTCACCAAAATTTTAGGCTTTTTGCTACAGCAAATACTGTAGGTTTAGGAGATACTAGCGGTCTTTATCATGGGACACAACAGATTAATCAAGGTCAAATGGACAGATGGTCTATTGTTTCTGCTTTAAATTATTTGCCAAACCAGATAGAAGAAAAAATTGTTTTATCTAAAGTTCCAACCTTTGTTGGAAAAAATGAAAAATTAATCAATCAAATGGTGTCTTTAGCTGAATTAACTCGAAATGGTTTTATTGCAGGTGACTTATCAACTGTAATGTCACCAAGAACAGTGATAACATGGGCAGAAAATTTTAATATTATAGAAGATTTAGACCTAGCATTTAAAATGACTTTTTTAAATAAGTGTGATGAAGTAGAAAAACCAATTGTTTCTGAATATTATCAACGTTGTTTTGGAAGGGTATTAGTTGAAAACGAAACTATAGAAAATGAATAAAGAAAAAAAAATAGCAGAATTTCAAAATGCAACTGTAGCCACAATAAAAGCAATTGCTGCGAACAATTTAAAAAATCGCGAAATACAATTTTTTGGAAATACGACTAGATTTAACTCAAAACAAATAACAATTGCAAAAAATTCTAATGAATTTAACGAAACAATTGTTAACAAAACAAGAGGTGAATCAGATGAAATTTCACTAAAATTACAATACCATAATAAAATAATTCATTCAAAATTAAAGCCATCATCTGATTTAGCATCTACAATTTTTGACATAGCTGAAGACACAAGGATCGAAAAAATAGGCAGTAGCAAATATTATGGAGTTAAGAAAAATTTACAAAAATTAATAGAAAAAAAATTTGAGACTAACTTGATTGCTCCACCAGGGAGTGATGATACTACTTCTTTTATAAATGCAATGCATCTGTATTTAAGGAAAAAACTATCCAACGCACCTTTACCTGAAAATTCAAAAAAAACTATGTCTTTATGGGAACCATGGTTGGAAAAAAGAGTTGGAAAATTTATATCTAAACTATCAGAAAATATTGAGGACCAAGAGCTATTTGGAAAAAATATTAATAATATCCTTGTCGCATTAAAATCTGAATTAGGAAACTTAGATGATAACAATAATGATTCTGATGATGATAAAGATAATGACGGAAGTGATGAAGAGGACTTGGATGATCAAAATAATACATCACAAGGAGATAGTGAAGAAGAGAATGAAGAAGGAATTGAAACAGGCGTAGAAGAAAATACAGAATCTACTTCTGATGAAAATGAATTTTCTGATGATGATATTGAAAATGATGACGGGGAAGGAAACGAAGAACTAATTTCTAAACAACAAAATAATCAAAATAAATTAAATAACAATACTAATGCCTATAAGATATTTACAAATAAATATGACGAAATTATAAATGCAACAGATCTATGTGATAATGACGAATTATTAAGATTAAGAAAAACATTAGATAAGCAACTAGAAAACCTTCAAGGAGCTGTCGCTCGTTTAGCTAACAAACTACAAAGAAAATTACAAGCAAGACAAAATAGAACATGGGAGTTTGATTTAGAAGAAGGTATGCTTGATGCTGGAAAATTAGCAAGAGTTGTTTCAAATCCTTTATTTCCACTTTCATACAAAGTCGAGAAAGATACAAAATTTAAAGACACTATCGTTTCAATTTTAATAGACAACTCAGGTTCAATGAGAGGCAGACCAATTACTATAGCTGCTATAAGTGCAGATATTTTGGCAAGAACATTAGAAAGATGTGGAGTTAAAGTTGAGATTTTAGGTTTTACAACTAAAGCTTGGAAAGGAGGACAGTCTAGAGAAAAATGGATTAATGAAGGTAAGGTAACTAACCCTGGTAGACTTAATGATTTAAGGCACATTATCTACAAATCAGCAGATGCACCATGGCGGAGAGCAAAAAACTCTTTAGGTTTAATGTTAAGGGAAGGTATATTAAAAGAAAATATTGATGGTGAAGCTTTGACATGGGCTCATGAAAGAATTTATCACAGATACGAAGAAAGAAAGATTTTGATGGTTATTAGTGATGGAGCTCCAGTAGACGATACCACATTGTCAGCTAATAGTGGCAACTACCTTGAAAAACATTTAAAACTGATAATTAATTTCATAGAAAATCAATCTCCTGTTGAATTAATTGCTATTGGAATTGGTCATGACGTTACAAGATATTACAAGAAAGCCGTAACTCTTACTGACGCAGAGCATCTTGCCGGAGCAATGACAGAACAGCTCGCAGATTTATTTGATGAGAATATTCAATAATTTACTTTTTATTATTTTTTAATATCTGCTTTTTAATTTTAATAGCTGTATCAGTCAAATTTCTATTGCTTGTTTTAATCAGATAAGAATCTAAACCACCATTTTTTTCAACAGTTTTCATAGTTCTAACTGTGATGTTCAAATTAATGTATTTCTGCAGTTTCCCACTATAAAATTTTACGTTTTGCAAATTTGGAATAAATCTTCTTTTTGTTCTATTATTAGCATGACTGACATTATTACCGCTTATCGGTTTTTTACCTGAAATTTCACATACTTTAGACATAATTGATCCTTGGTGAATTTATAAAGGAAGCTCTTTTGATGGTCAAGCGAAAGTAAAAATTTTTATATTTTTTTGTTTAATCCATTCTCCACAATTTTGTAAGCTTCATTTAAGTTTTTAGCTAATCCTCTAACATCTTTCCAATTTTTAATATTATCTCTTTCTCTAAATCTATCCAATTGATCTAAAATATTTTTTATAACTAAAGGTCCTTCATAAACCATTCCAGTATAGAGTTGAATTAAGTCAGCTCCACATAAAATTTTAATATATGCTGACTTTCCATCATAGATACCCCCTGTAGCAATAATGGAGATATCAGAACTATAATAATTTAAAAATTTTCTTGCCTTAATTAATACTTTTGTTGATTCATCAAAAAGTGGTTTTCCGGATAATCCACCAGTTTCTTTTTTGTGTTGAGATTTAACATTTCTTTTAATAGTTGTGTTAGAAATTATAAGGCCATTCAATTTATGCTTAATCGTTTCTTTAATTATTTTGTTTAATTCTGTTTCACTTAAATCTGGTGAAATCTTAATTAATATAGGTGGACAGTTATCAAGCTTACTAATTTCTTTCTTTATTGAAATAATTAGATTTTTAAAATTTTTATCTGAATGCAACTTTCTTAAATTTGGAGTGTTTGGAGATGATATATTAATTGCTAGATAATCAGCATATTTGGAAAATTCATGAATTAATTTAGTATAGTCTTTGATCCTATCAAAAGAATCCTTATTAGGACCAATATTTATTCCTAGTTTTATATTTGAAGAATTATTTTTTTTTCTAAAATATTTTATTCTATTTTTAATTAAAGTAAGACCATCATTATTAAAACCATTTCTATTAATTATAGCTTTATCTTCAGGTAATCTAAATATTCTTGGTTTTGGATTACCTTCTTGGGGTAGCACTGTAATTGTTCCGACCTCTAAAAAACTAAAACCCAACTTGTGTATTTGACTAATAGTCTGACCATTTTTATCAAAACCAGCCGCTAATCCAATAGGATTTCGAAATTTAATATTCATTACTTTTAATGGAAAAGATTTTGTTTTTATTTTTGGCAAGAAACCATTTTCAATAATTTTTAATATTAAATTATGTGCTCTTTCTGGGTCTATCAAACTTAGAATTTTATAAAAAAACTTCCAGAGCATTATTTATTTAACAAGGTTTCCATTAAGAACATCTTCTAGTAATTTAATTGTCTTATTAATTCCATATAATTTTATAAACCCACCTATTCTTGGCCCACTAGATTGCCCTAAAGCTGTTTCATAAAGGCAAGAAAACCATTCTCTAAGATTTTCATAACCATTTTCTTTTCCAACTTTAAACACAATAGATTGTATCTCTTCACTAGATACTTCGTTGTTTAGGTCTTTTAAGTAATTTATCAAACTTTCTATAGTTTTAGTTTCAGATTCGCTAGGTAATCTAAAATTTTTAAATGGTAAAACTCTTTCTTTATAGTAATTAATAGATAGATCCACTAACATATCAAATTTTTTGTTTAACCCTTTTTTCAGATCTGGTGCGTAATTAGTAATGTAATTCCACAAGTCATTTGAATTGTCAGCATTACATACTGAAGATAAATTTAATAGCAGATTAAATGAGACAGGAAAAACATCTTTAGGAGGATTACTTTTATGAATATGCCAAACGGGATTATCGTATTCACATTCAGCATTTGAATTATATTTACTTAAAAATGAAAAATACTCATCCATTGTTTTAGGAATTACATCAAAAAATAATTTTTTTGCTCTTTTTGGGTTATTGAACATGAACAATGAAAGAGATTCTTCTGTTCCATAAGCTAGCCACTCATCTATCGATAAGCCATTACCTTTAGATTTTGATATTTTTTGACCATTCCCATCTAAAAACAATTCATAAGAAAATCCAGCAGGTTGAAAACCACCTAATATATTTAGAATCTTTGTTGACAAAATTACACTTTCGCTCAAGTCCTTTCCTGCCATTTCATAATCTACTCCAAGTGCGTACCATCTCATAGCCCAATCACATTTCCACTGTAATTTGCAATTACCATTTAAAATTGATACTTCTTCTTCTTTATTACTAGTAGGAGATAAGTATTTTATTGAATTATTAATCACATCAATGTCTATGACATTAGCTTGTAAAACTTTTCCTGTATGAAAACAAATTGGTAAAAATGGACTATATGTTTTCTTTCTTTCTTCACCTAAAGTTGGCAAAATAACATTTTTAATTTTATTATAATTAAGTAATATTTTTGATAATGCATCATTAAATTGACCTGATTTGTAACATTCAGTCGAAGATACAAATTGATAATCAAAACCAAACTTATCTAAAAACTCTTTTAATTTATTATTATTGTAAGAACCAAAGCTTTCAAATTTTTCAAAAGGATCTGGAACATCAGTAAGAGGTTTTTCCAAATGTTCACTAAGCATTGTTTGATTTGGTACATTTTCAGGAACTTTTCTAAATCCATCCAAATCATCTGAAAAACAAATTAACTTTGTGGCTTTGCCAGTAAGATGATAAAAAGCGTTCTGAACCATAGCAGTTCTGGCAACCTCACCAAAAGTTCCTATATGTGGCAATCCTGATGGACCATATCCTGTTTCAAACAACACTGGGTTATCGTCATTAATTTTATCATATATTTTATTTTTTTTTAATCTATCAGTTAAAACTTTAGCTTCTAAAAAAGGCCAAGATTTTAAATTATTTGAAATTTTTTCGTTTATAAAAGTCATTACTCAAATATCTATTAATCTAATTTAAGTTATTAATAAAGAAATATTGTAAAGTTTCAAAAAAAAAACACCTAATAAAAATTAGGTGTTTTTAGAGTGTTGTTATGACTAGGGTTACATCATTCCAGGCATGCCGCCCATGCCGCCCATGCCGCCCATGCCGCCCATGCCGCCCATATCTGGCATGCCACCACCGCCAGATCCAGACGAAGGCTCGGGTTGGTCTGCAATCATAGCTTCTGTAGTAATTAACAGTCCTGCCACAGACGCTGCATTTTGAAGAGCTGATCTGACAACTTTTGTTGGATCTATAACACCATCTTTTACAAGATCAACGAATTTTCCAGACTGAGCATTGTAACCAAAGTTTGCATCATCATTTTCTTCTAATTTACCTACTATTACAGCACCATCTTGACCAGCATTATCTGCAATTTGCTTAGCAGGAGCCTTTAGAGCTTTCTTAACGATCTCAACACCAACGTTTTGATCTTCATTCTCGCCTTTTACTTTAGATAGTGCTTTGATAGCTTTTATGTAAACTGTTCCACCACCAGGTACAATCCCTTCTTCAACAGCAGCTCTTGTAGCATGCATTGCATCATCTACCCTATCTTTTCTTTCTTTAACTTCAACTTCAGTAGCTCCACCTACTTTGATTACGGCCACACCCCCAGCTAACTTAGCAAGTCTTTCTTGAAGTTTTTCTTTATCATAGTCAGATGTAGTTTCTTCGATTTGAGCTCTTATCTGATTACATCTTGCATTAATGTCATCTTTAGAGCCAGCACCATCAATAATTGTTGTCTCTTCCTTTGTTATCTCAATTCTTTTTGCAGTACCTAACATTTCTAAAGAAACATTATCGAGCTTAATACCTAAATCTTCAGATATTAGCTCACCCTTAGTAAGTATAGCAATATCTTCTAACATTGCTTTTCTTCTATCACCAAATCCAGGAGCTTTAACAGCAGCTATTTTAAGGCCTCCTCTTAATTTATTAACAACTAAAGTTGCTAAAGCCTCACCTTCAACATCCTCAGCAATAATTAGCAATGGCTTACCAGACTGAACAACTTTTTCTAATAGGGGCACCATTTCTTGTAAATTAGATAATTTCTTTTCATGTAATAAGATATAACAATCATCTAATACAGTTTTCATTTTGTCAGCATCTGTAATAAAATATGGTGATAAATATCCTCTGTCAAATTGCATGCCTTCAACAACATCTAACTCAGTATCTAAACTTTTTGCCTCTTCTACTGTAATAACACCTTCATTACCAACTTTATCCATAGCTTTAGCAATCATTTCACCAATTTCTTTTTCACCATTAGCAGAAATAGTTCCAACTTGAGCAACTTCAGCATTCGTGTTGATCTTACTAGCTCTTCCTTCTAAGTCGGTTACAACAGCAGATGTTGCTAAATCAATACCCCTTTTTAAATCCATTGGGTTTCGTCCAGCAGCTACTGCTTTTGAACCTTCTGTTGCAATAGCTTGAGCAAGAACAGTTGCAGTGGTTGTTCCATCACCAGCAACATCATTAGCTTTTGATGCAACTTCTCTAACCATCTGGGCACCCATGTTTTGAAATTTATCTTTTAAATCAATCTCTTTAGCAACAGTAACACCATCCTTAGAAATTCTTGGAGCACCAAATGATTTATCCATTACAACATTTCTACCTTTAGGTCCTAATGTAACTTTAACCGCTTCAGCAAGCACATTAATACCTTCAAGCATCTTTTGTCTTGCATCACCGCCGAATTTTACGTCTTTAGCAGCCATTATATTTTCCTTTCAAATAATTAAAAATTTTTAAATTTAGTTTATAATTCCCATGATGTCACTTTCCTTCATGATAAGAAGGTCTTTACCATCAATTTTAACTTCTGTTCCTGACCACTTGCCAAAAAGGATAGTATCACCTTCCTTGACGTCCAATGGTTGTATCTTTCCAGAATCATCTCTTGCCCCAGAACCTACAGCTAATATCTTACCTTGCATAGGTTTTTCTTGAGCTGAATCTGGGATTATAATTCCACCAGCAGTCTTTTCATCTGAGTCCAAACGTTCGACTACTACTCTGTCGTGAAGTGGCTTAAACTTCATTGCTATCTCCCTAATTATTTAAGTTACGCTCATAAAGAGCACAACAAATAAATAGTTCTAAATTAAAAAGTTTCAAGATTTAAAAAAAAAAATATTCATATTTACATAAATGATAATTTTGATAAATAAGTTGATAGTATGTACAATAATATTAGTTCCTTTAAACAAAATGTATTTCTCATAAGCTGGCTTATATTGATCTTTATATTAGTCTTAGCAATGATTATTATTGGAGGCATTACAAGAATTACTGATTCAGGTTTATCAATGGTTGAATGGAGGCCCATTCTCGGTTTTTTACCACCTTTAAGTAATCAAGAATGGGAAAGAGTGTTTGACCTTTACAAAAATACACCTGAATATTCCTACTATAATAAAGGAATGCTACTATCAGATTTTAAATTTATTTTTTTCTGGGAATATTTTCATAGATTATGGGGAAGAATAATAGGCATTGTTTTCATCATACCATTTATATATTTGATTTTTACAAAGAAAATAGAGAGGTTTGTTACTGTAAGACTACTAATCATTTTGTTTTTTGGTAGCCTTCAAGCATTCATAGGTTGGTGGATGGTTAAATCTGGTTTGATTGACAAACCAGATGTATCTCAATATAGATTAGCTATTCACTTTGGAAATAGCCTACTCATATTGTTTCTATTATTCTGGCTCATTTTAGATCTTAAAAATAAAAAATCAAAAATTAAATTTGATTTAAACTTGATAATTTTTCTTATACTATTTATTACAATTATCGCTGGTTCTTTAGTAGCTGGAATGGATGCTGGATTAATGTATAATACATATCCTTTAATGAACGATAGTTTTTTTCCAATCGATTATCTTTCTTTGGGTATTTTAGACCCGTTTGAAAATCCTGGATCAGCACAATTTCATCATAGACACTTAGGGTTAATTTCATTAATTGCAATTGGAATATTTTTTGTTAAAAATATTTATACAAAGAAAGTATTAGTTGAGTTATTATGTTTAATTGTCCTGATAATTATACAGTTTTTATTAGGAATTTATATCCTTCTGAATTATGTTCCGAATTTAAATGCAAGTTTGCACCAAATTGGTGCAGTTTTAATTTTCCTAACAATGATAAAAATTATTCACACTCTAAATATCAAGAATTAATTTTTTTATTAATATTAATACCTAATTCTTTCAGTTGAATTTCATTAACGTTAGAAGGTGCTCCCATCATTAAGTCTTCAGCTTTTCCGGTCATAGGAAATAACACAATCTCTCTCAAATTAGGTTCATCCGCTAACAGCATAACTATTCGGTCGATACCAGGTGCGATACCTCCATGCGGAGGTGCTCCAAATTTAAATGCATTAATCATTCCAGGAAATTTATTGTCAACAACATCATGATTATGACCAGCAATTTCAAATGCTTTATACATAATATCTGGCACATGGTTCCTAATCGCACCTGAAGATAATTCTACACCATTACAAACTAGATCATACTGATATGCCAAAATATCTAGTGGGTTTTCTTCAATAAGTGACTTCATCCCACCTTGAGGCATTGAGAAGGGATTATGAGAAAAATCTATTTCGCCAGTAATTTCATTTTTTTCAAACATTGGATAATCAACGATCCAACAAAACTTAAATTGATTTTCATTAATCATATTTTTTTCTGTTGCAATTTTTGTTCTCGCCTTACCTGCTAAATTTGCAGCTTCTTTTTCCGTGGCACATGAAAAAAATAAAGCATCTCCATTATTCAGATTAAATTTTTCTTTTAGCATTTGAGCTTTTTCAAGACCAAGTGCATTTGCTATTGGGCCTTTCGCATCGTTATCTGAGAAAATTATATACCCCATACCTGGAGCTCCCTGTGATTGAGCCCAACTATTCATTTTATCTGCAAAAGCTCTACTACCACAATCTAAGCCTGGGACACCTCTGACAACTGATCCCTTTTCAATGTTACTCGCAAAAATTTTAAAATTAGAATTTTTGAAAACATCAGTGACATCCTGTATAAATACATCATATCGAATGTCAGGTTTGTCAGTTCCATATTTTAACATTGCATCTTTAAAAGTAATTTTTGCAAAATCTTTGATTACTTCTTTTTTTGTAAATTTTTTAAAAACATTATAAATAACTGGTTGAACAGCTTCAAAAACATCTTCTTGCTCTACAAAAGACATTTCAACATCCAATTGATAAAACTCACCTGGAGATCTATCAGCTCTACTATCCTCATCCCTAAAACAAGGAGCAATTTGAAAATATTTATCAAATCCTGAAACCATAACCAGTTGCTTGAATTGCTGAGGTGCTTGAGGAAGGGCATAAAATTTACCTTTGTTAATCCTTGAGGGAACCAAAAAATCTCTAGCACCTTCAGGACTAGATGCAGTTAAAATTGGTGTTTGAAATTCGATAAAATCCTGCTCTAACATTTGCAATCTAATCTCTTGAATAATTTGTGATCTCAAAATTATATTTTGATGAGGCCTATTCCTTCTTAAATCAAGGTATCTATATCTTAATCTGATCTCTTCTCCATAATCATCATCCGAATTAACTTGCAAAGGCAAACTTTCTGCAGTTGATAAAATAGTAATTTTATCAACTTGAAGCTCCACCTCACCTGTAGGAATATTATGATTTATAGTTTCGACAGATCTTTCAACAACTTTTCCATGAACAGAAATAACTGATTCTAAAGAAACTTTGTCTAGAATATCAAAAATATCTTTTTGTGTGTCTGAAACTATTTGAGAAATACCGTAATGGTCTCTTAAATCAACAAAAATCAATTGTCCATGATCTCTTTTTCGATGAACCCAACCTGATAACCTTACTGTTTCACCTACCAAAGATTTATTAATTTGGTTACATTTGTGTGTTCTGTAAGTGTGAGCTTTATTAATCAAGATTACCTCTCAATAATTTTTATAACATCAAACTATAAAATTGCTATAAGATTTTTAAAATTATATTAAACTGACCACTTTATGAATATCTTTGATTTCAAGTGGAAAATTAACAGAATTAATAGAGGTATTACCATTTGCAATGTAGTAGCCACAGCTAAATC
>QCNM01000032.1 GCA_003210115.1 SAR116 cluster bacterium AG-426-A06 | reverse complement strand
GACAATGTAAATTTTTATATTGATGATGAATTTTATTCTTCAAATTTATTAAGAGGATTTTGCTTAAAATCGTATAAGTTTGAAAATTACAAATCTAATACAAATAAACGTAAAATAAAAAAAATTTTATTTTTTTCTCAAAATTATTCTAAAATTAAATCTATTTTTCAGTTTGATTTAAATCTTATAAAAGGAGTTTATTTTGCAAGAGATTTAGTATGGAAGCCAGCAAATATTTTGTATCCTAAATCTTTTGCTGAAGAATGTAAGAAATTAAAAAAATTTGGTGTTAAGGTTCAAATTTTAAATGAGAATAATTTAAAAAAAATAGGTATGACGTCACTACTTGCTGTTGGGCAAGGTTCAAGACAGGAAAGTCATGTTGTTGTAATGGAATGGAGTGGTGGAAATAAAAAAGAAAAACCTCTTACTTTTGTAGGTAAAGGTGTATGTTTTGACTCT
Organism: SAR116 cluster bacterium AG-426-A06; assembly: GCA_003210115.1. Lineage (GTDB taxonomy): Bacteria > Pseudomonadota > Alphaproteobacteria > Puniceispirillales > Marisalimonadaceae > TMED54. The sequence goes on along the minus strand of QCNM01000032.1, from coordinate 14,669 downwards.
GGTGGCTTATCTCTTAAGCCTGCCAAAGCCATGGAAGATATGAAGTGGGACATGGGAGGGGCTGCTACTGTTTCAGGGTTAATGGAGGCAGTTGCTAGTAATAAAATTAAGAAAAACGTAGTTGGAATTATTGGTTTAGTTGAAAACATGCCAGACGGAAATGCTCAAAGACCTGGTGATGTAATAAAGTCCTTTTCAGGTAAAACTATTGAAGTTTTAAATACAGATGCTGAAGGCAGGTTGGTACTAGCTGATTTATTGTCATGGGCAGAAAAAAATATTAAACCTGCATTTATGATTGACTTAGCTACTTTAACGGGAGCTATGATTGTTTCATTAGGTAAAGTAAGAGCTGGTTTATTTTGTAACAATCATAATCTAGCAAAAAAAATTGAAGTTTCTGGTGAAAAAACTGGAGACAAAGTATGGTCAATGCCATTAGATACAGAATATGACAAGATGATAAATACAGAAATTGCAGATATGAAAAACATCGGCGGCATGGGTGCTGGTTCAATAACGGCGGCATGTTTTTTACAAAGACATATTCAAAACACACCATGGGCTCATCTTGATATTGCTGGAGTAACTTGGTTATCTAATTCTACCAAAACTTCACCTATTGGGGCATCAGGTTGGGGTGTTAAATTGTTATTTGATTTAGCAATAAACTTTGATTATAAAATTTAGAATAGGAGTAATTATGTCTAAAGAATTAACGTTATCAATAATAAAACCAGATGCAACTTCAAGGAATATAACAGGACAAGTAAACTCAATAATAGAAAAGTCTGGGTTAAAAATAATTGCACAGAAAAGAATTAAACTTTCAAAAGAGACAGCTGGTAAATTTTATGAAGTACATAGAGAAAGGCCTTTCTTCCAAGACCTTGTTTCTTTTATGGTATCTGGCCCTGTAATTGTTCAGGTTTTACAAGGTGAAAACGCAGTCGCTTTGTATAGAAAAGTTATGGGTGCAACTAATCCACAAGAAGCTGAAGTAGGCACAATTAGAAAAGAATTTGCTTTAAGCATTGAGGCTAATTCAGTACATGGTTCTGATTCTATTGAAAATGCAAAAAAAGAGATTTCCTTCTTTTTTTCAGAAACTGAAATTTTAGAAGATTAAACTAAAAAAATAGCAAGTAGCGCAACTATAAGACATATAATTATACACGAAAATAAAGTGAACTTTAAAAAACCTTCATAAAACTTTTGGTTATCTTTTGTATGCTTATCTAATTTGTTGTTCATATAAATCTCTTTCAATATGAAAATACTACATTATTTAAGTGAATTTTTTTATCTTTAAAAAATTTATCTTCTTTAAATAGAAATGTCCAAATATATTTTCTAATTACTTCAGGGTAAAGTAGATTTTCATACTTTTTAATATTACGTATTAGGGAATTATAATCATCACTTTTAACAGCGAATGCGAATTGGCCTAAAATTTTACCTGAGTCGAGTTTTTCATTTACGATGTGAACAGTAGACCCATGAATTTTTAAACCATTTAATAAAATTTTTTTATGTGTATCTAGACCTGGGAACATTGGTAATATTGATGGATGTATATTTAGAATTTTATTTTGCCATTTTAATACAAAATTTGGTGATAGAATTCTCATGAAACCAGCTAAACAAATTAAATCAATTTTTTTTTTAATTAATTCTTGATGAGCAATTAATTCAAATTTTTCAATGCTTAAATTTGAAATTAATTTTGTTTCATAATTCAAGCTTTTAGCTAATTCAAAGGCAGGACAAACTTTATTACATATTACAAGTTGTAATTTTCCAGGAAAACTTTTGTCCAATGAAGCATCGTGAATAGCTAAAAGGTTACTTCCTGCTCCCGAAGCAAAAATTGATAAGTTAGCTTTATTCATAATTTAAAATTTGAACTGAATTTTGATTTTTATCTTTTTTTTGTATCTTACCAACTATCCAAGAGTTAAAATTAATATTTTTCAAATGATTAAGAAGTTTAGAAGAATTTTGTTTATTTACGTAAACTAACAATCCAATACCACAATTAAACGTTTTAAATAATTCATACCAATCTAGATTTGCTTTTTCTTTTATCCATAAAAACAAAGGATCAATTTTAAATGTAGAACAATCTATTATTAATGATAAATGTTTTCCATAAGACCTTTTTGGGTTCTCGATTAATCCACCACCTGTAATATGAGATATACCATGTAATTTTAAATTTTTTGGTTTTTTCTTAATTATGTCAGTATAAATATATGTTGGCTTTAAAAGTGTTTCAGCAATATTTTTATCATTATTGAAATCAAATTTATCATTAGTTATGTCTATTGAGTAGTGATCAATTAATTTTCTAATTAATGAATATCCATTTGAATGAATTCCATTACTCTCTATGGCTATTACTAAGTCACCTTCCTTTACCAGAGAAGGCGTTAAAATTTCATTTCTTTCAACAGCACCTATAGAAAAACCTGCTATATCAAAATTATTTTTTAAATAATGCCCAGGCATTTCTGCTGTTTCTCCGCCTACAAGTGCACAATTAGAGATGATACATCCTCGAATAATACTTTTTATAATTGCTTTAATCTGCTTTTCATCTAATTTTCCAACTGCTATATAGTCTAAAAAAAAATGAGGTAGTCCTCCTTGTGCTAGGATATCATTTGCACACATAGCAACTAAATCGATACCAATATTATCAAAATTTTGTGCTTCAATCGCTAGTTTAAGTTTAGTTCCAACCCCATCTGTAGCAGATAGTAATAAAGGATCATTATATCCAAGTTTATTAATATCTAATACACTAGAAAAACTCCCAAAATTGTCAATGACTGCATCATTAAAGGTACTTACAATTTCTTTCTTAAGATCATTTAAAATTATTTCAAATTTATCAATATCAACGCCTGATTCTTTATATGTGATTGATTTATTCTTATTTTTTTTTTTTTTCATAATTGTCATTCAATAATTTTAATAGTTAATATAAATATAAAAGATGATATAAGTTATTATTTACTGTATTACCATGATATCTGAATTCAACTTAAAACTTTTTTTTGTAAAAATAATTTTTATTTTTATATTTCAGTTTGAAGTTATTGCATCTTCAAAATTAGATTGTAAAGAAAAAGCTTTTTATGTAAATAATGTGATTTCTGATGCTAGCCATCAAGATTTAACAAAAGCAAAATCAAAAGCTGAAGAAAAAGGTCGATTAATTGCCTTTAACCAATTACTTAATAGACTTACTTTAAGAAATCAAATTAAAGATACTTATAAAATTGATTTAAATAAAATGACTAACTTTATAAAAATTAATAATGAAGCTAATAGTACTAATCGATTTTTAGGAAGTTTTGATTTTTGTTTTAATAGAGATGAAGTAGTTAAATTTTTTAAAAAAGAAAATTTAAATTTTGCTGAAGTTTTTAGTTTACCTATCTCTATATTCCCAATATATGATGGTCCTAGTGGATATGTTTTTTTGGATGAAAAAGATAAATGGTATAAATTATGGAAGAGATTTTTAAATACAAATGATAGTTTACTTAAATTTAAACTATCCACTGGAAATTTATCATTAAAAAGAAGTATTAAAGGTAAAGAAATAATAAAATCTAATAAAAAAGTTTTAAAAAAAATAATAAAAAACGATTTAACAAAAAGAATTTTAGTAGTTATTCTGGAACCAAAGTTAGGGCGTTTTGGTAAGTATCAATTAAAAATTTCAGGTAAGCTCTACAATGAATCTGGTGAATTTGATCAAACAATTTTTTCTAAATCAAGGAATTATGAAAATTTTAATTCGATTACTAATTTGAATGAAGATTTACTTTTAAAAGATGTAAGTGAATTGGTATATGTATTTGAAGAGAGTTGGAAAAAAAATAATTTTTTTAAAGAAGGATTAATTACTTTTGTCGATCTATATATTCCAATTCAAAGAATGCATGATTGGTCAAACTCTTTGCTACTTTTAAATAACCTTCCTTACATAAATAAAATAAATATTATTGGGTTAAAAGCAGATGTTGGTAAAGTTAGTCTTGGATTTCAAGGGACTAATAATACTTTTTTTAATATTTTGAATGAAAAAGGGTATAAGTTAAAACAAGTTAATGATGAATTTATTTTGATAAAAAAATGAAAATATTTGAAGAAAATAAACAAAATATTTTTTTAATAATTTGTTTGATCATATTAACTTTAACTATTTTTGTATTTTACAAATTAACATATCCATTTGTTTTGGCTTTTATATTAGCATATCTTTTAGGTCCTATTAACCAAAGATTAAGTTCATTTATGCCTAATGTTATTTCCAGTTTTGTTTCACTAGTGATTTTTGTTGTAATTGTATTCTTAATCTTATCTTTAGCAATTCCTATTATTTTAGTTCAATTTGAAAAAATTACAATGAATGCGCCTAAATATATAAATTATATAAATGAAACAATTTCACCTTATTTAAAATCTATATTTGGTCACAAAAAAATTAATGAAGAAGATCTGTTTAAACTTTTAAAATTGTTTTTTATTAAAATTGGTGATGCGGGGTATAATTTCTTTAAAGGAGGTCTTTTAATATTAAATAGTCTTTTTGATATTTTCTTAATTTTGATTATAGCGTTCTATATGTTACTTGAAATGAAAAATATAAGATCTTTTTTTAACAATATAACAAAAAATTCAAGTTTTAGTTTTTTTTCAATTATTTTAGAAGAGATAAATTTAACTTTATCTAAATATATTAGGGGACAAATATCTGTCTGTTTATGTTTATCAATTTTTTATTCACTAACATTAAATTTTTTATCACTTGAGTTCGGATTCATTTTAGGTTTATTTGTAGGTCTGATCTCTTTTATTCCATATATTGGTGCTTTTTTAGGTTGTTTTTTGGCATTAATTCTAGGCTTAGTCCAATTTGGATATGGAATTGAATTGCTAATTATATTAATAATTTTTATCATTGGGCAATTGTTAGAGAGCTATTTTTTTACACCTAAGCTTGTTGGCGAGGCAGTTCAACTAAATCCGATATGGATTATTTTTGCACTTTCGGTTGGAGGTGGTTTCTTTGGGTTTATAGGTATTTTAATGGCTATTCCAGTTGCAGCAATAATAGGTGTGATTTCACGTTTTTATTTTAGTTATATTTTTGATGATTCAAAAAATGGAAAAAAAATTAATTAAACAATTAGCATTACCTTTATCTTTTAGAAACGTAAAAAATTATTCAAATTTTATTCTTAATGAGGTTAATGAAGTTGCACTAACTTTAATCGATGAATTTAATGATATTAATAATTTTAAAAAAAAATTCAATTTTCCTGTGCTAATCCTCTATGGTTCTCAAGGCTCTGGAAAGACACATTTAGCACACATTTTTAAAGAAATTACAGATGCTAAATTTATTAAAAAAATTAGTAATGTGAGTTTAAATGAAGCTAAGTTAGGCAAATCATTTATTTTTGATGATTTCGATAAAATTAAATGTTTAAATGAAAGTCTTTTCATCCACTTATTTAATGAAATACTTTTTAATTCAGGATCTTTACTCATTATAACTTCAAAACCTCCAAATGAATTAAGCTTTAATTTGGGTGATTTAGAATCAAGGATAAGATCTTGTATTAGTACTAAAATTGAGTTGCCAGATGATAATTTTTTATTTTCAATTCTTGTAAAAGAATTAAGTGACAAAAAGATTTTTTTAAATGACAAATTTTGTTTATATATCATTAAAAGAATTAAAAGAAACTATAAATCAATTTCTCTTTTTGCAAAAACTTTGGATATAATGTCTCTTGAACAGAAAACAAAAATTACATTAAAACAAATTAAGGAAGTATTAAACATTATAGAAACAAATAGTTAATTATTTTCTAAAAAGAAATTATTCCCTTTAGCTACAATCTTAAGTTCATTATTAAGATATTTCTTTAATTTATTTCCAAAAACTTCATTTCTCCAAGTCTTAAATAATCTAGATTTTTTATTATTATTAAAATTTAATTTCTCCAAATCTGATGTTGTAGCAATTAAATTTTGACTTATATTTAATTCATTCGAAATTAATTTAAGAATAATTTTTAAAATAATTAATAACTCAAAATTATTTTTTAAAACTTTAGTTTTCCTTTCTAATGATCTATTAGAATCGTTTAACAAAATTTTTTCAATAATGCTTAAATCTTTTTTTTCTAATTTATATTTGATGCTGAATGAATTTATTTTTTTTGGATATTTTAGTAATGCAATTATATCTTTATCGCTAAATACTAATTTTCGACTAAGATCAAAACTCATACATTTTTCCTCTCTCCATTCAAAAATCTTTTTTAACATGAATAAATTCAAATCTTTGGTTTTAGATGGATAAATATTTTTCCAATAATCTTGTGGAGAATTTAGATAAAGTTTTTTGTTAAGATAAATTTTTGATTCTTCTAATGCCCAATCAAATCTATTTTTACTTTTTAATTTTTGCTTCATTTTAAAATATATTTTTCTTAAGTAATAGACATCATTTAATGCATAATTAAGCTGATTTTGACTTATTGGCCTTAGGGTCCAGTCACAATATTGAAAAGTTTTGTCTAATTTTATCTTTAATATATTTAAAATTAATTTTTCATAACTTATTTGATACTCTTGACTTATAAAAGAATATGCTACTTGCGTATCAAATATATTGTTAGGTAAAGATCCGAATAAATTAAAAAAAATTTCTATATCCTGTCTGGGAGAATGAAAAATTTTTAGTATATTTTTATTTTTCAAAATTTTTTTTAAAAGTATTAGATTTGTAATTTTATTTGGATCTATTGCGTATGATCCTTTTGAAGTTCCAATTTGTAACAAGCACAATCTAGGATAAAATGTTTTATTCCTAATGAATTCAGTATCTACAGAAATAATATTTTCATCTAGACAAGAATTAATTAATTTCCTAAAAGAATCATCACAATTAATTAAATTTTTTTCAGAAAACATATGAATATTTTAATTTCCATTTATAATTGTATTTGTTATTTTAATTTATGATAAAATTGTATTTATATGGTTTATTATTGATTTGTAATTCATTTTTATATGTAAATACTAGTTTTTCGTCAACTATTGTCTCACATAAAGCTTATTATGATTTAGAATTTTTAATTAACGAAACACCATCAGTTGTAGATGGTGGGAGTGGCAAGTCATCTTTTCTACTTGAAAAACAATGTAAAGGTTGGGCTTTAAAGGAGACTTTTGCGATAACTTTTAACTTAAATAATAAAGAAAATTCAAAGAATTTTTCAATTTTCAGCTCATTTGAGGATTTTACAGCACAAAACTTTAGTTTTGAACATTTAGACAAATATGATTTTGAAAAAGAAAAATTTTACTCTGGTTATGTTAAAAAAAATAAAAACTTATTAGCCGGCATGATTTTCGATAAAAAAAATGAAAAACTCTCATATAATGAAGATATATTATTTCCGACTGAACATTTAAAAATTCTTCTTGAAAATGCAAAAAAAAATATAAATTTTCATACAGCAAAAGTTTTTTTTGGAAGTGATAAAGATAATCTTGTAAAAATTGTATCTACCTTTATAGGAAAAAAAATCAATACTGATGTGTCTTTAGAAAATGATTTATTAAAAAAACAAGTTTGGCCTATACAATTATCATTCTATGATCTTAATCAAAAGAAACCTGATCCTAAGACTAAAGTAATTGCTTATGTTGATGAGAATGGAATAGCCCATTCCTATACAGTCGATTACGGGAGCTATAAAATGAAAGGAAATTTAGTGAAAGTTGAAAAAGTTAGTAAATTAAAATGTTGATTATTTAATTTTAGCTTCTTTAAATACTACGTGTTTTTTTACTTTAGGGTCGTATTTTTTAAATTCCATTTTTTCAGGATGATTTCTAGGATTTTTTTTTGTAACATAATAAAAGCCAGTGTCAGCGCTACTAACAAGTTTTATTTGTATTGATGCAGGTTTAGCCATTTTTACTCCTGACACTATTTATGCCTATTTAATTGATTTGTCAACCTCAAACAACTTTACATATGTTTGCAGTAATCTAATAAAATTTTACCTTTTAAAATATCTGTTTCTTTAATACTAACTAATAGAGGCATTCCAATTTTAAAAAAATTTGATTTTCCTTCAAGAAACTCTTTTTTTTCATTAAATAAATATCGATCTCTAGGCAACAATCTCTTTGGAATGAAACCTTCACTTTTATGATTATCAAATTTTACAAATAGACCAAAACTTTTTACGGAAATAATTTCACCCTCAAAAGTTTGATTATTTTTATTAGAATAAATTAAAGCTGTGAATCTATCTATAGTATTCCTTTCAGCAATTACTGCTTTTCTTTCGGTACTTGAAATATGATCACATATTTCACTTAAATTTATGTTATTAGCTAAGTCTTTTTTATTTTTAATTAAAATTTGAGTCAATCTTCTATGAACAATTAAATCTGAATATCTTCTTATCGGTGAAGTAAAATGAACATAATTTTTAAGTGATAAACCAAAATGTCCTTTATTTTCATTATGATACCTAGCTTGAGATTGAGCTCTTAAAATTAATTCATTAATTTTTATAAAATCTTTACTATTCGATGACTGCTCTATTATTTTATTAAATAAATTGCCTGTTACATTATTGTTTTTTAGTAATTTATCATAAGGTGAACCAATGCAGTTAATTAAAGATAGAATTTTTTCTGGCTTTGGCTTTTCATGGATTCTATAAGGGTTATCTGAGCTATATTTTTGAAGTTCTTCTGCAGCACATTCATTAGCAAGTATCATTAGCTCTTCAATTATTTGATGACTTTCAAGTTGTTTGCTTTTCTCAACTTCTAAAGGATTTCCTTTTTTATCAAATAAAATCTTTGTATCACTTATTTTTAAAGCAAGCGCTCCACGAGACGAACTTTTATTTTTTAGTTTTTTATAAACCTGGTATAGATTTTTGACATTTAACAATATATTATCATTTATAGATTTATTTTTTTTAAATTTTGTTTTGATTAAATTATCAACATCATTATAAGTAAATCTTTTTACTGACTTGATAGCTGATTTGAAGAACTTGTGAGATAATTTATTACCTTCTGAATCAAGAATAATTTCAACAGATAAAGTTAAACGAAGTTTTTTTTCTTTAAGAGAACAAAGGTCGTTTGATAGTTTCTCAGGTAACATAGGTATTACAAAGTTTGGAAAATAAATAGAATTACCTCTTTCTTTAGCATGAGTGTCTAAATTTGAGTTTTCTTTAACATAGTGTGAAACATCAGCAATACTAACTATAATTTTCCATTTATCACCTTTATGTTTTTCAACAAAGACAGCATCGTCAAAGTCTTTAGCATCATCGCCATCGATTGTAATGATAGCTAAATTTGTTAAATCAGATCTTTTGTCTGAATTAGTGATGTCGATCTTTTCAACTTCTTTTATCACTTCGGTTGGAAAAGTATCAATTATATTTAGTTCATTTATTTCAAGCATTGGAAAAAAATTATTGAAGTTAAATCCTTTATAAATTCTTTCTAACTTACATGTTTTAAAATTTTTTATATTTGGTTTAAATTCTTCACTAGCTTTGAGAATGTCTCCAACACTTATATTTTCATCATAACGATCCTTTTTAATAAAATAAAAATCGTTATGGTCAGAAAATAATTTTTTTATTTTTATGAATTTAGATGAAATTTCATTTACTTGTGCAAAAAAAGATTTAGGAGCATAGATTTTTTTTAAAATTTTTGTATTAATTATCCTTTTATTTTTATATTTAATTAATGAAGATACAGTATCACCTATTTCAATGACGGGGTTTTGTTTGTTGTAAGGTATAAAGACTTCAATGTTTTTCAACTTTTTATCAATTATCTTAGCTTTAGAATTCCCATCTGAATCAATATCTAAGATTTTGAGCAAATAATTTTTAATCATATCAGAATTATTTTTTTTTCTTTGCTCGTAAATCTTTTTTTTCAATCAATTCCAGTGCTTCGTCAAGAGTAATTTCGTCTAAATTCATGGTTTTAGGTAAAGTTGCTCTAGTCTTTTTATACTCTACATAAGGACCATACCTTCCTTTTTTTGCCAGCACTTCTCCGTCATTATTTGGGTGTTTACCAAGACTTCTTCCTCCAGGAGATTTTTCAGAAATTAGTACAACTGCATGATTCAAACCTATAGTTAAAACAGTTTCATCATTTGGTAGACTGACCGAATTAATATCATATTTTAAATAAGGGCCATATCTTCCAATATTAGCAGTAATTTCTTTATTATTTTCAGGATGGTTCCCAATAACTCTTGGTAAAGATAGCAGTAAAAGAGCCTTTTCAAGGTTAATGTCTCTAGGATTTACTAATTTAGGAATACTTACTCTTTTAGGCTTTTTGCCATCTCCAAGTTGAACATATGAACCATAAGGACCTTTCTTTATAAAAACATCTTCATTAGTATCTGGATCTTTACCCAAACTTTGATCAAAATCAATTTCATTATCAAATTCAGGGTTACTATCTTTTTTATTAGCTATTTGCTTTGTATATTTGCATTCTGGGTAATTACTACAGCCAATAAAAGCACCATATTTTCCAAGTTGTAACCCAATTTTACCATCCGAGCATTTAGGGCATTTTCTTGAAGCATCAAATTGATTTTCTTCGGTTGAAAAAAACATTTGTTCTAATTCAGACTCTAAGGTATTTAATATCTCAGATCTCTCTAGGTCAGTCATTTTATCAAGATGTTTTTTAAAATCACTCCAGAAATTAGATAATAAATCTTTATAAGGCAATTTGCCATCCGAGATTTTATCAAGATCTTTTTCTAATGTTGCTGTAAATTCGTAATCAACATATTTACCAAAGAAATTTCTTAGAAAAGCTGTTAATATTCTTCCTCTTTCTTCTGGAATTAGTTTTCCACTTTCCTTTAAAACATAATCTCTTTCAACTAAAACTCTTAATGTTGAGGCATATGTTGATGGTCTTCCAATGCCAAGTTCTTCCATTTTCTTAACTAAACTTGCGTCAGTATATCTTGCCGGTGGTTGCGTGAAATGTTGTTCACCATCTAATTTTTTTAAATTTAAACTTTCATCAAGATTTAAATTTGGAAGAAGTTTATCGTCATCATTATCATTTGAAGTTGTTTTTTCATCAAAACTTTCTTTATATACTTTTAAAAATCCAGAAAAAGCAATCTGAGAACCATTTGTTCTGAAAGTAATTGAGTTATCTTTTGATTTTATATCTACCGTAGTTTTGTCCAATTCTGCTGAAGCCATTTGGCTAGATAAAGTTCTTTTCCAAATTAAATCATATAACTTAAGCTGATCTTTATCTAAATATTTCGATATTAATTTTGGTGAATAAGTAAAGTTTGTTGGTCTAATTGCTTCGTGAGCTTCTTGGGCGTTAGCAGCCTTTGATTTATAATATCTTGGACTTTTGGGAATAAAGTTTTTTCCATATTCATTAGAAATAAATTCTCTCATATTTGTTATTGCTTCTTGGCTAATTTGAACACCATCAGTTCTCATGTAAGTTATTAGACCACTAGTTTCTTTATTTAAATTTATTCCTTCATAAAGTTTTTGAGCTACTCTCATTGTTTTATAAGCACTAAAACCAAGTTTTCTAGATGCTTCTTGTTGTAGTGTCGAAGTTGTGAAAGGAGGTATAGGGTTTCTCTTAACTCTTTTCTTTTCAATATTTGATATATAAAAATTATGTTTTTTTATTTCATCTAATATTTTTTTTGAATATTCTTCATTTGGTATATCAAATTTTTTGAGTTTTTTTTGGTCAAATTCAATTAATCTAGAAGAAAATTTTTCACTACTTGAATTTTCAAAAATTCCTGAAATAGTCCAATACTCTTCAATTATAAATCTTTCAATTTCTAATTCTCTTTCACAAACTAATCTAAGAGCTACTGACTGAACTCTGCCTGCTGATCTGGAACCTGGAAGTTTCCTCCATAAAATTGGAGATATTCTGAAACCAATTAAATGATCTAGTGCTCTTCTAGCTAGGTATGCATCAACTAATTCAGAGTTTATGTCTCTAGGATGTTCCATAGCGTTTAATACAGATGACTTTGTAATTTCGTTAAAAACAACTCTTTGAACTTGTTTGCTTTTTAATGCTTTTTTTTCGTTTAAAATCTCATTGATATGCCAACTGATTGCTTCACCTTCTCTGTCGGGGTCAGTTGCTAAAATTAAAGTTTCTGCATCTTTTAAATCTTTTATTATACCATTAATCACCTTTTTTTTATCTAAAGGTTGATCCCATGACATCTGAAAATCTTTTTCTGGTTCAACTGCACCATCTTTTCTAGGAAGATCTCTAACATGTCCAATAGATGCTACAACTTTATAATTATTACCAAGATATTTATTTATTGTTTGAGCTTTTGCAGGTGATTCAACAATAACTAACTTCATTTAAACTCCATAATTCTTTGCCAATTACCATTGGTTTTAAAATATATCAATATTAATTTAAATTTTTTTTTCTTCTTTTTTCAAAAGTCTAATAATATTTGCCCTATGTGTAAAAAAAACAAATATAGTTAAAAGAATTGACAAATATAACAAATTTACCTTTTCATATTTAAAAAAAATTAAAATTGGGAAACTTGTCGATGAAATTAGTGCAGATAAAGAACTTATTTTAAAAATTAAAAATACTAAAATCCAAATAGTTAATAGACACAAACCTATAAAAAAATCTATTGATAATATAACACCTAAGGAAGTTGCAATTCCTTTTCCACCTTTAAACTTAAGCCAAATTGGGAAACAATGTCCTAAAACAAAAAAATAACCAAATACTAAAATCAAAAATATTTTATCAATAATTATAAGATTAAAAAAATCATTAATTATTGGATGTGGATATAATTTAAAAAAAATAAATAATGGAATAAAACTTTTTGACAAATCTAGTATTAAAGTTAATAGTGCTAATGTTTTATTTCCTGTTCTTAAAACATTAGTAGCTCCTATATTTCCACTTCCAATATTCCTTAAATCATTGTTATCAAATATTTTAGTAAGAATTAGTCCAAATGGAATTGATCCAATTAAATAACAAATAATGAAAATTAGAAATAGAATAAAATATTCAGTCATATTAGTTTATAACAAATCAAGATTATCAAAAACGATTTCACCATTCATCATGGACATATAATTTTTTCCTTGAACAGGTCTGCCGTGAAATGGAGTTGGTGAAGTTTGCAAGGTATCTTTGTTAATTAAATATTGTTCATTAGGGTCAAATATAATGAAGTTTGCCTTTTCGTTAGATTTAAGTTCAGGAATTTCAACTTTTAATAACTTTGATGGATTCAAAGTTATTTTTTTTAAAATATTTATTATTGAGACATCTGATTTGTTTAGTAAATTTAATGTCAGTGGAAGTAATGTTTCAATTCCAGATGCACCTGTAGAAGCTGAAGTAAAAGGAAGAATTTTCGTGTCATTCGACATTGGTTTATGATCTGATGTGATTATATCAATTGTATCATCAAAAATAGCATTTTGAATTGCAATTCTATCTTCTTCGTTTCTAAGAGGAGGGGATAATTTAAAAGATGTGTCATAAGTTGATAATTCTAATTCATTTAAACTAAAATATGGTGGCGATGTATCACATGTTATTTTGATACCATTTAATTTAGCTCTCTTTATAACTTCAACTGTTTCTTTAGTAGAAACATTCGACACATGATAATGTACACCTGTGAGTTCCGCTAATCTTAAATCTCTTTCGACTATCATTACTTCAGCACATGAAGGAATTCCAACTAACCCTAGTCTCGTTGAAACTTCGCCTTCATTCATTTCACCTTGAATTGTTGTGGAGTTACTAGCTGTTAAACCAGCTAGAGATTTATCTTCTGGATTTTGAAGAATAGGTTTTTCAAGCATTTTTGCATAACTCATAACTCTTCTCATCACAAGAGAGTCTTGTATACAATTAGGCGCATCTGTAAAACCAATTGCGCCAACTTCAGCCATCAAACCTAATTCAGCTATTTCATTCCCTTTTAATTCTTTAGTTGCCCCTCCATATGGATAAAAAAATTTATCATTATTAAAGTTTGTTTTTTCAATTAAATGTTCGATCATTATAGGGTTATCAAGCAGGGGTTTTTGGAATGGTAAAATTCCCATTTTCAAAACTCCTGATTCAAACGCTGCATTTTTTAAAATTGAAACATTTTCATTATTCGTTTCATTTAAATAAACTCTTAAGTCAAAAATGCCAGGTGATAAAATTTTATCTTTGCAATTGACAGACCTGAAATCCTTTTCATTAAATGGAATATTTTTTTTACTATTTTCAAAATATGAAATGATTCCATTATTTACAGTAATATTCATCTCTTGATCTAAATTCTGAGATGCATCAATTACTCTAATATTTTTTAATAGAATTGGATTGTTATTTTTGTGCATTATAAACTGCTTCAATAGTCGCCATGCGTATAGCAACACCAATTTCAACTTGTGTCTTTATTAAACTTCTATCTTCGTTATCTGCAAGGGATGATGCTATTTCAACTCCTCTATTCATTGGTCCAGGGTGCATAATAACTGCAT
>QCNM01000031.1 GCA_003210115.1 SAR116 cluster bacterium AG-426-A06 | reverse complement strand
TATTAGAAACAGTCATCGATTCATAATCATCAATTTTATTTACCTTTCTATTTTTAAATACTTCTTTTGTTATCTTAATACCATTTATTATGTTTTCTTTTTTTAAGCCACACATAATTAATATACCTTCATCCATACCCTCTGGTCTTTCATGTGACTCCCTAATTGTAATAGCAGGAAAATTTAATAATGAAGATTCTTCAGTAATTGTACCACTGTCAGAAATCACACAATATGCACTCTTCTGCAACTTAATGTAATCAAAAAAACCAAAAGGTTTTAGAAATCTGACATTGTTTTCAAATTTTTTAAAACTATTTCTATTTAATCTATCTTTAGTTCTTGGATGTGTTGATATTATAATATCTAAGTTAAATTCTTTACTAATACAATTAATTGACTCAATCAGTAAGTTAAGATTCTCCCTATTATCTACATTTTCTTCTCTATGCATACTAATCAAAAAATATTTTTCTTTTTTTAAATTTAATTGGTTTAAAATAATAGAATTTTTAATTTTTTCATCATATTTGTCTAAAACCTCTTTCATATGCGAGCCTGTTTTAATTATTGTTTCTGGTTTAATACCTTCTAAAATTAAATATCTCCTTGCGTGTTCAGTTAAAACAAAATTAAAATCACTTAGATGATCTACAATTTTTCTATTCAACTCTTCTGGAACTCTTTGATCAAAAGACCTATTACCCGCCTCCATATGAAAAACAGGTATTTTTCTTTTTTTTGCAGGAATTATTGAAAGACATGAATTAGTATCTCCATAAACTAAAACAGCGTCTGGTTTT
Organism: SAR116 cluster bacterium AG-426-A06; assembly: GCA_003210115.1. Taxonomy (GTDB): domain Bacteria; phylum Pseudomonadota; class Alphaproteobacteria; order Puniceispirillales; family Marisalimonadaceae; genus TMED54. The sequence goes on along the minus strand of QCNM01000031.1, from coordinate 14,965 downwards.
TCTTTTTCCAAAATATCATCTGCCGAAGATATTACATTACTAATTGTTTTTGCAGCGTTATCTCCAGCTGAGTTAAGAAAATAATCTGGCATTCTAATATTTAAATCTTCAAAAAATATTTTGTTCAATTCATAATCATAATTCTGACCAGTATGAATAAGAATATTATTTGTGAATTTATCAAAAATCTCAATCACACATGACATTTTGATTAACTCAGGTCTTGTTCCTACAAATGTAACAATTTTATACATTTAATTCTTTTTTAATAAATGGTAATGTCATAAGTAAATCTTTTATTTCAGACACATTCAATTGTATTGTATTATGAGATGTATAGTCATTTAAGTTATTAACTTTTTCATTTCCTTCTACAAAATATTTTTCATAATTCAAATTACGATTATCAGGAAGTATTTTAAAATATTTGTTTTCATCTTCTGTTCTAACCATTTCCTCTCTTGAAATTAAAGATTCAAACAATTTTTCACCATGTCTTGTCCCAATCCTTTTAATTTTCTGTTGATAATTAAATAATTCACATATTGCCATTGCAAGATTTTGAAGAGTACTAGCTGGAGATTTTTGTACATATATCTCACCTTGTTTTCCATTAATAAAAGCATGAAAGACTAAATCAACTGAATCCTCCAAAGACATTAAAAATCTTGTCATTTTTGGATCAGTTAGTGTTAATGGTAAATTTGATTTAAGCTGATTTATAAATAAAGGTATAACAGAACCCCTTGAACCCATAACATTTCCATATCGTGTTGCACAAATGACAGTTTCATTATTATTTAAAAATCTTGACTTAGATATCATTACTTTTTCCATTAATGCTTTTGACATACCCATCGCATTAATTGGATAAACAGCTTTATCTGTACTTAACATTACAACTTTTTTAACTCTACTTTTTATTGCTTGTTGTATAACATTTGATGCACCTATTATATTAGTTTTAATAGCTTCTATAGGGTAAAATTCACAAGAAGGTACTTGTTTTAAAGCAGCGGCATGAAATATAAAGTCTACTTCACTAAAAGCATCAACCAATGAATCAGGATCTTATTTTTTTGGTGTTATTATTTTTATGTTGTTTGTTAAAAAGTCAAATAATATTTTAAACTTTTCACATTTAGTTTTTTTAGGACCAGTCTTATTTGATATTGTCATAACTACTTTTGTTAGATTGATCTCAGGAAAAAATATTTTTAAAGGACATAATAATAATTTATACCAAAAGCTTGTTTCTAAATTACAATCACATTACATTGTCACCATCGGATATGGTCTTCTGCAAATCATATTTAGTCTAATATATATTATTGTTATCAATTCAAATAATTATGTAAATTTAGAGTTATTTTTAATGTCTTATTTAATCATATTTATTTCCTTATTTATGCACTTTGCTATTAAAATTCAAAAAAATAAATTTTAAGATTATGAAAAATATCTGGGAAAATTTTTGTTTAGTTGGATACGGAAAACATTCTAAATCAAATTTGTTTCCAGCAATGAGCAAATATAAGAAAGTTTTCGTAGTATCTTCTAAATGCAATATTACAACAAATAATCAATTTTATAATTTAAAAGATGCATTAAATTGTTTAAATAATAAAACATTATTTGTACTTTCGAATCCACCTCAGGTTCATTTTGAAATGGCATGCGAAGTCATTTCAAGAGGCTTCGATATCATGATAGAAAAACCTGCATTTTTAACGTGTGAGGATGCAAATAAAATATCTTCTATTATAAATTATGACAAGGTAGTTTTTTTTGAATTACTTATGTTTAAATTCACTAAAATGTTCTCAAAGTTTAAAATCCTATGGGAAAATAATAAGAAGAATGTTAAAGCAATAAATATTAAATTTAAAATTCCGGAATTTCCTAATAATACATTTAGAGATAAATTAGGAAAAAAAAGCTGTCTATATGATATTGGGTGTTATCCCATAAGTCTGTTAAGACATATATTACCATTTAAAAATACTTACAATATTAATTCTTTTGAGTATAGAAATTTTCAAGAGCAAAAATTGAATATCTCTTCTATAATTTCAAATATAAATATAAATATAGAAATTGCTGTTGGAAAAGAATATGTTAATTATGTAGAATTAATAATGGAACAAAATTATAGTATTAAATTTGATAAGTTCTTTTATGGGAAACCCGGAAATAAAAAAATTATATTTAACAGTAATTTTGATTTGAATATTGAAAATTTTTTTGATTACAATGCATTTGAAGAAATCTTTAAAATTGATAAAAATTTCTGGTTAAAGTCAAATTATTTGAGATTTAAACAAATGGTCGAAGTTATTAAATCTTTAGAAGATTTAAGTAAAAAAGTAGATAGTTATGAATGATTCAAAATATACAGTTTCACATATTGTAAAAAATGAACATAGAAGTAATGATTTGCGAGGATCAATTTTATCAATTGTAGATTATAATATTAATAATGTCTCTATTATCAGTTGTAATAAAGGTTCTATAAGATCTAACCATTATCATAAAAAAGATTATCATTTCATGTATGTTCTATATGGTGAAATAAATTATTTCTTTAAAAATTTAGATGATCAAAAAGTGTTTTTTTTAAAAGTTAAAAATAATCAGACAATTTTCACGCCAAAATTAGAAATACATGCAACTCATTTTCCAGTAGATACAAAGTTGATAGTTAGTAGTGGGTTTCCTCGAGATCAAAAAACATATGAGGAAGACACAGTTCGCGTCCATTTTATTGATAAAAAAAATTTAAAAAACTATTTGTCAAAATATGACAACTAATAAAATAATCAGAGAGTGTAGATTGTGCTCTAGTAAAGAATTAAAAACACTTTATGATTTTGGAAAGATACCACTTGGAAATAACTTATTACTAACATTTGATGAATCAATCACTGTAAAATTATATCCATTAAAGGTAGTGAGATGTCAAAATTGCAATCATTTTCAGCTAAATTATAGTGTTTCTCCCAATCTTTTATATGCTACTAATTATACATACTTAAGCGGAATTGGCTCCTCTTTTATCAATCACATAAAGAATTATACTGATTGGGTAACAAAAAAATGTAATTTGGCCAAAGGAAGTATTGTCTTAGAGATTGGATCTAATGATGGCTCATGTTTAGAGCAATTTAAAAAAAAAGGAATGATTGTTTGTGGGGTTGATCCTGCTCAGGTTCCATCTAAAATAGCTAATAAAAAAGGTATAAAAACCATTAATAGTTTCTTTAATATTAAAGCTATCAGAAACATAAAAAAATGTATTGGAAGTCCCAGTGTAATAACTAGTCAAAATGCACTAGCTCATATTGATGATTTAAAAAATACATTTATTAATGCTTATAAATTTTTAAAAGATGATGGTTTTTTTGTATTTGAAGTCGGTTATTTTAAAACTGTTTTAGAAAAAAAAATATTTGATACAATATATCATGAACATCTTGATTATCACCATGCATTTCCATTAGTTAATTATTTAAATAATCTTGGTTTTTCAATTAAAAATATTAGTTTAAATAATAGTCAAGGTGGATCCATAAGGTTTTTACTTCAAAAATCAAAGAAAGCAATTATTAGTAATCAAGTAAAAGGATTTTTATATAATGAAAAAAAATCTATTCTATATAGTAAAAAATATTTAGATAGTTGGATAATCCAAATTAGAAAGAATTTTGACAAAATATCAAAAATTATCCATAAAATTAAGAAACAAAAAATTCCTATTGTTGGTTATGGAGCACCTACTAAAGCTACTTTATTATTAAAGACTGCAAATTTAAATTATAAGGACATCAATTTTATTGTTGATGATAACAATTTAAAAATAGGAAAATATTTACCTCTTCATGGTATTAAAATTTATCCAACAGAGAAGTTAAAAAAATATGAAAAGGTTTTTATAATTTTATTGGCTTGGAATTTTTCTGTAGATATAATTAAAAAATTAAAAAAATTAAATATTAAAATTATAGTGTTAGTCCCTCATCCAAAATTAGAGGTTTTAAATTTATGATACAAGAAATAAAGAAAGTTGTTGTGATTTCACCACACCCTGATGATGAAACTCTTGGAGCTGGGGGAACGATCAAAAAATTTTCAAGTCTAGGTATTGATGTTTCGGTCTTAATTATCAGTGGACATCTTCCACCATTATATAAACTTGATTCATTTAAGAGAACACAGTATGAGGCCATGAATGCATTTGAAATTTTAGGAGTAAAACACCATGAGTTTCTAAAAATACCTGCGACATATGTCCATCAAGAAGAACGCTCTTCTCTTTACAAAAAAATTAATGATTTTGTTAACAATTTTTCTCCAGAACTAGTATTAATACCATTTCCTGATAGACATATAGATCATAGAGTTATTTTTGACGGTAGTATTGTAGCTTGTAGACCTATAAAAGAAAATTTTCCTAAATTTGTATTGATGTATGAAACATTATCAGAAACACATTGGAATGTAGCAGGAGCTGAACATACTTTTAATCCAGATTTTTTTGTAGATATATCGTCTCAAATAAGTCATAAAATTGACGCTGTTAACTGTTATGAATCTCAAATTAAGAACAATTTAAGCAGGTCAGTTGAAGCTGTTAAAGCTTTAGCAAAATTTAGAGGAAGTCAAAATGGTTGTGATTTTGCCGAAGCATTTAAAACAGTAAGAATTATTATATAGTTTTAAATTTTTATTTGTTTAAGCTGTTTCACTTCTCCAATTCTTTTTACGGCGCTAGAAATATTTTCAATATGGACACCTAAATGATACATGTTACTATGTATCAACTCAGTATCATTTATCATTACACCAACATGTCCATCCCAAAATATTAGCGTACCTTTTGATACATTTTTTGTTGAATTAACAAAATTAGACACAAATTCAGATTGTTCATTAGTATTTCTAGGAAATTTTATTCCACAACATTGAAGTGACAATTGAATAAGACCTGAACAGTCAATGCCTTCAAATGTTTTTCCTCCCCACAAATAAGGCGCATTCTTAAACTTTAAACAAATATTTATCCAATCCATGTTATTCTTATTTAAATCAATAATAGAATTTCTATGTAAAAAGCCAACTTTATCATTAAAAAATATTTTAACCCAATCTCCTTTAAAACTATCTACTCTGATCATAGAGTTAAGAAATAATTTGCAAATTACTCTAGATTTGTGATCAGGTTTTTCAAAAACATAGGTAGAAAGTTGTATAATTTTATGAGTTTTATTTGTTTTTTCACCAATTTGATTCGTTTTTATCCATCCTTTGTAATTATCCTCTTTTGAACAAATATAAGACCATTCATTTTGACTTGATAGTATTTCCAATGTTTCACCACAAATTAATTGCGTTTCTAAAATTGAATTATAAGTTGGTTTATTTCTTACATCTGCAAATGAAGATTTGATTTCTTTTTCTATCATATTTAAATAATATTATTCTCCTTTACCCATGAAAAAACATCAAAGTTTGGGCAGGTTTTTTTTGTATTTTTGAAATCTTTATGCCCAATGATTGTTGCCAAGGGATATTTTTTTTTCCATAAAATAAGAAGTTTTTTTAACGCATTAAATTGTTTTTTATTGAAGTTCCCTTTTCCTATCAAGCAAATACCTAAACTTTCGTGATTATGTCCATATACATGAGCGCCTCTCCAAAATTCTGGTCTGCCATTTTCAAGATCACCATTTTTTTTTATAACTTTATGGTATCCGATACCTTCCCACCCAAAGCTTAAATGTAGTTTATGAATATCTTCTGCGGTGTCATTTTCATTCGTATCTGAGCAATGAATTACAATATATTTAATTTGGTCTTTTAATAGCACTTTATTTTCTATCATATATATCTTCTATTCTTATTATATCATCTTCTCCAAAATATGTTCCCATTTGTATTTCAATAAAAGTAAGTATTTTTTGAGTATAATTTTCTATGTAGTGAACTGTTTTTTTTGGAATATCTATAGACTGCCCTTTTCTTAATTTTTTCTTTTCTCCATCTTTGAATACAATAGCTTTACCTTCTGTAATAAACCAATGTTCGCTTCTAAAATTATGAAATTGTTTAGACAATCTAGATTTTGGATTCACTGTGATTTTTTTTATTTTTAATTTTTTACTAACTAAAATATTTTCAAATTTACCCCAAGGGCGATTTTCAAAATTATTTTCAGTTAGTTCTAAAAATTGTTTTTTTTCTAATGAAGTTATTAAATGTCTCATATTTTCTTCTAAACCTGTTTTTGCAATTAAAACCGCATCATTAGTATCAACTACAATTAAGTTTTCAATTCCGACAGTAGCAATCAATTTGTTGTTGCTTTTGATATAGTTATTTTTAGAATTAACTTGAATTACTTTACGTTTTTTATTTTGTGGAAAGCATTTAAAATAACTATCCCAAGATCCAATATCATTCCACTGACAATTGATATGAGCACATAAAATATTAGTACTTTTTTCAATTACTGAAGTATCTATAGAAATTGAGGGTATATCTTTAAAATCTTTTAAATTAAATGAATACTCACTTTTAGACTTAGATAAAATAACATTTTTTAAAACTATATCACAATATTTAGCAATCTGAGGTGAATTAGCTTTTATAGAATTTTCAATCATATTGGCATTCCCAATAAATATTCCCGAATTCCACAAATACTCTTTAGATTTAAAAAAATTATTTGCTTTAAGTTTATTTGGTTTTTCAATGAATCTTTCAACTTCAAATAGATTACTTTTTACATGCTTATTTTTTAATTTTATATACCCATAAGATGTTGAAGCATGATTTGGAGTAATGCCAAAAGTTATCCAATTTTTGAAATTATCTTGCCTTAAAATTTCATTAATTTTTTTCACAAAAAGCGTATTATCTCCTATATAATGATCAGATGGCATTATTAGTAGATTTTCATTTTTAGCAGTAATTTTTGAAGCTATGTATATAGCAGCTGTAGTATTTCTGCCTATAGGTTCTAATACAATTTTTGCATTAAAGTTTTGTAAATTAAGAGAATCTTTAATTAAGTATTTATATTTTTCATTTGTTATAATTATCGGTGTTAGCGTATTTTTTATATTTTTTAATCTTTCCAATGTAAGATCGAATAAAGTTTTGCCTTTCAAAACAGGAATAAATTGTTTTGGAAAATTTCTTCTGCTTTCCGGCCATAATCTTGTCCCAGAACCTCCACAAAGAATAATTGGTCTTGTTTTAATACTCAAATTTGTTAACTTTCTAATTGCCAAAAGATTTTAAAATTAGGTTTAAATACTTTAATTTTAAAGTTATTGATTTTAAGTACATTTGGGAAATTAATTGGATCTTTTACTTTTTTTAATCTTATTTTTTCGGAATTCAATGGAAGTTCGTAATGAAGAGCTCCATTAACACTAATAAAATTTTCTAACATATTTAATTGTCTATTATTTTCAAAAACTTGAGCTAAAACTTGAATACAATTAATTGTATTAAAAATACCTGCACACCCACAATCAGCTTCTTTGTTTTTAATATCATGAGGCGCAGAATCAGTTCCCATAAAAAATTTTTTATTTGTATTAAATGCAGCACTCAGTAAAGCTTTTCTATCTTCTTCTCTTTTTAAAATTGGTAAACAATAATAATGAGGTTTGATCGTATGCTCCAACATGTCACTTCGATTTAAAATTAAATGATGAGGTGTAATTGAAGCTTTTAGATTTCTTTTTGTATTATTAACAAATTGTACAGCATATTTAGTTGTAATATGCTCTAATGTAATTTTAAGATTTGGAAATTCTTTACATATTTGTGTTAATTCATTATCAATAAAAACTTTTTCTCTGTCAAAAACATCTATTTCTTTATTGTTAACTTCACCGTGAATTAATAGAGGTATTTTACATTTACACATAGCTTCTAATATTTTATATGTTTTAGTAATGTCTTTAACACCTTTTGAGGAGTTAGTCGTAGCTCCAGCAGGATAGAGTTTTACGGCAAAGATAATCTTATTTTCGTATGCCTTTATTAAATCCTTGATATCAATTTCTTCGTTTAAATAAAGAGTCATTAAAGGTTCAAAATATTCATTATTTTTTGAAAAATCTAGTAGCTGTTTTTTGTATTCTGATGCTTGATTTGAGCTTACTATTGGAAATGTTAAATTAGGCATTACGATAGCTCTGTTAAAAAGTTTGCTTGTTTCTGGAACTAATTTTTCAAGAAAAAGCCCCTCTCTGAAATGTACATGCCAATCATCAGGTTTAATTATTTCAATTTTTTTCATAATATTTGAAATTATATTATAATAAGTTATATACTAATTTTTATTATTAATAATTATATAAAATTTACAAATGAAAATATCCTTAATATCAACAAGTCATAGAGAAAAATCTCAATCTAATAGAATATCTAAAATTTTAGAAGAAGTTATTTTAAAAATTAATAATAAAATAATTTGCTACAATTTAAATATGTATAATAGTAAAATACCATTGTGGACATCCAATAAGAGAGAAAATAGTGAATTTTGGGAAAAAAATTTTGAAAAAATTTCAAACGAACTAAAAAATTCAGATGGTTTTATCATGATTGTTCCTGAATATGGTGGTATGGCAACGCCAAATTCAAAAAACTTTTTTTTAGTTTTTAATAATGGTGAATTATTTCATAAACCTGGTTTAATAGTTTCAATTAGTAGTGGAAATGGAGGAGCTTATCCTATCTCAGAGTTAAGAGCTAGTTCATATAAAAACTCTCATATAATGTGGATCCCTGAGAATATTATCATAAGAAATGTAGAACAATTTTTACCTGGTAACCATGGTAAATTAATTCCCTCTTGGATAGATGATAGGATAAAATATTCTTGCGATTTATTAATTAAATATGCTGAGTATATTAAACCTATTCAAAAGTTTATCAATAGAAAGGATTTTTCAAATGGAATGTAAATTAGATTTAGAGGACGTAGTAAAAAAATTAAAAAGTTGGAAAGTTACTCATGATGGAAGAGAAGCTATTACTAAAGAGTTTAAATTTTCAGACTTTAAAAGCGCTTTTTCATTTATGACTAAAGTTGCTTTGAAAGCTGAAGAATTAGGTCACCATCCGGAATGGTTTAATGTTTACAATAAAGTTTCAATTACTTTAACAACTCATGATGTAAAAGGCATGAGCGAAAAAGATATTAAATTAGGAACCTATATAGATAATCAATATGAAAAATGAACAGCTTTGGAAACCTACTTTAAAAAGAATAAAAAGTACATCTTTATTTAAATTTATAGAGCATATAAATTCTCAAAAAAATACGAAAATAAATGATTTTGAAACTCTTCATAAATGGTCTGTTGAAAATAGAAATTGTTTTTGGAATGAGGTCTGGAATTTTTTTAATGTAATTGGTCATAAAGGCGAGGAGCCATATTTAGAGCCGCCAAACAAGTTACCAGGTACAAGATTTTTCCCAAATGGCAAATTAAATTATGCTGAAAATATGTTAAAGAAAGGTGACAGTGATATAGCGATTACTTTTTGGTCAGAAGATAAAATAAAGAAAAGATTAAATTGGTCTGAACTTAAAAATCAAGTTGCTACAGTAGCGAATTATTTTAAGAAAAAGGGTATTAAAAAGGGTGACAGAGTTGCAGCTTTTTTACCTAACATTCCTGAAACAATCATAGTTATGTTAGCGGCTTCTTCAATAGGTGCTATTTTTTCGTCAGCTTCACCAGATTTTGGAGTAGAGGGAGTTTTAGACAGATTTAGTCAAATTGAGCCTAAAATGTTAGTAACTACAGATGGGTACAATTTTAATGGCAAAGAAATAAATATCACCGAAAAAGTTGTAAAAGTTGTAAATTCATTAAGAAGTGTTAAAGATGTAATTTTAGTTCCTTTATTAAATTCTAGTGAGATTTTCTCTTCCAATAAAGCTATAATTTATCAAGATTTATTAGATAATTATAAATCTGATAAATTAGATTTTATAAAATTAAAATTGGATCACCCTTTATATATTATGTTTTCTAGTGGAACAACTGGCAAACCTAAATGTATTGTCCATTCAGCTGGTGGTGTTTTGTTAAAACATTTAGTTGAAGTTGGCCTTCATTCAAATGCTGGAGAAAAGAAGAAATTTTTTTATTTTACAACTTGTGGTTGGATGATGTGGAATTGGTTGGTCTCTTCTTTAATGTTAAATTCCACAATTTGTTTATATGATGGCTCTCCTTTTTATCCTAATTCAGATATTTTATGGACTTACGCTGAGGAAGAAAAGTTTAATTTTTTTGGTACATCTGCAAAATATATAGATGCGTTATCAAAATTTAAAAATAATATTTCAAAAAAATTTAAATTAGAAAATTTAGAGACTATTGGTTCTACTGGCTCTCCTCTAGTTCATGAATCTTTTGACTACGTTTATAAATATATAAAAAAAGATATACATTTGGCTAGCTTGTCAGGAGGAACAGATATTGTAGGTTGTTTTGTTGGTGGGAATCCAATTTCACCAGTTTACCGTGGGGAAATACAAGGTCCTATTTTAGGAATGGATGTTCATGTTTTTGATGATGATGGAAACTCAATTAATAATAAACAAGGTGAACTTGTATGTATCAAAAGTTTTCCAACAATGCCTATTGAATTCTGGAAAGATAATGGAGAGAAATATCATAAAGCGTATTTTGATAAATATAAAAATGTTTGGAATCATGGTGATTATATTTTAAAAACTGAAAATTATGGGTTTATTATTTTTGGAAGGTCAGATGCTACTCTAAATCCAGGAGGTATACGAATAGGCACAGCAGAAATATACAGACAAGTTGAAAAAATTGACGAAGTTATTGAAAGTTTAGTCATTGGTCAAAATTGGAAAAACGATACAAGATTAATTTTGTTTGTTGTTTTAAGGGAAAATATTCTGCTTACAGGAGAATTAATTAAAATTATTAAAGATCAATTAAGAACAGGCGCTTCTCCTAGGCATGTTCCGTCAATTATTATTCAAGCTCCTGAAATTCCAAAAACAAAATCTGGAAAAATTGTTGAGTTGGCTGTCAGAGATTTGGTTAACGGAAAAGAAATTAAAAATACTTCAGCATTAGCAAATCCAGAAAGTTTAGTTTTTTATAGAAATTTGAAAATTTAATTATGCTTTTACCATGTTTATTTCTGGATTATAATTAAATGATTTTTCTCTAATAAATATGTGAAATAAGAAAGCTATAATTCCAAGAAACACACTAATCCACCAAGCATTATCATAACTTCCGTAGATATCAAATATTTTTCCACCAGACCAAGCTCCAAACAAACCTCCTATTTGGTGAGATATAAAAACAATTCCTCCAAGAGTTGCTAGGTATTTAGGCCCCATAAATGTGAAAACTACGCCATTAGTTAGAGGTACGGTTGCTAGCCATAATAGGCCTATTGATGCTCCAAATAGTAAAGCTAATATAGGAGATGGAGGTAGTATAATAAATAAAGTAATAACTATTGATCTACCTAAATAAATGTATGCTAGAGAGTTTTTCTTTAAAACTCGATCACCAAGCCAGCCAAAAAATAGAGTACCGGCGATATTAAATAAACCTATAATAGCAAGTGACCAACCTGCTATATCTATTGAAAGTCCTTTAGAAATTAAATCATTTGGTAGATGAAGACCAATAAAAGTCACATGAAAACCACATGTAAAAAAACCTAAAGTAAGCAATATATAGTTTTTATTGGAAAAAGTGAATTTTATTACATTATTGAAGTCAAATGATTTATCGTCTATTTTTGCATTTTTAAAGGTGTTATTTGTTTTTAATAAAGGTATGAGAACAATTAATGAAGCTGTAATTAAAGAAAGAAAAACAATTGTAGTTTGCCATCCAAAAGTTTTAATTGAAAATAAGGTAGGTGCAATAAATATAAACTGACCAAAAGAGGCTGATGCTGCGGCAATTCCCATTGCCATTGATTTTTTTTTAGTTGGCGCTGTTTTACCTATAATTGCAACTATTGTTGACATTCCGCCTGCCCCAAGTCCTATACCAGTCATAAAGCCAAAATTGAAAATGATAAAATCACTAGATGGGTTACTTAAAATATAAACACCTAAAGCATAGCAAAATATACCAAAAGCTAAGGCTTTTTGAGGGCCAAATCTATCAATTACCATTCCAAGCAAGAAGGCACTTAGACCCCAAATTATTGCTTGAATACTCATCCCTACAGAAAATGGTTCCGCTCCAGAATTATTATAAAGGCTAATGGGTTCTAAAAATAATCCAAAACAATTTCTAACTCCCATTATTACACAAACTATAATTGAACATGTAATTAATATTAACTTCCAATTTATTTCATTTTGTTTCATTTAATCACGACCTCTATATGGGCTAAAGTTTAATTCGGGTGCTAAACAGCCTTTTGGTATATTTTTTGTTTGCCAAAAAATATCAATTGGTATTCCACCTCTTGGATACCATATCCCTGCTATTCTTAACCAGTTTGGTTTCAGTAGGTTTTTTAGATCTTTACCAATTGAAATAGTACAGTCTTCATGAAAGGCACCATGATTTCTATATCCAGTTAAGTATAACTTTAATGATTTACTCTCTACAATGAATTTATTTGGAATATAATCAATTACTATTTTTGCAAAATCAGGTTGAGAAGTCACGGGGCAAATTGATGTGAATTCTGGACATGTGAAACGAATGCAATATTTTGTATCTAAATGAGGGTTGGGAAGTTTATCTAAAACAGAATAATCAGGATTTGACAAAAGATTATTTTGTTTTCCTAAATATTTAAATTTTTCTTTTTTATATTTCATATTTTTTAATGTAGGTTTGAGATATTTTTTTCTAAATTTTTATATATTTCTTTTTTCCAAGATTTAATACTATTACAATTTTTTGCAGAAATTGGAAAGCATAAATCTCTTGAAGAATTAATTATACCTGAATTAAATTTGTTTTTATATTTTTTATCAGGAAGTAGTCCACATCTGGCATCTTCTATAGAGCCTCCTTGTTTTCCAAATCCAGGTATTAAAAAAGGGGAGAAAGGAAGTTTTTTTCTAATATGTTTTAGTTCTTTGGGGTAGGTGGCTCCAGTAACAATTCCAATGGAAGATAAATTATGCTTTCCAATATTTTTACTAATTATTGGATTTAATTTATCTATTAGAATTTCATACAATTTTTTATTTTCTATGGTTATTTGTTCTTGTAAATCTTTTGCACCAGGATTACTTGTATGTACTAAAATAAATAAACCAAATTTTGGGATATATTTTTCAAAAGCATTTAAAGTTTCGATCCCTAACCAGGGATTTATGGTTATAGCATCACATGGATATGGAGATGATTTAGAAAAAAATGCATTTGCGTACGCATTATTTGTAGAGCCAATATCACCTCTTTTACAGTCGATAATACAAATGATACGTTTTTCTTTTATTAAATGACATAGCTTTGAAAGTAATTTAAAACCCTCTGGACCAAGTTGCTCAAAAAAAGCAATTTGTAGTTTTATTGCAGGTACTAAATCAGCAATTGTTTCAACTAGCTTTATACAGAAACTTTCAACTATTTTAATATTATTTTTAGAGTAAATGTCATTAGTCAATTTAATTTTTTTTTGAAATACTTCAGGTATTAAATCTAAATGAGGATCTATCCCTAAACATAAAAAATTTTCTTTTTTCCTGATAGTTTCAAACAATCTATCGCCAAAATGGTTTTTATTTATACTAGGCAATCTATTTATTTACTATTTGTTAAAATCATTTATTTGATCTTGAGAAGCTTCTTTCTGAAACTTATCTTTCCAATTCTCATAGGACATGCCATAAACTTTTTCTCTTGAAGTCTCGTAATCAATTTCAAGACCTTCATCTTTGGCCGCTTCAGAGTACCATTTTGAAAGACAGTTTCTACAAAATCCAGACAGATTCATTAAATCTATATTTTGTACATCTGTTCTCTTTTGCAAATGAAATATTAATTTTTCAAAAACTTTTGATTGTATATTTTTTAGTTTCTGATCTGAAGTATTTTCGTGTTTCATAACTTTCCTATTATTTTGATTTAATATATTGTAATATCATAATATCAATTTTTAGATCAACATTAAAAACTATTATGAAATTTAAAAATTCAACAAGTTCTGATCGTTTTTTTCAAATTCGTAATGCAAGAAATACTGAAATTGCTGAGGATTACACAGAAATGATTGCAGAGCTAATCAATGAAAATGGAGAAGCAAGAGTAGTTGATCTGGCAAAAAATTTTGGTGTAACAAGTCCAACAGTTAATAGTGTTATTAGAAGATTAGTAAGAGATGGTTTTGTTGAGAGTAAACCTTACAGGTCAATTTTTTTAACAGAAAAAGGGAAAGCACTTGCTAAGTATTGTAAAAAAAGACATGATATTGTATATAACTTTCTTGTCTCTATCGGTGTTGACATTGAGACAGCCAAAATGGACGCTGAAGGTATTGAGCATCATGTAAGCGAGGAAACTTTAAATATTTTTGAAAACTACAGTAAATTAAATAAAGATTAATTACTTTAAATTTGCTCTAATGATATAAAAACTTCTTACAGAATTTTCTGTTTCTTTGAAAATTGTTTTTCCTATAGTTTCAAATTCGTCAAAATATTTTACATATTGTCTATCTATACCATTTAAACTACTTATTATTAAGACAACGTCATTTTTTTTTAGTAAATGATCTTTAAAGTTATAATTATATTCATAATGATTTATTGGAATTTTTCTTGAGGTAAAATAGTATCTTTTAATTTCTTTGTTTTCAAAAAGTTTAAGTTGATATGAAAATTTTGTTATATCATTTCTTCTTGAAAATATTAAAGCACTTGGTTTTTCAGAATCTAAATATAATTTAATTGTTTTACTTT
>QCNM01000030.1 GCA_003210115.1 SAR116 cluster bacterium AG-426-A06 | reverse complement strand
AGTTATAAAAAGGTAACTTAAGAGTAATGAACTTGTAGTTTTTGTAACAATCAACAAACATGACAAAATTATATCATCTAATTGAATTAACTTATTTTTCAACAACTCTATTGAAGATTTTTTTTGTTTAATTGGAATAATATTAAAAGTATAATCAAAATGTAATTCTTCTTTTTTTAATTTTTTTAATTGTGAATTCCAATTATCTAACTGTAAAGCATATAGATCATCTGGATTATTTTCCCAATAACAAATAAGATCTGTATTTATATACCTTAAAACTTCATCAATATATTTTTGTTTATCCACTAGAATTTTATCTTTAGCAAGAGAGAAAATATTATAATAAATAGATTGATTAAAATTTTTTAATTTAAATTTTTTTATTTCTTTCAAAATTAAATTAGGGGACATTTTATCTTTAAAATTAAATGATACTTTTTCCGGTGTTTTAATTTCTTTATTATTAACAAATAAATTAAAAACGCCATCTGAATACTTTAATTTAGGTTTTAAACACATATCTATAAATTAATAATTGTGTCAAATAACTCTTCAGAATCTTTTATGATAAAATCAGCACCTTCATTTCTTAGCATTTCAACGCTATTGTAGCCCCAAGCTACACCAATTGATTTAATTCCAGCATTTACAGCTAAGCCAATATCATTAATTGTATCTCCAACGATAGTTGTAAATTTTTTTTCTATATTTAACATAGACATTGCTTGTATAGCCATATCTGGATCAGGTTTAGCCTTTGCTTCATCCATTGTTAATGTGATATCAAAAATGTTGTTTAAGTTATGTTTTTTTAATCCATTATTAAGAGCAATACGAGATTTATTTGTAGCAACACCAATATGAAATTCTTTATTATTTTTTAAATCATTTACAATTTTAAACATTCCTGGAAATAAAGGTTCATCTTGTAAACCTAACCTTCCTTGCTCTGCATACCATTTTCTATATGCGTTGGAAATCATTTCTGGCTTGACTTCGTAACCTTTTGGTGCATAGGCGTCAAGAGCAGTTGCAAGAGGTTTCCCAATATTTTCTCTAACTTTTTTGGGATCTGGATCTGGTAATCCACACATTCTAAAAGCCTCAATTGCTCCTTTTACTATCATTATCGCTGAATCAACAATCGTACCATCATAATCAAATAGAACTAATTTTTTATTCATATTCAAATTCCTTTACAAAATCTTTTTCAACTTTTTCTAAATCTATATCTAATTTATTTTCTTTCATAAAATTTATAAAATGTTCAGGTAATGGTGCTTTTATAGAGTTTTCTTTTGGAAATTTAATAATATAAGAATGAAGTTTAAGAAAATTTTCATTATCTTTAGAATTCTGATTTAATTTATATTTTTTATCACCAATTATTGAACATCCTATATAGTTCATATGGACTCTTAATTGATGGGTTCTTCCAGTAATAGGATATAATAAAACAAGTGCGTAATTTAAATTTTTTACTAATATTTTCATATATGTTTTGGCAAACTTACCTTTAACATCTGATGTTGTCATTTTTCTAAAGTTCGAAAAACTACTTTTTTCAATATTTGATGTGATATATTGTTCGTTGTTTGAAGGTGGAGGAGAAATAATAGCTAAATAAAGTTTTATAATTCTTTTGTTTTTAAAAAAGTTATGAAAAGTCTTTGCTGTTTTTAAATTTTTAGCAATAACAAGTATTCCAGATGTTTCTTTATCTAATCTATGAACTAGTTTGAATTGACAATCATTTGAAATTAATCTCAAGAGTTCATCTATATTTTTATTTAAACCAGTACCACCTTGAACAGCAATTTTATTTGGCTTATTTAAAATAATCCAATTTTTATTTTCCTTTATTAAAGTTTTTTTATAGAGATCTAAATAAAAACTTTTTTTATTTTTACTTATTTTAGAAAATACTTTCTTACCATTTAAAAAAAGTGACGCTTCATAAGTGATTATTTGGTTTTTTTCTATCTTGTCTGAAGCTTTAGCTTTTTTTCCATTTAATAAAATATGCTTATTACGTAACGATTTTTCTAAAAGTGATTGATTTATTTCTCCTAAGTTTCGTCTTAGACATCTATCCAAACGAGACTTATCTTCGCTTTGAGGAATTATAAATTGTTCTAATTTATTCACACTTTATCATTAATAAATTTAACTCCGTAAATCCAGCCTTCTTTTTTGGCAGCTTTGTGAGTTTTCCAGTATTTTATATTTTTGGAAAAATATTTTAAGGCTGCAACAGATATAATAGCATCTGCTTCATCCTGATCAGGACCAAACATTTTTAAGTTTTGAGATACTGGCAAACAATCATATTTTTTTAAAGCATCATTTATTTGATCCAAGGTATAACCAGTATTTTTTTTTGGCTTGATTGAGTGTTTTCTAAAATATAATGTCGGAAAAATTTCAACTATTATACTTTTGTTTTTATTTTTTAAATTATCAAATGGCCATATATTAAATTTATTCTTTAATATTTTTAATACTCTCATCCCTGCAAGACTACCTGTTCCAACTGCCCCTGGACCTACACAATTAAATGTAGGACTAGGAGAACAAATTTTTTTTGCATATATCTCCGTAATTCTTCTTCTAGATTTAAATTTCAAACCTCTTTTTACTGGTGAATTATAATATTCACATATGGTTTTATTTTTCCAGATGTTACCACCATAATAATTAGAATTTTCATAATTATGAACATCAATAAAATCCCAAAGTTTTTTTGCTGACTTTGGCGAATTATCTAAATCTACAAAGTAATTTTTGTAATCTTCAAAAGGATATGCAAAAGCGAAGTCAAAACCAATTAAATACGATTTGTTTAAATTTAAATTTTGTAAATATTCTATTAAAGTAGATCTATCCCAATATTTATTTTTATTTGGTGGTGGTATTATATGTGGATTTATATTTTCTTTATCTAGGTAAGCTACCTTAATCCCTTTTTGAAACTTACTTTTATCACCAGACCAATCAATTCCGATGTAACCGTCAAAAGGCATAAAAATTAACTAGCAGCTACGGCAGCACTACCTTGTTCTTTATTTTCATTTGGGTTAGAATTTTTTTGTTCTTGCGTGGGGCCACTATCTTTACCCCTAGCTTCCTCATCTCTATCAACTAGTTCTATAACAGCCATTGGGGCAGAATCACCATATCTAAACCCAGCTTTTAAAACTCGTGAATAACCACCGTTTCTAGTTTCATATCTTTTCGCTAATATACTGAAGAGTTTTTCAACTAATTTTATATCTCCAACCTTGCTAATGGCTTGTCTTCTTGCAGAAATGCTCCCTTTTTTACCAATTGTGATTAATTTATCAAAGTAAGGCTTTAGTGTTTTTGCTTTTGCCAAAGTTGTAATGATTTGTTCATGCTTAATTAAAGCTTGTGACATATTTTTTAATAGTGCTTTTCTATGAGAAGAAGTTCTATTAAGTTTTTTCCCTTTTATTCTATGTTTCATAAAAATTACCTTTAATTAAATGGATCCTCAATTTTTTTTGCAAGATCTTCAATGTTTTCTGGTGGCCAATTTTCTATAATCATACCTAATTCAAGGTCCATAACTTTCAGAACTTCTCTAATCTCATTTAAACTTTTTCTTCCAAAATTTGGCGTTCTTAACATCTCTGGCTCTGTTCTTAATACGAGATCGCCAATGTATACAATATTATCATTTTTTAAACAATTTGCAGATCTAACTGATAATTCTAATTCATCGACTTTTCTTAATAAATTTCTGTTAAATGGCAAATCATCAACTTCTGGCGTTACTTCTTCTTCTTCTGGCTCTTCAAAATTAATAAAGTTCTGCATTTGATCTTGCATAATTCTAGCAGCAAAAGCGACTGAGTCTTCAGGTGAAACTGATCCGTCAGTAGTAACATTTAGGAGTAATTTATCAAAGTCTGTTTGTTGACCAACTCGAGCGTTATCTACATCGTATGAAACTTGTAAAATAGGACTAAATATTGCGTCAATTGGTATTAAACCAATAGGTTTGTCTTCAATGTAATTAACACCAGCAGGAACATATCCTTTCCCATTTTCAACATTAAATTCAATTGATAGTTTATTACCTTCTTCAAGTGTACATATTTCATGCTCTGGATTCATTATTGTTACATTTGATGTATCTTCAATATGACCAGCTGTCACAGTTATAGGTCCATCAACATTTAAGTATATTTTTTTAGGACCCTCTTCATCCATTTTAACTTTAATTCCTTTTATGTTTAATATCATGTCAGTTAAATCTTCTCTTACACCTGGTAAAGATGAGAATTCATGTAGTGCTCCCTGAACTTGAATTGAGGTTATTGCTGAACCTTGAAGTGAAGATAATAATATTCTTCTTAAAGCATTTCCTATGGTAACACCGAACCCTCTTTCAATAGGCTCGGCTATTATAGTTGCACTTGATTTTTGATCATCATTGTGTTTGACCATTAATTTAGCGGGCTTGATTAATTCTTTCCAGTTTTTTTCAATCATTTTTTTTCCATAAATAATTTAAGTTTAATTTAATTATATTTTCTATACTCTTCTTCTTTTTTTTGGTCTACATCCATTATGAGGTATTGGTGTAACATCTCTTATAGAATTCACTTGAAAACCTACAATCTGTAAAGCGCGAAGTGCAGACTCTCTTCCAGATCCTGGACCTTGAACCTCAATATCAACTATTTTAACACCATGCTCTGAAGCTTTTTTACCAGCATCCTCTGCTGCTAATTGAGCTGCATAAGGAGTTGATTTACGTGATCCCTTAAATCCCATACTTCCAGAAGATGACCAAGCTATTGTATTACCTTGATAATCAGTAATAGTCACTAGTGTATTATTAAAGGAAGAGTTTACGTGTGCGATTGCATTTGAAATATTTTTCTTTTCCTTTTTCTTAACTTTTGTTTGCGAAGGTTGCTTTGCCATTATTTCCTCTATTATTTCTTTTTACCAGCAATTGCTTTTGCAGGACCTTTTCTTGTTCTTGCATTAGTATGAGTTCTTTGGCCTCTAACAGGTAAATTTTTTCTATGTCTTAACCCTCTTAAACAACCAAGGTCAAGATACCTTTTTATATCAAGTGATTTTTTTCTTCTTAAGTCACCTTCAACTAAATAATCTTTATCAATTATATCTCTGATTTGTGATAATTCACTCTCAGTCAAATTATTTACTCTTGTTTGATCTTTAATCTTTGCCAGTTTACATATTTTCTTACTAGCACTTAAGCCAATACCATGTATATATGTTAGAGCGATCTCAACTCTTTTATTAGTAGGAATATTAATACCAGCTATTCTTGCCATTAAACTTCTCCATAAAATATAAGGATTTGCGAATTATAAACTTTAACATAATCTAGTCAACCTTAAAGTCTTTCTTAATTGTCATAAAAATATCAGATGAAACCTCATCAATTGTCCCCATCCCATCAATAACAGTTAGTATGTTTTTATTTAAATAGTAATCAAGAACGGGTTTAGTTTCTCTATTATAGACTTTTAGTCTTTCAATCAAAACTTCCGAAGTATCGTCTTTCCTAGTTATTTTTTCTTGCTTTGCCCTATTTTGAATTCTACTAGTTAATATTTCTTCTTCTACATCTATATGAAATACAAAATCTAAGTGAATGTTAATTTCGTTCATAATTTCATCTAACTTTTGAGCTTGCTTTAAATTTCTTGGAAAACCATCAAAAATAAAATCATTTTTAATATCTTTATCATTTAATCTATCAGTAATAAGTGAAAAAATAATCTCATCAGGAACTAACTCTCCATTAGCCATGATAGTTTCAACTTGTTTTCCTAATTCTGTTTTTTGTTTAACTGAGTCTCTGAGTATATCACCGGTTGAAATTTGTAAAAGACCAAATTTGTTAATCAAGAAGTTTGCCTGTGTTCCTTTTCCTGCACCAGGAGCTCCAAATAAAATAATATTCATCTTGAATAGCCTCCTAGTCTTCTTTTCTTAATTAATCCTGAATACTGATGAGCTAGCATATGTGATTGTGCTTGCGTAACAGTATCAATTGCTACTGTTACAACAATTAAGAGACTAGTTCCCCCAAAATAAAAAGGTATTGAATATTTGGATATTAAAATCTCAGGCAATATACAAACTGCTGATAGATAAAATGCTCCAATAGCAGTCAACCTAGTCAAAACAAAATCTAAATAATCCGCAGTAGGTGGCCCAGGCCTTATGCCAGGAACAAATCCGCCATTTCTTTTTAAATTATCTGCAGTTTCATCTGGGTTAAAAACTATCGCTGTATAGAAAAAGGCAAAAAATACGATCAATCCTATGTATATAGCTAAATATATAGGTTGGCCTCTTCCTAATAGAGAATTAATAGTAATCAACCACTCAGGACTATCTGAACCAATACCTGCAAAAGAGCTTACTGATGTAGGTAATAATAGAAGTGCAGAAGCAAAAATCGGCGGAATTACTCCAGGAACATTAATTTTAAGAGGAAGATGAGAAGAGTCGCCTGAAAAAATTTTATTCCCTACTTGTCTTTTAGGATATTGAACAATAATTTTTCTTTGAGATCTCTCAATAAAAACAATAAATGCAATGACTGCTATTGCTAGTATAAATATTATTATAATTAAAATTGGAGATATAGCTCCAGTTCTACCTTGCTCTAATATTTGTGCCAAAGCTCTAGGTAATTCAGCAACAATACCAGAAAAAATTATTAATGAAACACCATTACCTAATCCTCTTTCAGTAATTTGCTCTCCTAGCCATAACAAAAACATAACACCGCCTACCAGGGTAACAACTGTAGTTATTTTGAAATAAATTCCAGCATTTAATACTAGAGAGCCACTCGCTCCAGAGGTACTCTCTAATGCAACAGCAAATCCCCAAGCTTGAACTGTAGCTAATAAAACTGTCAAATATCTGGTATATTGATTTATAATTTGTCGACCTGTTTCACCTTCTTTTTTTAATTGAGCTATTTGAGGTGATAACGAAGACATTAATTGCATAATAATCGAAGCAGAAATATAAGGTATAATTGTTAATGCAAAGATTGTCATTCTACCGAGAGCGCCTCCTGAAAACATATTAAACATTCCTAGTACACCACCGCTTGTTTGATTAACAATCTCATTTAGCACAGTAGGATTGATGCCTGGAACAGGAATATAAGTTCCAAGCCTATATATAATTAAAGCTCCTAATGTAAATAAAATTCTTTGACGAAGTTCTTTTGCTTTTCCAAATGTACCAAATATATTTTGATCTGCCATAATTATTTAATTGTTATTTAAACTTTCAAAATTGCCACCGTTTTTCTCAACAATGATTTTAGCATTTTTCGAGAAATTAAATCCTATAAATTTTAGTTTACTTTTAAATTCACCTTTAGCTAAGATTTTAATATTATCATTATTTTTCTTTAATAGACCTACTTTTAATAAAGTTTCTTTGTCTAAAGGTTTCGTAGTTGAAATTATCTTCTCGTTTATTAACTTTTGAATTATCCCTAGATTAATCGGAACATATTCTGTTCTAAATATGTTTTTAAAACCTCTTTTAGGTAATCTTCTATGAATAGGCATCTGACCGCCTTCAAAACCTTTTATGGCAACACCAGATCTTGCTTTTTGCCCTTTATGTCCTTTACCAGAGGTCTTGCCAGTTCCAGAACCAATACCTCTACCAATTCTTTTTTTACTTTTTTTATTATCAGATTTAAGTTTATTTAGTTGCATGATTTACTCCGATAACTATTGAATTATTTTGACTAAATGACTAACTTTGTTGACCATCCCACGAACTGATAGTGTATCCTCAAGTTCTCTGATCTTACCAACACGATTTAGACCTAAACCAATTAATGTCTTTTTTTGGTCAGCCTTTCTGCCAATTCCACTTTTAACAAGCATAATTTTAATATTTTTTTTACTCATATCATTCAACATCAATTCTATTAATTATTTTCTTTAGTCCCAAATATTTCTGAGACTTTTTTACCTCTCTTAGAAGCAATACTTCTTGGTGAATTCATAAAGGAAAAAGCTTCAAAAGTAGCTTTAATCATGTTATGAGGATTAGAGGTCCCGACAGATTTAGCAACAACATCTTGTACTCCAAGAGTTTCAAAAACTGCTCGCATAGGACCTCCAGCAATTATACCTGTTCCTGGAGGAGCAGATCTTAAAACAACTCTTCCAGCACCATAATGACCTTTCATGTCATGATGAAGCGTTCTTCCTTCTTTCAGTGGAACTCTAATCATTTTCTTTTTGGCATCTTCAGTAGCTTTTTTAATAGCTTCAGGAACTTCTTTTGCTTTACCAGTTCCAAATCCAACTCTTCCTCGCATATCTCCAACAACTACTAAAGCTGCAAATCCAAATCTTCTTCCCCCTTTAACCACTTTAGCGACTCTATTAATACCGACTAACTTATCTGTTAGTTCGGTTTCATCTTTATTATTTTTTTTAATATCAATCTGATTCATAAATTATCCTTAAAATTTCAATCCATTAGATCTAGCACCCTCAGCCAATGATTTAACTCTTCCGTGATACAGATATCCACCTCTATCAAACACTACTTTTTCAAGGTCAATTTTTTTTGCCTTTATTGCTATATCTTTTCCTACTTTTTCTGCAGCATCAATTGTACCTGAACCTTTAAGATCTTTTTTAATTTTAGGGTCTAAAGTAGATGAAGAACATAAAGTAATTTGCTTAACATCATCAATTATTTGACAGTAAATATGTTTATTTGATCTAAAAACTGAGAGCCTTAATTTATTCCCAATATTTTTTTTAATTGATAATCTATTTCTTAATTTTCTTTTATCAAAAAGAGATTTTTTTGTACTCATTGTTCAACCTATTTTTTCTTGCCTTCTTTTCTAATAATATACTCATCTTCATATCTAATCCCTTTTCCTTTAAAGGGTTCTGGTGGTCTTTTAGATCTTATGTCAGAACAAAATTGACCAAGTTTTTGTTTATTTACACTGCTTATAGTAAGCTTAGTATTACCGTCCATTTTAACTTCAATATTATCTGGTATTTCAATTTCAACTGAATGACTTAAACCAAGATTTAATGTTAATTTTTTCCCAGAAACGGCACCTCTATAACCAACTCCAACAATTTCTAAATTCTTTGTAAATCCTGTTGTTACACCAATCACCATATTGTTTATCAAAGCTCGCATTGTACCCCAATTGGCTTTACCTTTTAGTGTATTATCTTTGTTTTCCACTAAAATGTTATTATCTTTGATTTTTAAATCTACAGAATTTGAAACCTCCATTTCTAAAAATCCTTTAGGACCTCTGATTTTAAGCAATTTTTTTTCTAAGATAGCTTCAACGTTGTCCTGTAGATTAACAGGACTTTGACCAATTCTAGACATAAAATACCTCTAATAAATAGTACATAAAACTTCTCCTCCAACATTAGCTTCTCTTGCCTCATTGTCACTCATTACACCTCTTGGAGTTGACAAAATAGAAATACCTAAACCGTTATAAGTTTTTTGTAGGTTTTTAATACTTGAATAAACTCTTCTTCCTGGTTTTGACACTCTTTTAATTTCAGTTATTACTGGTTTTCCATTATAATATTTAAGTTCAATTTCAAAAAAATTAATTCCTGGTCTCATTTCCTTTTCTTCAAAGTTTCTAATGAAGCCTTCTCTTTTTAAAACTTCTAAAACATTTTTTCTAAATCTGGAAGCTGGAGCGTCAACAACTTTTTTATTTGTTGTCTGTCCATTCCTTATTCTTGTTAACATATCACCTAGTGTATCACTCATTGACATTCTAATTTACCCCTTACCAACTTGACTTAACCATGCCCGGTATAAGACCAGCTAAAGCATGTTCTCTTAAAGCTATTCTAGACATCTTAAACTTTCTATAAAAACCTCTTGGTCTTCCAGTAACTTCACATCTATTTCTTAACCTGACTTTTGCTCCATTACGTGGACATTCAGATAATTTTAATTGAGCATTAAATCTATCTTCAATAGATAAACTTTTATCACAACAAATTTTTTTTAATTTAGACCTTTTTGAGCTGTATTTATTAACAAGTTTAACTCTTTTAAGGTTTTTTTGTATAGCACTTAGTTTAGCCATAAATTATCTCCATATATCATTTTACAAAAGGAAAATTAAAATTTTTTAACAATTCTTTTGCCTCTTCATCTGTTTTCGCTGTAGTAACAATTGTAATATCCATACCTCGAGGAGTATCAACTGTATCATATTCAATTTCTGGAAAAATAAATTGTTCTTTTAAACCTAAAGAATAATTTCCTTTACCATCAAAACTTTTATCACTAATACCCCTAAAATCTCGAACCCTAGGTAATGCAATATTAATTAATCTATCTATAAACTCATACATCTTCCTTTTTCTTAGAGTAACCTTAAGACCAACTGACATGCCTTCCCTGAGTTTAAAACTTGCATTAGCTTTTTTTGCTTTGGTAATGATTGGAGACTGACCAGTTATAAAGGACAATTCTTTTTGAGCAATTTCAATTTTTTTTGAATCTTTTACAGCTTCTCCTACACCCATATTAATTACAACTTTATCAATTTTTGGGATTTCCATTATATTTTTATAATTAAATTTGTTTTGCAAAACTGTTACAATATCACTTTTATAATTTTGATATAATCTTTCAGTCATAAATACTCCTAAATCAAACTTTCGAATTAGATGAAACTGTCAGTCTAATTTTTTCTTTTTTATTAATCTCATATTTAAGTCTTGTAGGTTTTGAATTTTTTGGATCAAGAAATGCAACATTTGATATATGAATAGGGAGTTCAATTTCATCAATTTTACCTGGGGTCTCTTGCGTTGGCTTTCGATGTTTTTTTACGATATTAACACCCCTAACCTTAACCTTATCAATACTCTTCAAAACTTCTATTATTTCCCCAGACTTACCTTTATCCTTGCCAGATATAACAGTTACGTTGTCACCTTTTTTTAATTTGAATTTTTTCATTATAAGACTTCCGGAGCTAGTGATACAATTTTCATGAATTTTTTTCCTCTAAGTTCTCTAGTAACAGGTCCAAATATTCTAGTACCTATCGGCTCATTACTTTTATTTACTAAAACAGCTGCATTTTTATCAAACCTAATGCATGTTCCATCATTTCTTTTTACTTCCTTAGCTGTTCTGACGATTACAGCTCTATGTACATCACCTTTTTTTACTCTTCCCCGTGGAATAGCCTCTTTGATTGATACTACTATAACATCACCAACAGAAGCAGTTTTACGTTTGCTACCGCCTAAAACTTTTATGCACTGTAACAACCTTGCACCAGAATTATCAGCTACATCTAACTTTGTTTGCATTTGAATCATTTAAAACTCCAAATTAGTAAATCACTTCAAATTTTTTTGTTTTTGAAAAAGGTCTAGTTTCAATTATTTCAACAGAATCTCCAAGTTTAAACTTATTATCTTTATCATGAGCATGAACTTTTTTTGACTTTGTAACAAATTTTTTGTAAATGGGATGCATTATTCTTCTTTCAACTAGTACCGTAACTGTTTTATCAGCTTTATTACTTACAACTTTTCCTGTTAAAATTCTTTTTGGCATTATTTCACCTTCATTAAATCATTATTAATAATAGTTTTAATTGCAGCTATTTCTCTTCGTATTAATTTAAACCTAAGTGGATTTTCAATTTGTCCATTTGCTACTTGAAACCTTAAATTAAATTGTTCTTTTCTTAAGAACTGTATTCTATCGTTTAATTCATCTTTAGTTTTAGTTAAAAGATCTTTTGCTTTATATTTAGACATAACTAACCTTATTGTATTTTTCTTACAAACTTTGTTTCGAGTGGTAATTTAGCAGTAGCAAGAGAAAATGCTTCCTTTGCTGCATCTTCAGTAACGCCATCTAATTCAAACATAATTTTACCAGGCTTAACTCTGCAAACCCAAAATTCAGGTGTGCCTTTACCTTTTCCCATTCTTACTTCAGCAGGCTTTTTAGAAACAGGTACATCTGGAAAAATTCTAATCCACAATCTCCCCGTTCTTTTTAAATGTCGAGTTATAGCACGTCTTGCTGATTCAATTTGTCTTGCAGTGACCCTTTCAGGTCGCGTAGCTTTTAATCCAAATGAACCAAAGTTCAATGAAACACCGCCTTTAGCCATGCCATGAATTCTACCCTTGTGTGCTTTTCTAAATTTAGTTCTTTTAGGCTGTAACATAATCTACTCTATTATCTAATTCTGAGGCTTGTTGTTTAAAAGTTTGTCTTGTGCCATTGGATCATGTTCCATAATTTCACCTTTAAATATCCAAACCTTAACTCCTGTAGCACCATAAGTCGTAAATGCTGTAGCTTCACCGTAATCAACGTCAGCCCTGAGAGTATGCAAAGGTACTCTACCTTCTCTATACCATTCTGTTCTGGCTATTTCGGCACCTCCTAAACGTCCAGCACAATTAATCCTTACTCCTTTTGCTCCTAATCTTAAAGCCGCTTGAACCGCACGTTTCATTGCCCTTCTAAAAGCTACTCTTCTTTCTAATTGTTGTGCAATTGTTTCAGCAACTAATTTTGCATCTAACTCAGGTTTTCTAACTTCAATTATATTTAGATTTACCTCATTACCAATTTGCTTTTCTAAATTTTTTCTTAGTGTTTCTATATCTTGTCCCTTTTTTCCAATCACAAGACCAGGTCTTCCTGCATATATTGACACTCTTGTTTTACCAGCCGGTCTTTCTATGATGACTTTACTAACCGCAGCTGCTTTTAACTTGTTAAAAAGATATTTTCTTAACTTTAAGTCTTGATGTAATTGATCACCATAGACCTTTGTGCCAAACCAACGCGAATCCCATGTTCTATTTACACCTAGTCTGAAACCTAAAGGTTTAGTCTTTTGACCCATTTTTTTCCTCCATTTCTTCAGAAAGTATAATTGTCAAATGAGAAAAAGGTTTTAAAATTCGTGCACCTCTTCCTCTTGCCCTTGCATGAAATCTTTTCATAACAATACCTTTTCCAACAAAGGCTTCTTTTATAAATAATTTATCTATATCCAATGAATGATTATTTTCAGCATTTGAAATAACTGATTTGAGCGCTTTTTCTACGTCTTTTGAAATTCTTTTCTTTGAAAACTGAAGCTTTGATAAAGCTACGTCTGCTTTTTGTCTTCTGATCATTCCCAGTACTAAGTTTAACTTTTGAGGGCTAACTCTTAGGTTCTTTAAGACAACTTTAGTTTCATTATCTTTTT
Organism: SAR116 cluster bacterium AG-426-A06; assembly: GCA_003210115.1. Lineage (GTDB taxonomy): Bacteria > Pseudomonadota > Alphaproteobacteria > Puniceispirillales > Marisalimonadaceae > TMED54. The sequence goes on along the minus strand of QCNM01000030.1, from coordinate 3,247 downwards.
CTCTACGAATATTTGACTTAATACTCATTTATTTACCTTTAACTTTTTTATCAGCTGCGTGACCATAAAATGTTCTTGTGGGAGAGAATTCACCAAATTTATGTCCAACCATAGCCTCAGTAACTGTTACTGGAATAAATTTTTTTCCATTATGTACACCAAAAGTCAGTCCTACAAATTGTGGCATTATAGTAGATCGTCTAGACCATGTTTTAATAACATCATTTCTACCTGATTCTCTTACTACATCAGCTTTTTTTATCAAGTACCCGTCTACAAAAGGGCCTTTCCAAACAGACCTAGTCATAACTTCATTTATTCCTTCTTCTAATTATTAATCTATCAGTTTTTTTATTGTTTCTTGTTCTTTTACCTTTTGTAGGTTTGCCCCAAGGTGTAACTGGGTGCCTTCCTCCAGAAGTCCTGCCTTCTCCTCCCCCGTGAGGATGATCAATTGGATTCATAGCTACACCTCTAACAGAAGGTCTTTTACCCATCCATCTTTTCCTTCCAGCTTTACCTAAATTTTGATTTTGATTATCTTGATTAGATACAGCTCCTATAGAACACATACAAGTGGATAATACTAACCTAACTTCTCCAGAAGTTAGTCTTAGAATAGAGTATGACAAATCTTTTCCTATAAGTTGAACATATGATCCGGCAGATCTGGCTAGTTGCCCTCCTTTACCAGGTTTTAACTCAACATTATGTATAATCGTACCTACTGGAACTACATTTAATGGCATAGCATTGCCCGGTTTAATATCTGCCTTATTTGAAGAAATAATTTTATTACCAATTAATAATTTTTGCGGAGCTAATATATAACTTAGTTCACCATCATCATATTTAATCAATGCAATAAATGCTGATCTATTCGGATCATATTCTATTCTTTCGACAGTAGCTTCGATATCAAGTTTTGCCCTTTTGAAGTCAATTATCCTATATTTCTTTTTGTGACCTCCACCTTTTTGCCATGATGTTATTCTACCAGTATTATTTCTTCCGCCAGATTTAGTGAGACCTTTGGTTAATTTTTTGACAGGTTTACCTTTGAAAAGTTCTGATCTATCAATTAATACGAGATCTCTTTGACCAGGCGTTATCGGATTATACTGTTTTAAAGCCATAAATTAAACTCCTGCAGAAATATCAATTGTATTTCCCTCTTCTAAGGTAATGATAGCCTTTTTAATATCATTTCTTTTTCCCAAAACACCCTTAAATCTTTTAACCTTGCCTTTATTATTAATAATATTGACTGCCTTAACTTTAACTGAAAAAAGTTTTTCAACAGCATTTTTAATTTCATTCTTATTGCTTTTAGACATCACCTCAAATACAACTTTATTAAACTCAGAAAGTTTAGTAGCTTTTTCAGTTACTATTGGTTTACGAATAATTTTATATGATTTATTTAAATCAACTGCTTGAACTTTTTTTCTATATTTAATCATTTAGATAACCTATCTTCAAATTCCTTTAATCCTTGTTCTGTAAAAAGAATATGATCTTTTTTTAAAACATCATAAACGTTTAGACCAATCTGATTAATTGAGTCAGCTAAAGGGACATTTCTAATAGCTAAATTAAGATTATCTTGTTTATCATCTTTGCCGAAGACTAGTAAAACTTTTTTTATACCTTCTTTTGTAAAAACTTTAACAATTTCAGAGGTTTTTTTTGAAATTTTTTCAATATTAAAAATCATAACATTATTTTCTTTTGCCTTCTGAGATAAAGCTGATTTTAATCCCAATATTCTAATTTTTTTTGGAAGCTTGTGCGAATGTGACCTAGGAACTGGACCATGAACAACTCCACCGCCTCGAAATTGTACAACTGATGAAGCACCATGACGAGCTCTTCCTCCACCTTTTTGTCTATACATTTTTGCTGTTGTAGACTTAACTTCACTTCTTGATTTAACTTTATGTTTGCCTTGCTGTTTTTTAGCAAGTTGCCAATTTAAGACTCTCAAAATAACGTCTTCGTTAGGGTCAATGCCAAATATTTCGTCTTTAATTATGACGTCAGAATTATTTGACTTAGTTTTATTTAAAGACTTAACCTTCAATTTTAAACCTCTTTATTATTAGTATCTTTCTCAGCGTCTGAGATCTCTGAATTTTTTATAGATGCGTCATCCACAGAAGTGTTAGTTTTTTCAGATACTTTTTTATCATTTAGTTCTTTATTTTTTACTTCGACATTTTCAGATTTACTTATAGGCTCAGCATCTTGAATAATCTCTTTTTGGTCAGAAGCATTTGTCTGAATGATTTTATTATCTTTAAGACCGGCAGGTTTTACAGCATTTTCAGGCAAGATTGCCTTAATAGCATCTCTAACTGTTAAATAACCATTTTTCGGACCAGGAACAGATCCTTTTACATAAAGCAGGTCGTCAACATCATTAATTTCAATTACTGTAAGATTTTGGATTGTTTTATTAACATTTCCATATTGACCAGCCATCTTTTTCCCTTTCCATACTCTACCAGGGTCTTGGCTATTTCCAGTTGAGCCATGCGATCTATGACTAATTGACACACCATGTGTTGCTTCCAACCCAGCAAAATTATGTCTTTTCATACCACCAGAAAACCCCTTACCGTGCGAAACTCCAGACACATCAATTTTTTGACCAACGCAAAAGTGATTTATCGAAAATATCTTGCCCTCTTCAACTAACATATCTTCGTCTACACGAAATTCTTTTATGATTTTTTTTGGTTCAACATTTGATTTTGCATAATGACCTCTAATAGCTTTACTGATGTTTTTAGTTTTCACTTTTCCTGTACAAACTTGGATTGCAAAATAACCATTTTTATCTCGATCTAAAACTTTAACAACTTGATTTTCCTCAAGTTTCAAAACTGTAACAGGAAGTGCATTCCCAGTATCGTCAAAAATCCTAGTCATTCCCATTTTTTTTAAAATTAATCCACTACGCATTATAAACTCTTAAATCTTTATTTCTACATCGACACCAGATGCTAGATCTAACTTCATTAAAGCATCTACGGTTTGAGGTGTTGGCTCAATTATATCTAAGAGTCTCTTATGGGTTCTAATCTCAAATTGTTCTCTACTTTTTTTATCAACATGAGGACTTTTTAATACAGTAAATCTTTTTAATGACACGGGCAAAGGAATAGGACCTTTTACTTGAGCTCCAGTTCTTCTAGCGGTATTAACTATCTCAGATGTAGAATGATCAAGAATTCTGTGATCA
>QCNM01000029.1 GCA_003210115.1 SAR116 cluster bacterium AG-426-A06 | reverse complement strand
AAGTTTTTAAATTACAATCTAAGCAAATAAAAAGCAGGAATTCTAAAGTATGGAAAAAAATAGAAAAATTAAAAAATCAAATTGATGATAAGATTCTCTTAGGAACATTAAATGCTGATAAATATTTGCATCCAACTGGATGGAGAAGCTCTTTTAAAGAATTAAAGGGTTGGTTAAATGAGTATCATGACCATCCAGATGCTTATAAAATTTATAGGATTGCTTTAAGAAGAAAACCGACTAAATCGAAATCACCCAAAAAGCCAAGTGGGAACTTCTTAAACGGTTATGGAAACATATCCAAAGATTTAATTAAACCGACCTTCCCTCTTGCAAAGTCAAGATACAAAAGAGACTCTTTTATAATTTCAATAAAAGTAAGAAGAGCTATTAGAAGAAAAAATTTGCAGTATGTCGAAAATATATTATCAGCAAAAAAAACAAAACAAAAACTTACATATCAAGAATTAGCTCAGTTGAGAGCAGAGCTTGCTCATGCATATTTTATTTTTAAAAAAGATAAACAAAGTTTAAGACAAGCAAGAATATCAATAAGCTTATCTGGGCACAAAAATGCGTTAGCTTTCTGGTCTGGAGGATTAGCTGCTTGGAGATTAGGAAATCTCAAACTATCTAAATGGTTTTTTAACAATCTTTCAGATTTAAAGAATGGCCCAGAAAGTATTTTATCTGCTGGAGGTTTTTGGTCATCAAAAGTAGCTTATCATATGGGTGAGTATAAAAATGTTAATAAATTTTTATATAAGGCAATTAAATATGATAGAACTTTTTATTCGACACTAAGTAAAGCATCATTAGGTTATCAAGATAATTATGACTTTAAGCTAGTGAATATATCAGAAAGATTTATTTTAAAATTGAAATCACTTAAGGCTGGAAGAAGAATTTTAGCATTAATACAAGTATCTGAGTATCATAAAGCGTCTAGAGAATTTAGAAAAGCAATTTTTAAATTTAATGAAAAAGAATACCCAGAAATTATATCTTTTGCGTCTAAAAATAATATGCCTGGATTCGCTTTTAGATTGGCTGCTATTTTAAGGAATGACCATAATAAAATTTTACTAGGCGGTTTATATCCCGTTCCAGATTGGAATTTAACATCTTTACCAATAAAAGATAAATCTCTTTTATTTTCAATATCACGACAAGAGTCAGGTTTTAATCCAAGAGCCAAGAGTTATGCTAATGCATTAGGCTTGATGCAAGTTTTACCATCAACAGCATCGTTCATAATGAAAGATAGATCCTATCGAAGAAAAGAAATGTTATATAATGAAGAAAAAAATTTATACGTTGGGTCTAAATATATACGATTTCTGTTAAGTTTAGATATCATTAAAAATGATGTTAGTAAAATGTTAGCTTCTTATAATGCTGGCCCAGGTAATTTTAGTAAATGGTCTAAAAATTTTCATAAAACGGAAATTGATCCTATTTTTATGATTGAAACCTTGCCTGCGAGACAAACGAGAAATTATATTAAACTAGTACTTACGAATTTGTGGATTTATAAAATAAGATTAAATGAAAAACCTAATTTATTATTTAAATTGGCTAGTGGAAGTGTCCCAAAATACGAATTTAACAATGATAGATAAATCAATAAAATTTTTTGGAATTAATATTGCAATATTAACAATTTCAGATACTCGAAACTTTAATAATGATAAATCAGGATCAACTTTAAGGCAACTGGTAGAAAATTATGGTCATACATGCATATTAAGAGATATTGTAAAAGATGAACCTAAAGAAATTTTATCTACATTTAACAAATGGACAAATAATAAAAATTTAGATGTTATCATTAGCACAGGTGGAACTGGATTAACAGGTCGAGATATAACGGTAGATGTTCTAGAAACTTATTTTGACAAAAAGATAGATGGTTTTGGTGAATTATTTAGATTTATTTCTTATAAAAAAATTGGCACTTCTACTATTCAAAGCAGAGCTATTGGAGGGATAAAGAATGGTAAATATGTATTTTGTTTACCAGGCTCTTCTTCTGCATGTAAAGATGCTTGGGAAGAAATATTAAAATTTCAATTAGATATTAGACATAAGCCGTGCAATTTTGTTGAAATTATGCCTAGATTGAACGAAAAATAAAAGTCTAAATAAAGTGCCAAATCTTTTTGAAGAAAAAAAATATATTCTTAATTCTGAAAGAGTAATGATAGGAGTTGATGAAGTAGGAAGAGGCTGTTGGGCAGGTCCAGTTTTGAGTTGTGCATCATATATTTATCCTTCAAAGTTTATGAATTTGCCAAAAATAAATGATTCAAAAAAAATGAGTAAAAAGGAGAGAAGAGAAATATTAGCATATTCGTCAACTTTTTCCAAAAGTGCAATGGGATGTTCAACAGTAGATGAAATAGAAAATTTTGGAATAAATGCTAGTAACGACTTAGCAGCACTTAGGGCAGTTGTTTTAATGGTTAAGAATTTTAGTTTTAATACTGACAAAAATTTATTTTTTGATATATTTTTGGACGGAAATAGGCTTCCAAAATTTAAAATATTCAAAAAATTATACGATCTTATTGAAAACAGAATAAAAATTTATTGCATTGTAAAGGGAGATAGCAAAATAATGTCCATAGCTCTCTCTAGTATTCTAGCAAAAGAAACAAGAGATATTATAATGTATCAACAGCATAAGTTTTATCCACAATACAATTTTAAAAATAATGTTGGTTATGGAACAAAAGAGCACAAAGACATGATAATGAAACACGGAATAGTAAAAATTCATAGAAGAAACTTTAAACCTATAAGTACAACATTTTGTAATTAGTAAAAAAAAAAATCTATATATAGTTATCAAATTTTTATAATTCCATAAACTATTGACTTAATTAACTTTTTATAATTTTATCACATTATATTAAGTGCTTATCAACTAGTTATTAACAATGAATATAGAGAATATAAAAAATAAAATTATTCATGGAAATTCTTTAGAAATATTAAAAAAAATTCCTGATAATTCTGTTGATCTCATTTTTGCAGACCCACCATATAACTTGCAATTATCAAAACCCTTATTACGCCCAGATCAAACCAAAGTTAACGGTGTAAAAGAAAATTGGGATAATTTTGATAGCTTTGATCATTATGATGATTTCACTTTAAATTGGTTAAAAAGCTGCAAAAAAATTCTAAAATTAAATGGTTCAATGTGGGTTATAGGCTCTTACCATAATATTTTTAGAATAGGTTATATGCTTCAAAATCTAGGATTTTGGATTTTGAATGATATTGTTTGGATCAAAAATAATCCAATGCCAAATTTTCGTGGAAAAAGATTTACAAATGCACACGAAACTATGATTTGGGTATCAAAAAGTAAAAACTCAAAATATACTTTCAACTATGAATCCATGAAATCTCTTAATGGTGATTTACAAATGAGATCTGATTGGAGTCTACCTATATGTAATGGTAAAGAGAGATTAAAAGATGAGGATGGTATAAAGATACATCCTACTCAAAAACCAGAAAGTTTAATAAGTAGAATTATATTAGCTAGCACAAATGTGAATGATACTATACTTGATCCCTTTTTTGGGACAGGAACAACAGGAGCTGTAGCAAAGAAGTTAAATAGAAATTTTATAGGTATTGAGCGAGATTTAAATTATGTAACTTCTGCTCAATATCGAATAAATAACACTAAACAAATTTCACATGTTGAATTAATTCAAATGCCTCCAAAAGAAAAGGTAAAAAGAATTCCATTTGGATCACTCATTGAAAAAGGGCTTATAATTCCAGGTGAAATTTTAACTGATTTGAGAAAAAGATGGACTGCAAAAGTGAGAGCCGATGGAAGTCTTATTTCTAGAGATAATAGAGGCTCTATTCATTCTGTGGGCGCGGCATTACAAGGTCTTCCAGCTTGTAACGGTTGGACATTTTGGCATATTAATAGATCTGGTAGATTAATACCAATAGACCATTTAAGAAATACAATTAAACTAACGGCTTAAACTCTTTAACTCTAGTCTTCTTTCATGAAGTACTGGCTCTGTGTAACCTGAAGGGCTTGTAGTACCTTTGAAAACAAGGTCTACAGCTGCTTGGAAAGCAAGTGAGTCATCAAAATTCTCAGACATTTTTTTATAATTAGCATCATTTTCATTTTGTTTATCAACAATTTGTGCCATTTTTTTTAATGATGCAATGGCTTGATCTTTGGTAATAATATTATGATGTAGCCAGTTAGCTAAATGTTGACTAGAAATTCTGCATGTCGCTCTGTCTTCCATTAAACCTACATTATTAATATCAGGAACTTTTGAACAACCAACACCTTGATCAACCCACCTTACAACGTAACCTAGAATTCCTTGAGAGTTATTGTCTATTTCCCTTTCGATATCTTCTGGAGACCAGTTATATCCAAATGCTATTGGAGGAGTAAGAATTTTTGACTGTAGGTCAGAGTTATTATCTTGATTATTTATTTTTTTCTGTTCCTCAAATACGTCAACTTCATGATAGTGAAGTGCATGAATAGTAGCAGCTGTTGGGCTTGGTACCCATGCTGTATTTGCACCACTTTTAGGATGTTGTATTTTTTGTTCATACATATCCTTCATCAGATCTGGCATCGCCCACATACCTTTTCCGATTTGTGCCTTGCCAGATAAACCGCATTTTAACCCTACGAAAACATTATTTTTTTCGTAAGCGTTTATCCATTCTGCACCTTTTATTTCTGCCTTTGGTATTATGGGTCCACCTTCCATGGCGGTATGTATTTCATCTCCAGTTCTATCTAAAAATCCAGTATTGATAAATACTAGACGTTCTTTAGCATGTCTAATGCATTCTTTTAAATTAACAGTAGTTCTTCTTTCTTCATCCATAATACCAATTTTTATAGTATTATTTGGTAATCCAAGCATTTTTTCAACTGCAACAAACAATTCAATTGTAAAAGCTACTTCTTCAGGACCGTGCATTTTTGGTTTTACTATATATACAGAGCCAGTTTTAGAGTTATTCTGTCCATTTTTAAGATCAAACATGGCTATCATAGTAGTTATAACTGTATCCATAATTCCTTCGGGTACTTCTTTATTTTCCGAATAAATAATTGCTGGGTTTGTCATCAAATGGCCAACATTTCTGATGAGCATTAAAGACAAACCTGGAAGATGTAAGTCTCCAGTTTTTGTTTTGAATATCTTAGTCTTGTTAAGTTTTCTTATAATTCTGGTTCCGTTTTTTTCAAAGGTATCTTCAAGATCTCCTTTCATTAAACCAAGCCAATTTTTATAAGCTAAAACTTTATCTTCAGCGTCTACAGTAGCAACGGAGTCTTCACAATCTTGAATAGTGGTAATTGCAGATTCAAGAATAACATCTTGAAGAGAAGACTTGTCATTTGACCCAATTAGGGAGTTTTTATCAAATGACAAAATAACATGAAGATTATTATTTTTTAATAGTATTTCATAACTATTTTCGTTAATCCTATTGTAACCAACATATTTCTCATTTTCACTTAATTTTGTTTTAGTATCATTGTCCAGTTTAATTGTTAACTCATTATCTATTACAGAATAATTTGTTACCTCTGTGTGAGACCCATTCGAGAGAGGAAAATACTTATCTAAAAACTCTTTAGCAAAAACTATAACCTTTTCACCTCTTTTTGCATTATAACTATTTCCTTTTTCACAACCATTTTCTTCAGATATGAAATCTGTACCATAAAGTGCGTCATATAAACTACCCCACCTAGCATTAGCTGCGTTTATAGAATACCTTGCATTTGTTACAGGAACAACAAGTTGTGGGCCAGGAATATTTGCAATTTCTTCATCTACATTTCTTGTATTAATATTGAAGTCTGGCCCTTCAGGAACGATATAATTAATTTCTTTTAGAAAATTGATGTAGTCGTTATGATTATATGGCTTATCTTTGTTTGAAATATAATATGCATCAATTTTCTTTTTTATGTCTTCTCTTTTATTTAGAAGATTTTCATTTTTAGGAGCAAAAACTTTGATTAGATGATCAAAATCTTTCCAAAACTTATCAATGTTTAAACTCAACTTATGTAAAACTTCATTTTCCAAAAATTGACTTAACAATTTTGAAACTTTTAAAGAGTTTTTAATTTCTAATTCTTCCATAACTTACCTTTATAATTAAACTTGTGAATTATAATTTATACTTAATTGCTCACTTTTTAACAAAGCTTTTACTTCTTTAGATAAATTTACAAAATTTTCTTTTGTATTACCATCAATTCTTATTATAAGAGAATTTTCTGTATTACTTGCTCTGATTAAATACCAGCCAATATCTAAATCTATTCTAATTCCATCAATAAAATTACAATGTTTAGTTGAATATTTATTTTGAATCTTTAATTTTAAATTTTCAATTATATCAAATTTTCTATCATCAGAACATTTGATTTTTATTTCTGGCGTACAGAAATTATTTTTGAAATGATTCAAAAATTCATCTAAATTAAAGTTATTTTCAATAAGCGCCAAAAATCTCATGCTTGAATATATAGCATCATCATATCCATAATATGTATCACCAAAAAAAATATGACCAGACATTTCACCTGCAAATTTAGAATTAATCTTTTTCATCTTATTTTTTATGTGAGAGTGTCCTGTTTTCCAAATTAAAACTTCATAGTCTAAGTTTTCTAAAAATTTTTTACATTTTTGACTGGATTTTACATCCAAAATAATTGGATATTTTTTATTAGATATTGATTGAGCTAAAAATGTTGTTAATATATCTCCTGCAATTAACTCTAACTTATTGTTTACAACGCCAACTCTGTCTCCATCTCCATCAAATGCGAATCCAAAATCAGCATTTTGTCTTTTCATTTCTTGTTTAAGTTTAACTAAATTATTTTCATTACTTGGATCTGGATGATGATTTGGGAAATTACCATCTATCTCTGAATACAAAACAATATTTTTACATGGCATCAATTTAACAATTTTATTGATTATATCTCCTGTAGCACCATTGCCACAGTCCCAAATAATTTTTTTATCTTTTAAATTTTTAGATTTAAACAATGGCATCATAATCTTTTGTATATACTTTTCATGCAAATCTAAACTTTCAATATTACCACTCATGTTGATGGTTGAACCTGATTTAGCTTTTTTTCCAAGATTTTGAATATCTTTCCCAAAAAATGGTTCATTTTTTATCATCATTTTAAAACCATTATAATCTTTAGGGTTATGACTTCCTGTAATTTGAATTGCACCATCAGCATTCAAATTGTGACTTCCAAAATATAGAATAGGAGTTGGGTTTAATCCTAAATCAATAACATTACAACCTGACTTGCATATACCTAATTTTGTTTGTTTTTTTAAATTTGGACTAGATAATCTTCCGTCCATACTGATTACAATGTTTGTTACATTATTAAAATTATTTTCTTTGCAAATTAATCCAAAATAATAACCAATCATAAAAGCATCTTTTTCAAAAAGAGTTTCATTTATAATACCCCTAATATCGTATTCTCTTAAAATACTAGGATGAAAAATGTGTTTATATTTTTTCATTAAATTATTTTTTTTAACCAATCAGTAAGATCGGAATTTAAGTCATTTCTGCTTAAAGCGTAAGAAACATTAGCTTGTAAAAAACCAAGTTTTGAACCACAGTCAAATCTTTCATCTTGAATTTTATATCCAAAACAAGGTTTTTTACCAATTTGAGAAGAAATCGCATCAGTTAACTGTATCTCATGGCTAGCGCCACGTTCTTGTTTTTCTAAAACATCAAAAATTTTGTCATCAAGAATATATCTACCAACTATAGCTAAATTACTTGGAGCATTTTCTATAGAAGGTTTTTCAACCATTTGATTTATTTGCATTAAGTCTTTGTCGCTGTTATCGACTTTTACGATTCCATAAGACGAGACTTTTTCTTTGTCAACTTCCATGATAGCAACCATATTTCCTGAAGTATAATTTTTAATCATTTTTTTTATTGTTGATTGACCAAAAATTAAATCATCAGCAAGTATGACGGCAAAAGGTTCATTTTGTATAAGATGTCTTGCACACCAGATTGCATGACCCAACCCAGCAGGTTCTTGTTGACGAACATAGGCATAACTTCCAGGTATTTTAAGCATTTCTTGAGCAGAAGCTAAAGTTGTTCTTTTACCTTTTGCAAGTAAATTATTTTCTAATTCAAATGAATGATCAAAATGGTTTTCTATAGCTGATTTTCCTCTGCTTGTAACAAAAATAAACTGTTCTATCCCTGCATTTGCAGCTTCTTCAACTGCATATTGAATAAGAGGCTTATCTACAATAGGAAGCATTTCTTTAGGCATAGATTTTGTAGCAGGTAGAAATCTTGTGCCTAGACCCCCTACTGGAAATATTGCTTTCTTAACATGCATGTAATATATATGTGATGTAAATTGTGCATTTAAATAGCAAATCTACAATTAATAGGGAATTATTTTATATGAAAATAGTAATGTTAGGTACAGGTTATGTTGGATTAGTGACAGGTACCTGTTTTTCTGAATTTGGATATGATGTAATTTGCGTAGATAAAGATAATGATAAAATAAATAATTTAAAAAATGGAATTTTACCAATATATGAACCTGGTTTAGATACTCTAGTCGACAAAAATTATAAGAAAGGTAAATTAAAATTTTCAAATTCAATCGAAAGTTCAATAATAGACGCTGATGCAATATTTATAGCAGTAGGGACCCCAGAAAGAAGAGGTGATGGTCATGCCGATTTAAGTTACGTATATTCTGCTGCTAAAGAAATAGCCCCCATTTTAAAAAAATATTGTTTAGTTATTACAAAGTCAACTGTTCCTGTTGGAACCTCTTTAGAAATAAAGAATATTATCAAAAAACATAACAGAAGTGCAAACTTTGATGTTGTATCAAACCCTGAATTTCTTAGAGAAGGTAGTGCCATAGAAGATTTTATGAGGCCTAATAGAGTGATTGTTGGCCTTGAAAAAGAAAAGTCAAAGAAAATTATGGAGAATATTTATCAACCACTTAATTTAATTCAAACTCCTATTTTATTTACAGATTTAAAATCAGCTGAACTAATAAAGTACGCTTCAAATGCATTTTTAGCTATGAAAATTTCTTTTATTAATCAAATTGCAGATCTATGTGAAAGCTTAAATACTGATGTACATTTTATATCTAGAGGAATAGGTTTAGATAAAAGAATTGGCGATAAGTTTTTACATCCAGGTCCTGGATATGGTGGGTCATGTTTTCCTAAAGATACAATCGCTTTATCAAAAATTGCTTCTGATAATGACGTTGACTTGTCGATTATAAATAATGTGATTTCTTACAATAATAATAGAAAAAAATCACTTATTAAAAAGTTAAATTATATTCTTGGAGATCGAATGAGAGAGATGAGTATTGCAGTTTTAGGATTGTCTTTTAAACCTGGCACAGATGATATGAGAGAAAGCCCTTCATTAGATCTAGTCCCTGCTTTGGTTGAAAAAGCAAAAGAGGTTAGAGTTTTTGATCCTATTGCTATGGATGAAGCATCAAAACATATTAAAAATGTATATTTTGCTAGTAAAATTGAAGATTGCATTAGGAACACTGATTTGCTAATCATATTAACTGAATGGAGTGAGTTTAGAACATTATCAGCAGATTTTTTATCGAAATTTATGAAAGGAAATATAGTTGTTGATTTTAGAAATGCTCTTAATCCTAAAAATTTTTTAAATAAAAAATTCACTTTGTATCAAGTTGGAAGAGGACCTTTTAATTAAGCATATTTTTCAATTTCTTTTCTAGGTCTTTGAATTCCAGTTAATAGTTCGTTTAATGTTATTCTTCCAATAATTTTGTCTTTTTTATCTTTAACCAATACATAATATTTTTTGGTTTTATTAATTTCTTGCAGTACTTCTTCTAAAACCATTTCACTATCAATTACAGGAACTCTTTCTTTTTTGATAGAAACAGATTTAGTCATGATTGACTTCGCTTTTATAACTCTTGAACGATTAATATCTTTTATAAAATCAGATACATAATTATCAGAGGGATAAAGAATAATTTTTTGGGGATTATCATCTTGTACAACATAACCATCTCTGAGTATAGAAATCCTTTCGCCAATTTTTAAAGCTTCGTCTAAATCATGGGTTATAAATACGATTGTTTTTTTTAATTCAAGTTGTAAATCGATTAGAACATCTTGCATTTCTGCTCTTATGAGCGGGTCTAGTGCAGAAAATGCCTCATCCATAAGTAAAATTTCTGCATCAGTTGCTAATGCTCTTGCAAGACCAACTCTTTGTTGCATTCCTCCTGAGAGTTGATTTGGAAAATAATTATCATAGCCTTCTAATCCAACTCTTTTTAACCAAAATTGACTTTTTTCTTGACAAATTTCTTCTGAAATATTTTGTACTTTTAAACCATAGCTAATATTTTCAAGAATTGTTTTATGGGGAAAAAGTGCAAATTTTTGAAAAACCATTGACATATTTTTTTGACGATATTCTAGTAACTCTTTATTATTAAGTTCTAGAACGTTTACTCCATCAATTGTTATTTCTCCAAAAGTAGGTTCAATCAATCTATTTAAATGTCTAATGAGTGTGGATTTTCCTGAACCTGACAGACCCATGATCACATGAATTTTACCCTTTGGTATATCAAGATTTATATTATTAAGTCCAAGTACACAATTTGTTTTTTCAAGGAGCTCTTCTTTACTTGTGCCGTTTTTAACTAAATTAAGAGCATCGGTAGTTTTATCACCAAATATTTTATACAAGTTTTTGATTTTAATAAAATTATTCATTTAGTCACTCTTATATTTTTGCATTCTTTTTCCGATTCTTTGAGTAACTCTGTCAAAAATTATAGCCAAGATAACAATTGCAAGGCCATTCATTAATCCTAAGGCAAGATACTGGTTTGAAATTGCTCTTAAAACAGGAAGTCCTAATCCCTGAACACCAATCATAGAAGCTATTACAACCATAGCGAGAGCCATCATAATAGTTTGATTTACTCCTGCAAAAATTGTTGGTAATGCAAGAGGTATTTGTACACCAAATAATTTTTGCCAATAATTTGCTCCAAATGACTCTGCTGCTTCTAAAACGTCTTTATCAACTAGTCTTATACCTAAATTAGTTAATCTTACTATAGGAGGTATTGCATATATACAAACTGCAATTAGGCCTGGAACTTTGCCTATACCTAATAGCATTACTACTGGTATCAAATATACAAAGCTTGGAATGGTTTGCATAACATCTAGTATTGGTAGTATCAATGTTTGAACTTTATTACTTCTTGCCATTGCAATTCCAATAGGTATGCCAATAAAAATGCAAAGTAATGTTGCAACTAAAATTATTGCCAAAGTAGACATAGTGTCTTCCCACATGCCAAAATATCCAATTAATAGGAAGCTTAAAAATGTTCCAGCAATAATTAAGATTGACCTTGAGGCTAACCAACAAATGAATAAAATGGCAAATATTGTAATAGGCCAAGGAGTGTTTAAAAATATTTTTTCAAATGCAACCAAAAAACTTAAAAGCGGATCAAAAAAATTTTCTATACCTTCGCCATAATTTCTTGAAAAAGATGTAAAAGTATCATCTACGTTTTTCTTAAATTCTCTTAAGCCATTTCGATCCATTTCTGGAAATTTCGTTAACCATTCCATAGTAAAAAAATTGCTCCTATGAATTAAACCATAGGAGCAATATAAAGAAGCTTATAGACTAGCTTTAATTTTTTTTGCAGCTTCATCAGATACCCATTTCCCCCAAACATTTTCATGTTTTTGAAGAAACTCAAAAGCAGCATCCTTACCAGTTGCTTTTTGATCAGTCATGAATACAAGCATTTGATTCATAATCTCACCTGGATAAGTTCTATTTTTAATGAAATCTGAAGCAACACCGGAATTATTCATGAAATTATCTGTCACAACAGTTTCAACTACTGACTTTGTCCAAGAAGTTGGCTTAGGATTTGCACATTCTTTTTCTGGTTTAACTATACAATTATGCCAATTATCATCATCATAATCTACACCAAATGGAATTTTTACAAGACCATATTTTCCAACTACTGAAGTTGGTGTCCAATAATAACCAAACCAATTTTCATTTCTGGTAGAGGCTTTAGCTATTGCACCATCTAATCCAGCAGCTGAACCTGGATCAATTAATTTCCAGCCTTTTTCTTCCATTTTAAACGCTCTAAACAAGTTGTTTGTAGAAAGTTGACAGTTCCAACCTGCTGGACATGTCATCATTCCCCCTTTTGAACTATCTTCTGGATGTGGAAATAGATCTGGCCTTTCAATAATATCTTTGACTGTCTTAAGTTCAGGATGGTTCTTAACAACGCTTGGTGACACCCACCAACCTTCTCCTAAACCAGTTATTGGACCCGGATTTGCAACAAAAAGTCTTTTTTCATCTTTTGCTTTTGAAAGCGGTCCTTGTACAGCATTACTCCATAGTTCTGGAGCAATATCTGGCATTCCTTTCTCATTCATAGATGTGAATGTTGGCATTGTAGCTCCCGCAACTAACTCAACCTCACAACCATAGCCCTTTTCTAGAATTATTTTATCAACATTTGCCATAAGTTCTGCCGATGCCCAATTCATCTCTGCAATAGTAACCTTACCGCAAGCTGTTTGCTCAACTTTTTTCTCGGCAGTCATAAAATAAATACCGACTGCTACGGCGACTGCTATAATAACAGCTCCGATTTTCCGATCCATAATAATCTCCTTATTTTTTTATTTAGAATAGACTAACATTAAAACATACCTCATTGCAAATTTACATCAAAAAAAAGACATAATTTTAATTTAAAAAAATAATAACTTGATATTTATATAATTTATTTGTTTTAAGATTATATAATTTGACATGGAGAAATAATTGACTGCATTTGAAGATACAACACCCTTTGTTCTGGCTTTGTTAATTACATTTACAGCCTTAGTCTTTATTTCAATATGGAACAATTATAGTTCTGTTAAGGTTGAAAAAGAAGTTTCAAAACCAAACAATGATGGGCCTTCAAGAACTAGAGAACTATTAATTAGATTTACTAAGTTTTATAATGATTTAGATGCACATAATAATTATCTGTATGATACGCAATTATTACCTGATCCAAAACAACATATAATACATGCACTCTATGTTGGTTATGATGAATCTGAAAATGATGAAGATAGAAAAGCAATTAAAATAGGATTAGAGGCCATAGTTCAGTTTCAAGATTTGATAGGAGATGAGCCACTTAAACCAGAAATTGATGAAGACACAGACGATCAACTTACGAATTTAGAAAATTTAGAACTTACTGACGAACAAAAAAAATATCTAGATTTTAATAATAAAAGAATTCAAGAATTAGAAACACATCTTTCTCATTTAAAGATTGATATAAATGAAAATGTGTTAAGCGAAGAAAAAATAGATGCTTCAGATAGAAGGAATGTTAGTGAGTAAGTTAGATATAGATCAAAAAAACTCTTTATATTACGAATATGAGAAGGGTAAACAAAATACTTATACTTATGTTTTTGTTAATGCTTTAACGGGCAATACTTCTGCTTGGAATGGAGTTATTGGCAAAAGCGTGAAAGATAAAGGTCACGGTTATTTGACATATAATTTTCGTGGGCAAACTAATTCAAGTTTTGACGAAAGTATCAACTTAACATCAGAAATAATTATTTCAGATCTTTTAAAGTTAATTGAACATTTAAATCTGAAAAATATTATACTTTGTGGATTATCGATTGGTGGTTTGTATGCGGCTATTACTTCGTTAGAAAAAATTGATGTAAAAGGACTTATTTTAATAAATACACTTAGAAAACCCTCTCAAAGATTAGATTGGATAAATCGCGCTATGGTAAATGCTGCTAAACTTGGAGGTAGTGCATTAATTATGGATATGGGGATGCCAGTAATTGCTTCTCCAAAGTTTTTAGAAAAAGTTAAGAGTAATGCTTTAGATTTTGAAAATTACAAACCTCTTGAGAAAAAAGATGGAATTTTGAAGCTTATGGAAGGTTCATTATCCGCAAACTGGTCCTTTGATTGGTCTAAAATAAGTGTTCCAACTCTAATTATGACAGGCCATTTAGACAGAATGTTTAGAGTTCCTGAAGACGTTGAAGAATTAGTAAAAAAAATTAAAAATCCAATTATAATAGAATTACCTAGTTGTGGCCATTTAATTCCACTAGAAGAACCTGAATTGTTTGCAGATTATATTATTAAATTTACACAAAATTTAAATTAAGTCTGAACTATAATTAAAATATCTTCAGGTAAAACTGAAGAAAAAATAAATTCAGTTTTTCCGAAATTTTGTTCACAAATATCTTTTATCCAATTTTTATTAGTATAATATAGTCCCTGTTTAATGTTTTTTTCATTTTTATGTAATAAATTAAAAGCCATAATCTTATTTGTTTGTTTCCAAATATTAGCTAAGTTTTTTAAAATGTATCTTTCCCATATTTTTATGTTATTAGTAACACTCAAATTGAAAGTTCCAGATATTACAGAAAAGTCTACCATTCCTTGTGGTGAAGATTTTTTATAAAATTTACAGTTTTTATCAGAATAAGTTTTTGTACAGTGATCAATTAGAGTATTATTTAAATCACAGCCTTGATATTGAAAAGTAGATTTATTTAATCTATTTCTTAAAAATTCTAAGAATTTTCCATATCCACAACCAATATCACAAACTGAAAATTTTTTCAGATTATAATATTTATTTAAAGCAGTAATTATCATCTCAAATCTATGTATTTGGGTAAATGAATTTTTCCAGAATAGACCTTGAGGGGTGTTTCCATACTTCATTAATCTATTTGTATATGAATTATTGATTTTACATTCGATATAATAGAAAATTAATTCATCAAAAAAATTCATCATAAAATTATATGATTATTTAAAAATATTAAAAAGAGAAATTAAATGAAAAAGATTTTATTACTTGGAAGTGGAGAGCTTGGTAAAGAACTTACTATAAGTCTTCAAAGATTTGGATGTTACATAATTGCGTGTGATAAATATAAATACGCACCTGCTATGCAAGTCTCTCAAGAATGTGAAGTTTTTGATATGTTAAATTCTAATGATTTAAAACAAGTTATTGATAAGCATAAACCAAATTTAATAGTTCCAGAAATTGAGGCAATTGACACTGAAAGTCTTGAAAGATTTGAGAGAAATGGTCTAAAAGTAATTCCTTCTTCTAGAGCAGTTAGCATGACAATGAATAGAGATAAAATTAGAAACAGAGCAAAAGATCTTGGAATTAAAACTGCAAGATTTGGTTATGCAGAAAATTTGGATGAACTAATTGAAATGTTTCATAATATTAATGATAAAGTTGCAATTAAACCAGTTATGAGTTCCTCTGGAAAGGGTCAAAGTTACGCTTCTACAGTTTCTGAAGTAAAAAAAGCTTGGACTTTTGCCTTGGATGGCATGAGAGGAAAGAAAAAAAAAGTTATAATTGAAGAGTTTATCAATTTTGACTATGAAGTCACACTGCTAACAATTTTGGACTCAAAAGGTAAAATTCATTTTTGTCCACCTATAGGTCATGTTCAAGAAAGAGGGGATTATCAGCATAGTTGGCAACCTGCAAAATGTAAACAAAACATTTTTAATAAAATGAAAACTATAGCTAGAAAAATTGTAAAAGATTTAAATGGTCAAGGTTTGTTTGGCATTGAGTTTTTTATAAAAGAAGAAGAGGTTTATTTTAGTGAATTAAGTCCTAGACCCCATGATACTGGCATGGTTACAATGTTTACTCAAAATTTCAGTGAATTCGACCTACATGCTAGAGCAATATTAGGTTTTACAATACCAAAAATTGAGCTTTCTAAAAGAGGAGTTAGTCAGGTTATACTTGCAAATAAAAATGCAAAAGGAAAGTTTTTGATCAAAGGAATTGAAAATGCATTACAAGATAAAACTATTGATATTAGGATTTTTGGTAAACCTGAAACTAAACCTTACAGAAGAATGGGTGTGATTTTAGCTAATAACCTTAGAAAAGCAAAAGAGGCACTGTCAAAAATCAAAGTTGTAAATATTTAAATGAATTAACTATGTAAACTTTTTTCTGTTATATCTGTAATTAACATATGTCCTGGTGTATGAGTAACACAAAATGGAATTTTTGATTCTATGATTGCGTTTTGAGGGGTTACACCACAAGCCCAAAATATATATTCTTCGTTGTCATTTTTTTTTCGAGGTTTGTCTCCCCAGTCAGGATTAAAAATATTATTAATCCCAATTTCAATTGGATCACCTATATGGATTGGGTCCCCGTGAGCAAAAGAGAAATTTCTTGAAACCTGTTTAACTTTATTTATATCTTTTCGATTAAAAATTCTCATTGATACAACCATCTTGCTTTTAAAGGGGCCACTTTTTTTATTTTTGATATTTGTTCTATACATTGGAACAACTTTATTATTTGTAATATGGTCAATTTCAAGGCCAGCATTTAGTAATGCATCTTCAAATGAAAAAGAACACCCAATAGCAAAAGCTATAAAATTATTGCTCCAATACTCTTTGATATTTCGAACACTGGTAACTAAATCTCCATTTTTATAAATATTGTATGATGGCACATCAAATCTGATATCAATATCATCACCCAAAGAATTAAAAAATGGACTTTT
>QCNM01000028.1 GCA_003210115.1 SAR116 cluster bacterium AG-426-A06 | reverse complement strand
TACAGTAAAATTTATTATTATTAAAAATTTTATTAGCAGAAGGGTTATAATTCTAATTTGAAGAACAACTAATCTATTTAATGAATTCATAAAGATAAAATTCCTTCGTTGCTAAAAACCTTATGGTAATCTAAGATTTTAAAAACTCCATAATTTCTTTTTGCACAATTGGCCAGCAATCTTCTTGTTCCAAAATTATGTGATTACTACTCGGTAAAGATACTAATTTTGAATTTTTTAAGTGTTTTGCAAGAAATTCACCCTCTGTAAATGGGACTCTCATATCTTTTTCTGCATGAAGTATTAAGCTAGGGATTTCAATTTTTTTTAAAGTTTCAATTACATTTATTTTGTCATTTACTTTCAATATTTTAGCAGCGTTTGATGCTGAAGTAGTAAATTTCATTAAATTATTAAATGAATCCATCTGTTCTTTAGATGCTTCAGGCAAAAAGCTACTTGCAAAAAATTGACGAAATGCAGGGTTTTCTTGCTCCCAACCATTTAAAATCATTGCTTCATCCATTGATGAAATTTTTTGAAACTCATCAGCTTTCATTCTAAATGCTCTTCCTCTTGCGTAACCACCTAAGATAATTAACTTACTTACTTTTTGGGGATATTTAGCAGCATAAGCTATAGAAACAGCTGTTCCTTGTGACAAAGCAAACAATGGGAAATTTTCCAATCCTGCATCATTTACAACTGCATCTAGATCATCAACGAAATAATCAAAGCTTATATTTTGGGGTTCCCAGTCTGAAAAACCGTTGCCTCGTTGATCAAATCTATAAAAAGAGTGTGAAGATCCAAAAAAATTGAAGTAATGTTTCCAAATGGGGCTTCTCCAGTCATGTTCTAAGCTTGTCATGAAATTTGGTGCTTTTATAAGAGGTGGGCCTGAACCAAACTTAGCGTAGGCTATAGTAGTATGATCTTGAGATAAACAATAACGAATTTCTTGGTCAGATTCTGTTAAGTCTAAATCTAAATTTTTGTCTTTTAAATTTAGTTGATAAACTTCAACTGGTTTTTTTATATTCTTTAAAACTTGATAACCGATATTTTTAAACTTTATATTATCTGTTTTAAGGTTTTCTTTAACCGATGAAGTTATTGATATACCTCCTGGCTCACATATAGATTCAACTCTACTTGCTATATTTACTTCATTTCCATAAATATCATCATTTTCTAGAATAATTTCACCGTAGTTAATACCAATTCTGTACCATATTTTTTTTTCTGGAATAATAATTTTTTCTTGATCGATTATTTGATTTTGAATTTCTATACTGAAAGATAAACTTTCATCACAATTTTCAAAAACTGCTAAGAAACCATCTCCGGTAGTTTTTATTAACTTTCCATTATTTTCACCTAATGTAGGATCTATTATATCTTTGACAATTATTTTTTGTCTTTTAAGTGTATTGATTTCATCTTCTTCTATTAATCTAGAAAATCCAACCATATCACCAGCGACAATTGAAATTTTTTTCTTTTGCATAAATTTTCTTTAATAAATACTTTAAATTAAAAAATTAAATTTTGTATAATTATTTAAATTGGGGTTAATATAATTCTTGTGCATTGACTTAAGAACATGCAGAGCAAAAAATAATTTATTAATTTTTATCCAAAATGCATTAGAAGTTTCAATTTTACCAATCTCTGAGAGGCTGATTTTATATTAAATGATTAAGATGTTTATCCTACACTTTATAATTTAAAAATTCCATTGAGAATTGGCTTTAAGTTTTTAGAAATTTCTTCTTTATCAACACCCTGCTCTAAACATTCATCTAAATGTTCTGACATGTAAATTTGACCAAATTTTTTTAGAGCGTTAATACTTGCTTTTAGTTGATTGAAAGTTTTAACACAATCCTGCTCTTCTTGATCATTTGACAAATCACGCTTTATAGCTTCTATTTGTCCAATGGCTCTATTGAGTCTAAAAATTAGATGTTTGTTTTTTAAATTAATAATTTTAGCTTCCTCTGCATTCATTTTATTATCGCCCTTTAACAATAAATATTTGTGTATTAAAAATCATAATTTTACAAGTTTAAATATTTACAATTTAGTCAAAATTAAGTATACCCATATAGGGTATATTAAGTAAACATGGTTTTCAATTTTAAAAATTTTTTTCTAATTTTTATTTTCTTTATTTTATTTTTTTTAAAGTCAACTTTTGCTGAAACAAAATTATTTATGTTAACAGATAAAACTTGTGGTGTTTGTATTGTTTGGGAAAAACAAATTGGTAAAATTTATAATAAAACTGATGTAGCTAATGTTTTTCCAATAGAGAGATTATATATAGACAAAATTGACAAAAATAAGCTAAATGCAATATTTAAGACAAACGCCACACCAACTTTTGTTTTCTATAAAAATAATATTGAAATTGGAAGAATTTCTGGTTATTCAAATCCTGAAATGTTTTGGTGGCAAATTGATGAGATAATTGAAAATTAATTTTTTCATTTACTATTAAAAAATAATGTATACCATAGGGGGTATATTCTAAATATAATTTTATTAATCAAGGATTATTGTGATGAAAACCATAAAAATGATAAATATTTCCAGAAGAAATGCTATTGCGCTGATGTTAGGCACAGCTGGATACATTATGTCTTCAGGAATAGCTTTTGCAGGTAAAGAACAAGTTCTTAAAAGAATTGATGAAATTACAAAAGGTAAAGGTGCAAAAGAATTGGATATATTTCTTGACCTTCCTGAAATAGCAGAAAATGGAAATCAAGTTAAAGTTAATTTTGAAATTGAAAGTGAAATGACCAAAGAAAATTATATTAAAAATGTTTATATTTTAGCTGATGGCAACCCTGCTCCAGATGTTGCTAAATTCTCTTTTACACCTGATATGGGTATGTGTTCTGCAACAACTAGAATTAGACTTTCAAAAACACAAAATGTTGTTCTTGTCGCTGAAAATAATAAGAATGAATACTTTATGACTAAGTCTAAGGTAAAAGTTACAATTGGTGGGTGTGGTGGATAATATAGGAGAAAATTATGTCTAAAGTTAAACCTAGAGGAAAAGTTCCAAAAAAAGCTACTATAGATGAAGTAATTGAAATTAAAACACTTATAAGACATCCAATGCATAGTGGTAGAATGAAAGATAAAGATGGAAAAAATATTCCTAGACAAATAATTAATTCATTCAAAGTAGATTTTGAAGGTAAAGAAATATTTAAAATGAAATTAGAGCCATCAATTTCTACAAATCCATATATAGCCTTTCCATATAAGGCAAAAAAAACTGGTACATTCAATTTTGAATGGAAAGATGATAGTGGAAATACATATACCATGAAAAGAAAAATGACAGTTTCTTGAAATGGCTAAAGAAAAAAAAGATATAATTAGTCGTCGATCTGTTATTAAAGCTGGGGTAGGTTTAGGAGCTCTTGGTTTGTCTTCTAAATCTTTACTCGCTAAAGAAGCAAATAACAAAAATCTGCCTCCTAATGTTCCAGAATGGACTGAAATTCTAGGCGATGGTGTTGACGTTAATCCTTATGGCATGCCATCTGAATTCGAATCAAACGTTATAAGAAGAAATGTAGAATGGTTAACAGCTAGTACAGAATCATCAGTTAATTTTACACCTTTACAGGATCTTGAAGGAATAGTTACTCCAAATGGATTATGCTTTGAAAGGCATCATGGTGGTACAGCTATAATTAATCCGATTGATTATAGACTTATGATAAATGGTTTAGTTGACAGAGAAATGATCTTTACCTTAGATGATTTGAAAAGATTTCCGCAAGTTAACAAATTTTATTTTTTAGAATGTGCTGCTAATGGTGGAATGGAGTGGAAGGGGTCACAACTTAATGGTTGTCAATATACTTTTGGGATGGTTCATAATGTTCAATATACTGGAGTTAAATTATCTGATTTAATTCAAGAAACAGGTTTAAAAAATAAGGCTAAATGGGTTCTTGCTGAGGGTAGTGATTCCTCAGGAATGACTAGATCAATACCCATAGAAAAAATTAAAGATGATTGTATTATTGCATGGGCAATGAATGGAGAGGCTTTAAGGCCTGAACAAGGTTATCCTATAAGATTAGTAGTTCCTGGTTGGGAAGGAAATATGTGGGTAAAATGGCTCCGTAGAATAGAGTTTGGAGACAAACCATATATGACAAGGGAAGAAACTTCTAAATATACTGACTTATTATCTGATGGGAAGGCAAGAATGTTTACATGGGTAATGGATGCAAAATCAGTAATTACATCACCTTGTCCTGAAAAACCAGTATTACAAAAAGGTATTCACCAAATTAGAGGTTTAGCTTGGTCTGGAAGAGGTAAAATAAAAAGAGTTGATGTTTCTTTAGATGGTGGAAAAAATTGGAAAACTGCTCAATTACACAGTCCAGTTTTAGAAAAGTCTTTAACAAGATTCACCATTCCATTTGAATGGAACGGTGAAGAGATGCTTTTACAATCTCGTGCAATTGATGAAACCAATTATGTTCAGCCAACAATTAAAGAACTTCAAAATATTAGAGGGGTAAATTCCATTTACCATAATAATTCTATTGCAACATGGTTAATATCAAAAAATGGTAAGGTGGATAATGTTAGACTTGGGTAGATATATTATATTTTCACTATTATCTATTTTTTTTTCTATATCATCGTTTTCTGAAACAAGAAAATTTAATATTGGTAAAATTGCTACAAAACAAGAAGTTGCTGGATGGGATATTGACATAAGGCCAGATGGATTAGGTGCTCCCAAAGGAAGTGGTGATGCGCTCTCTGGCGAAGAAGTTTATGCAGAAAGATGTGCTTCTTGTCATGGTGATTTTGGTGAGGGTATTGACAGATGGCCTGAATTAGTTGGTGGATCAGGAACTTTAAGTTCACACGACCCAGTGAAGACAACAGGAAGTTATTGGCCTTATGCTTCTACAATTTATGATTATGTTTACAGATCAATGCCCTTTGGAGAGGCTCAAAGTTTAACTTATGATGAGACATATAAAATTGTGGCCTATTTATTAAATATGAATGATATTATTGATGAAGATTTTATATTATCTAACGAAAATATAGGAAAAATTAAAATGCCTAACAGAAACGGTTTTTTATTACCTGATCCAAGACCTGATGTTAAAAACTTAAATGGAAATCCATGTATGAAAAATTGTAATACTCCTACAAAAATTATTGGTAAGGCCAGAGATATAGATGTGACACCTGAAGATGAGAAGTCTTAAATAACATTTAGTTTTTTATGAAAATTTTATGAAATCAAGAAGGGAATTTTTGCAATTAGCTGCGATAACTTCTGCAATAATAGGTTCTCGTTCTTTTAGTTCTATAGCAGCAAAACAATCACTCTCTCAAAATGAATTATTGCAATTTGATTCAAAAGGACAAGTTACTCTTTTACACATAACTGATTTACATGGTCAATTAAAGCCTGTTTATTTTAGGCCTCCATCAGAAAATTATGGTGTAGGTGATTTTGAAGGAATTCCACCCCATCTTGTTGGAAATGAATTTTTAAAACATTTTAATATTAAACCAAATTCGCCATTAGCTTATGCCCATACTATGGTAGATTATGTCAATTTAGCTAGGGAATATGGAAAACTTGGTGGTCTAGACCGAACCTCAAACATAATAAAACAAATTAGAGCAGAACGTGGAGATAATAAAGTTTTACTTTTGGATGGTGGCGATACATGGCAAGGTTCATACACTTCATTGAAAACTCAAGGTGCTGATATGGTGTCAGCTATGAACCTACTTAGGCCAGATGCTATGGTAGGCCATTGGGAATTTACATTTGGTAAAGGCCGGCTTGCTGAACTCCTAGACGAGATGAAATATCCTTTTTTAGGAGGTAATGTTTTTGATACGGAATGGGATGAACCAGTTTTCGAGGCAATAAAATTTTTTGAAAGAGGTGGTGTAAATATAGCAGTAATTGGTCAACATTTTCCATACACACCAATTGCAAACCCTAAATACATGGTAGAAGGCTGGTCATTTGGAATAAGGCCAGAGGTTATTCAAAAAAATATAAATAAAGCTAAGAAAAAAGGGGCTGAAGTTGTCGTATTATTATCACATAATGGCTTTGATGTTGATCAAAAGCTTGCATCAACTTTAGAAGATCTAGATGTTATCTTAACTGGACATACCCATGATGCAATTCCTGAAGCTATTAATATAAATAATACTTTGCTTTTGTCTTCTGGTTCACATGGAAAATACATTGGTAGAATAGATCTGGATATAAAAAAAGGTAAAGTCGTCGATTATGCTTCAAAATTGATTCCAATATTTTCAGATGTTATAAATCCAGACCCAGAAATGACAGAACATATAAATAAATTAAGACAACCCTATGAACAAGAATGTAATAGAGTATTAGGAAAAGCGGATACTCTTTTATATAGAAGAGGTAATTTCAATGGCACTTGGGATGATGTGATTTGTGATGCTATTATGATTGAAAGAGATACGGAAATATCATTCAGTCCAGGCTTTAGATGGGGCACTACATTATTACCTGGTCAAAATATTACCATTGATGATATGTATTCTCAAACCTCAATGAATTATCCTGAAGTCTATAGAATGGAAATGTCTGGAAAGATGATTAAAGATATACTTGAAGATGTATGTGATAATATTTTCAATACTGATCCATTTTTTCAACAAGGGGGTGATATGGTTAGGGTTGGAGGCTTAAGATATACATGCAGTCCAAAAAATAAAATGGGTAATAGAATTAATGATATTGAATTAATATCTACTGGAGATCTTCTTGAATCAAATAAAAATTATATTGTTGGAGGATGGGGGTCTATAAATCCTAATGTTAAGGGTCCTAAAATTTTTAACTTACTAGAAAGTTACATAAGTAAATCAAAATTGGTAAGACCAAAAAATAAAAATAATATAAAAATATTAGGCATGTGAAATTTTGTAAACACTTATGAAATTAAAGAATTGACATAACATTTTATTTTAAGGTTAAATTATAAAATGAAATTTCTACTATTTATATCTACATTAATTTTTATAACTAACACGTCATATTCTGATGAAAAGATGCTTGCATTAGGTGATAAGGAATACGGACAACATCTTGCTGGTGAATGTGTTACTTGTCATAAAGCAAACTCTGATAAAGCGATACCCTCAATTAATGGATACGATAAAGAAGTTTTTTTAACTGTAATGTTAGCCTATAAAAACAAAGAAATGGAAAATCCTGTAATGCAAATGATTGCTGGCAGGTTAGATAACGAACAAATTGCATCTTTAGCTCTATATTTTAATAGTTTAAAATAATAATCATTTTTTTTAATTTACAATACAATGTAAGCTGATATCATTTAAATAATACCTTACTAGGTATAGTAAATAAACTATGGGGAGGAGTTTAAATGTCGAAATATACAAGACGTTCTTTTGTAAAAATAGCTTCTTTGTCTGCTACCGCACTTTCAATGCCGTCAATTGCTTTTGGTGCTTTGCCAAGAGTCGTTGTAATTGGTGGTGGCGCTGGTGGAGCAACTGCTGCTAAATATATTGCAAAAGATTCTAAAGGGAAAGTAGATGTAACCTTAATTGAAGCATCAAAAAGATATTATACTTGTTTTTTTTCTAATTTGTATCTTGGTGATTTCCGAAATTATGGATCCATCGGTCACAATTATTACGGACTTGCTGTTAATAGAGGTGTCAACGTAGTTCATGAATGGGCAAAATCAGTTGATCCTGCAGCTAAAAAAGTAAATTTAGGGTCTGGTGGAAGTGTATCATATGATAAACTAGTTGTTTCTCCAGGAATTGATCTTAAATTTGATTCTATTAATGGCTATTCCACAGATGTTCAATCCAAAATGCCACATGCTTGGAAATCAGGAACTCAAGTTCAATTGTTAAAGAACAAAGTCAAAGGCATGAAAAAGGGTGGAACATTTGTTATGGTACCACCACCAAATCCATATCGTTGTCCACCAGGACCCTATGAAAGAGTTTCAATGATTGCTCATCAATTTAAAAAATCAAATCCTACTGCAAAAATTGTTGTTTTAGATCCAAAGAAAAAATTTTCAAAAATGGGTCTTTTTCAAGAAGCTTGGCAAAAACATTACCCTGGAATGATAGAATGGATTGGAGTTGACACTCATGGTGGATTAAAAAATATAAATGCCGCTACCATGGAATTTGAAACTGATTTAGATACATTTAAGGCAGATGCAGCATCTGTTGTTCCTGCACAACAAGCAGGAGCAATTGCTATGACTGCAGGTATTAACAAAGGAGATTGGTGTCCTATAGTAGCAGGGTCAATGCAATCACAAGCTGATGAAAACATATATGTTTTAGGTGATGCTTCTATTGCAAAATCAATGCCTAAGTCTGGTTTTTCAGCTAATAGTCAAGCAAAGGTTGCTGCTAATCATATAAGAGGAAGTTTGACAGGAAGTAAGGTTTTCCCTGCAAGATACTCTAATACTTGTTGGTCTTTAGTAGCTACAAATGACGGTGTCAAAGTCGGAGCAAGTTATAAGGCCGGAGCTGAAAAAATTGATGTCACAAGTAAATTCATCTCTAAGACTGGTGAAAGTAGTGATCTTAGAAAAGCTACTTATGAAGAATCTATAGGATGGTATGAAGGTATAACATCCGATATGTTTTCATAATTAATTGATTAAAAGGCAGGAGAAATCTTGCCTTTTTTTATTTTATTTTATTAATTTTCTTTCTAACCATCTTTGCAATAAACCAAATAATGATTAAAATAATTGGAACACAGATTGCTAAAAAGATATCTTTGCTAACAAAGAATTTCTTAAAATTTAGTGGGTCTATTAAAGTGCTTATTAATCCAATTATATAATATGTCATCGCAATTATTGACAAAGACTCTACTGTTTCTTGTAATCTAAGTTGTGCTCTTGCTCTTACTTCCATAGATTCAAGTAAATTTTTATTTTGTATTTGAACTCCCATTTCAATTTGGGTTCTAACCAGATTATCAGCTCTTTGAGCTCTATTTGCTAGTGATTCCAATCTTCTTGAAAATGCTTCGCAAGTTCTAATGGCAGGTTGAAGTCTTCGGCTTAAAAATTCGTCATTAGTTTGGAAAGAATCTAGCCTTATCTCTCTTAAATCTTTAACTCTTTGTTCAACTAATTTATAATATGCAAAAGTTGCTGATAAACGGTAATTAGTAGAAGAGGATATTTCTTCAATCTTTGCAACAACATATGATAATTCATTTAAATCTTTTTGATAATCAGGATAAGTAATTGATTTTTTATCTAAATTTTTTTTTGCTGTTTGAGAAACGGATTTGGTAATTTCTGTTATTTGTTGTTCTAATTCACTTAAATTAAAACTTTCATCTCTGACTTGTGTTAAACCAAGTAAAGACAGAACTTGATAAGTTTCCAATTCAACAATTCTTTGCAGTAATCGTCCTGTTCTTCTAGTTCTCAGAGCTTTATTTTGAATAAATACTCTTCTAAACCCAGTCCCTAAAAAATCTGTTCTATCAGATTTAAAAGACATGAAAACATTAGCACCATCTTCTGCAACATTAGATCCAGCAAAATTATCATGATAAAAAAATTTTTCAATTTCTATAGGTTTGAAATTATGACTTGATGGTGCCATTTCAATCCATGATGAAAGGAAATGTTGACCAGGAAAATTTTTTAAAAAATTAATTGGAAGTATGTTTAAAAACTTTATGTCAAACAAGTTCGTTTTATCTTTATTTATTTCAATTTTGTTAGGGTAAATTAGTGTTAAAGAAATAAATTCTGTATGACACTCATATCTTATTGTAAGATCTTTGCCTTCAGCCACCCAAAATTTGGATGCTTTGTTAGGTAGACCTTGAAAGTTTAATTTTCTTAAAAATTTATCAAGATAATTCCAAGCTTTGTTTTCATCATTATCTTTAATTAAATATGCAAAATGAAAAGTTCTTAAATTATTCTCTAATTTTATATATGGTCTTGCATGAAGTTCATCTTTAAAGGATGAAATTTTATTTGTACTTATTTTTTTCATTTTTAGTAATTAATTTTTTTAACTTCGATCAATAATAACCATTAATAATATATTAGTATAAATTTTTTAAGTTTTGTATACAGAAAATCAACTTTTGACTAATCTATTAATAATCATTTATACCGACAGTTTTTCAAATAAAATTGCAAATGACGCACCGTGCATATCTCTATCTAATCTAGAACCTTGAATATTTTTTCTTGGAAAGCTAAATTTTATTACTTTTAAATTTTCAATATCAAATCTTTTCAAATGATTTCTTTTGATTTTTAAAATATTTGAAACTTCTTCATTTGATATATTTTTACAAGCATAAAAAAAACTATCCTTATCTTTAAAAAAAAGATCAACTGTCACCCAAAATGGACCAGCATTTTTAGAACGAATATGTTTTGTAATTTTAGATAAGGTTTTCATTTTAGGTTTTATGAAATTGTAATTGAAAAAATTCCTTTGGATTATCAATTTCAATTACATGATGGAAACAAAATTCAAATAGTGGTCCTTTATCGATTTCTGGAGGTGAAAATGGAAATGCAAAAGTAGGCATTGGCTCATTTTTTGTTAGTGCCAAATGCAATAAATCAGGATTTAGTAATTTAGCTGAATCATTTGCTTTTTCTTGGTTGTTTGCTGTAAAAATCGCCATTACTGCTACTTCATTAATATCAATTGATATTGGCTCTAAATTTCCAAGTGTTGCATCTCTACCAATTTTTCTTAATTCTAATTGAACATCAACTAAAATACTATTTTTAATTTTTCTGTAGAAAGAGTTCTTAAGCTTATCTATCCACTTATCAATGCTTTCAATATAATTAGGATCTCTAATTAATACGATTGATATTGTTTGAAAGCCAACTAATCTTGCCCCTTCTATTTTAAGTGTGTAAGGTTTTTTGTTGTACCATTTACTACCTTCTACCCTTACACTGTTTTTTTTATGTTTTTTATATTTAGCATTGCTTACATCTAAATAACCACCCGGCTCAAACAAAATATACGGATCTGCATTTTCATAAAGCATATGAGCAAATACAGTTTGCGGGGTGGCTTTAGTATTTTTACACATTGGTGTTATTGTAAAACCATTGTGGTCAAATTCTAATAAGACTACTCCAGAGTTTGGGTTGTTTGTTGCAAGAGCACCACATTCTGCAATTTTTGCTCCATGCCATGCTGAGGCTATATTTAAACCATGATTGATTGGCAATGACGCAATTATAGCTGTATCTGTCGAACGACCAGAAATAATTATATCTGCGTTTGTATTTATAGCTTTTTGTATTTGTTCAACACCAGCAAGAGCAACTATATTAGTACAATTATTTATTATATCTTCATTAATTTTTGGAGCACCTTCTAAAGGTTTGATTTTTCCAGTTTTATATTTTTCCAATACAAATTTATTAGATAAATCTGTTTTCAAAGTTACAATCTTAAGTTTTTCTTTATTTTCTTTTGCAATTTCCTTTGTTATTTTTAACATCCATTCAACAGAAGTTTTAGTGCCACACGTCCCTGCTGTTCCTATTAATAATGGAACTTTAGCTTTTGCGCGCATTTCCATTAAAATACTCCAATCTCTTTTTGTTGCGCTATAGGAATATTTGCTTTCCCCACTTCCTAGGTAATATGGACCACTATCAGTTGATCCACCATCAATGGCGATTAAATCTGGTTTCTGCTTAATGCCATTTATTAAAGCATTTTTATCAAACGGTATTCCTAATGCACCAGCGGGAACAAGAACTTTTATAGTTTTTTTATTCATAATTTTTTAATTGTTAAGTATAATTATAAACTAAGTTAAATTTTTGTAATCTCCTATTCTTATATATTATGAACAATTGGAAAACTGATTTTAAAGTTAAATTTCATTTAGAGTACCATCATAAAGATGGAACAAAAGAAAAGGATTATAACTCTTTAATAGTGCATGCTGAAGACGAAGACGCAGCAAAAAAAATGATCTTAAATCAATATGAAGATTCTAAGTTTTTGAAAATTGATAAAGTAGAAAAACTTTGGAAATATTAATTAAAAAGAATGATAATAATACATTTGCTGTTTCTATTGAAAGTTCAATAAATTCAAATCACATAGTTACACTTAATGATGATATCCATAATGAAATGACAAAGGGCTTTAAATCAAAAGAAGAACTAATCTTATTTAGTTTTAAATTTTTATTAGAACGTGAGAATAACACGTCAATACTTTCAAATTTTAATTTAGAAATTATTCAAAATTATTTTCCTGAATATAAAAATGAAATACAAAATTGGTTAAATCATGAGAAAGACTAATGAGTGGATTGTAAGATTTGAAGTTACTTTTTACGGGTTAGATAAAGAGGGTAAATCATTCAGGGAGATTAAAGAGAATAAAATAAAATTTGATGATAATTTTGAAATAAAAAATAAATTGCCGTTTGACACGAAAGAAAATGTAGAAATTAATTTTCTTTTATGGGTTGATGGAATTCCACCTGAAAAATTAGTTCCTCTTCCAAGTGATTATCACAGTAAAGATGTAAAATATGGAGAAGAATCAATTGAAGTTTTAGAAGTGAATAGCTATTAAATGCAAAAAAGAATTTTTATAATTATTTTCATTATTATTTGTTTAGGTCTGATGTATGGCAGGTTTTTAGGTCTTCATGAATTATTTAGTTTATCACTATGATGATCAAATATACTTAATATTAAATTAATATACCTATGCTTTAGAAAAATTTTATTTTGATTTTAGTTATATGTGGTTTTAAGTCTATTATAAGTAATAAATAGACTTTAGATTGAATTTATTTTAAATGAAAAAAATGAAGCTTTTTATATTACTAATTTTTGTTTCAATAGTTAATTTTTTTAATTCTTTAAATGCTCAAGAATTAAGATTGAATGAGATTCATAATCTAAATTCTAAAGTTTTTTTTATGAGACATGCTTTGGCACCTGGAAATGGAGATCCTGAAAACTTTAAATTAGATGATTGTTCTACTCAAAGAAATTTGAGTAATGATGGTATCTATCAAGCTAGAAAGATTTCAAACGAATTTAAGAAATATGATATTAAATTCACTAAAGTATATTCAAGTTATTGGTGTAGATGTTATGAAACAGTGAAATCAATGGGCTTAAAAAAATACGAACTACATTCTGGCCTTAACTCATTTTACCAAAATTATGCAAATAAAAAGGAAGTCTTAAAAGATTTAAAAGATTTAATCTCTTCCTTAGATAAAAAACAGGGACCTTATTTATTTGTCACTCATTATGTTGTAATTGGTTCATATACAAACATATTTCCAGTAAGTGGAGGTATTGTAGTTCATGATTTAAATTCTCAAGTAAATAATGAATTACAATTGTTTTAATTAATTTTTTCCAATAATTATTATATATTCAATTGTTTCATCTTCATCTCCTTAATAATATAATAATTTTCTTAAAAAATGAAAAAATATGTTTAATTTTAGAAAATTTTTTGTTATTATTAATAATATTAGAAAAATTTTCTTAATTTTTAAAAAATAATAGATGGATTATATTGATAAAAAAATAATATTTATTCTTCAACGTCAAGCAGATTTACCTCTTTCAGAAATTTCAAAAAGAGTAGGTTTGTCAAAAACTCCATGCTGGAATAGAATTAGAAAACTTGAAGAAGATGGGGTTATTGAAAAAAAAGTAACGTTAATTAACAAAAGAAAAGTTAACTTACCTGTAACAGTGTTTTTGATGATTACAGTAAGAAATCATAACTCAGATTGGATGAAAAAGTTTAGTGAAATTTTAAAAAAATATAAAAATATTCTAGAGGCTCATCGGATAACAGGCTCTCAAGCAGATTATATTACTAAAATTGTAGCAGGAAGTATTGAGGAATATGATGAATTTCAACAGGTTTTGATTAAAAATATTGAATTTAATTCCATGTCATCTGCTATATCTTTGCAAGAGCTCAAAAGTACAACAATTTTACCTTTAAAATAATTACAAAGGTTTATAGAATTTTAAAGCATTACTATAAAATATATTGTTTATTTCAGTTTTGGTTAAACTACTAATACATTCAAATAATGTTTCAACAATTTGGTCGTAAGAAGCGCATAAGCTATCCACAGGAAAATTAGAACCAAACATACATCTATCTGCACCAAATTTATCAATTAAGTAATTTATAATACCTTCATTGTTGTATTTGTCCCAAGTTGAATTTGGAACACCAATGCCTGATATTTTAACAACAACATTTGGACATTGGCTGATAATATTTATTGCACTCCTCCAACTTTTTAGTCCTTCTATTGATCTGTCATATGGGAGTCCTGCATGATTAAGAATAATAAGTGTATGAGGAAAATCATCTGCTAATAATTTAGCGTCTATTAGATACTTCCATGGTATTTGTAAATCAAAATGAAGATTATATTTTGCAAGCTTGCTAAAACCTAATCGGAAGACTTCGTCACTAAGTTTTATAATAGGTTTTTTAAAATCATCGTAATTAGGTTTCTGTCGAACACTTTTAACAATAGGATGCTTATAATATTCTTTTAATATTAATTCTGAATTATTTTCATGTAGCCAAATTTGTCCGACAGCTCCATTAGGAAAGCCAAATTCCTTATGAATTTTTTCCAGCCAAATTATTTCTCCAATTGGATCTCTCCTATCCCATTCAGCTTCCATATGAATTGTTTTGAAAACATTATAATTATCAGAAACTTTCATGTAGTCACCAACAAGAAAATTTTTACAGATTTGTTCATAATTACCATAACGAAAATTAATTAGTGGCCTTTCACAAAGCCAAGGATGTTTTTTCATTGATAAGTCCCACAAATGATGGTGAGAATCTACAATTTTAAATTTCTTTAAGTCCATTAATAATATACATTGTGAATTTAGTAATTAGTCTACATGTAAATTTCAAATTATGAAGAATGAAATTAAATTAGGTATCATATTAATGATCTTAGCAACATTATGCTTTGGCATTATGGATGGTGTCTCGAGATATTTAGCAGAGGAATATAACGTTTTTATCATTAATATGTACAGGAGTTGGGTTTTGGTTCTATTTGTTTTAATTTATTCAATAAAAAAAGGTGGCATAAAACAGGTCTCTTTTTCGAAAAAACCATTAATACAAATTATTAGAGGAATTTTATTAATTTCATGTGTCTGCATTGGTGTATACTCATTCACCGTTCTAGGATTAGTAGCCGCACATACTATTATTGCAATCTATCCACTTTTAGTTCTTCCGCTTTCATATTATTTTCTTAATGAAAAAATAGGATGGAGAAGATGGTGTGCTGTATTCATTGGTTTTTTGGGTATCATAATAATATTAAATCCAATATCGATGAGTTTTAACTTTAATATGGTATGGCCATTACTTCTTGCTTTTTTATTAGCTATTTATTCAATTTTAACTCGTAATATTTCTGCTTATGATAATTCTGAAACAAGTTTTTTTTGGGTCGCTATAGTAGGTGGAATAGTAATGAGTGTGATAGGTCCGTTTTTTTTCGAATTATTAATTTTAAGAGATATCCCTTGGTTTTTATTACTTTGCTTTTTAAGTACATGTGGACATTTTTTATTTATAAAAGCACTTGAAACAGCTCAAGCTAGTATTTTACAGCCTTTTATTTACTTACAATTATTATTTGCTTCAATTATTGGAATTTGGTTTTTTAATGATCTTCTAACTCTAAATCTTTTTTTGGGTGGAATTTTAATTATAGGTAGTGGTATATTTGCGTTCATAAGAACACATAAGGTTGAGAATACGTAAATATGCCAATAATTTTTGTAAAAAATATTAAGGATCAGTCTGATAAAAAAAAAGCATTTGAAATTAGAAACTTAGTATTTTGTGACGAACAAAAAGTTTCAAAAAAAATTGAATTTGATGGGTTAGATCAATTTTGCGATCACTATTTAGCTAAAATTAATGAGGTTCCAATTGGTACAGCAAGAGTTAGAGAGCAAACAAAAGGAACATATAAAATTGAACGAATGGCTGTTTTGAAGGAATATAGAAAAAAAGGTGTAGGCAAAGCAATTATTAAAAAAATTTTAAAAAATTATTTAAAACTAAGTAAAATGAACAAATTGATTTTAAATAGCCAAATTGAAGCAAAAGATTTTTACAAAAAATTTGGTTTTGTTGAAGTTGGAAAAGAATTTGTTGAAGCTAATATAAAACATAAAAAAATGATTTATGATGCTAAAATGGTGCCGGCACACGGACTCGAACCGCGGACCTGATGATTACAAATCAACTGCTCTACCAACTGAGCTACGCCGGCACAATTTTTTTTTATAATAAAATTAGATATCTATCAAGCTATATTAAAAGTTAATTTTTAGATATTTCGTACATTGCTACAGCTGCAGCATTAGATGCATTTAAGGAATTACATTTAGAGTTAATATCAATTTTTATAATTTCATCTACATTTTCTTTTGTTAGGTGTCTGAGGCCTTTTCCCTCTGCGCCAATAATTAGTGCAATTCGATCATCAGTCTTATCAATTTCTTCGATCTTTTTTTTACCTTGTCCATCCAAACCGTAAATAAAAAAATTCTGTTTTTTTAAAATCTTTATTTCTTGAACCAAATTTCCAATTTCTAAAATTTGAATTTTTTCTATTTCTCCTGCTGAGGCTTTTATCAAAGAGGGTGTTTCAACAGGTGAGTTATTCTTTAGTAGGCATACAGCATCAAAATTAAAAGCAAATGCTGATCTTATGATAGATCCTACATTTTGAGGATCAGTTAATTGATCTAAAATTAAAATTCTTGTTTTTTTTGAAGATAATTTTTTTAGATATGCAGATAATTTTTTTTTAATTATTTTGCTGGCAAATACAACTATGCCTTGATGATTATTAGAATTACTAATATTATCGAGTTCAAATGTTTCTAGTGAAAAAATCTCAATATTGACCTTATTGCTTATTACAAAATTATTCCAATAATTAAATTTTTTTTCTGTTGTACAAAGAAGATAACAACTTCGATTTGAACTTAATAATGCTGATTTAGCTGGATGATTTCCATATATGTTAATAGCATTGTCGGGAATATTAAATTTATTTAATTTTTTGATTTGTTTTATAGTCATTTTGTATTCAAGATAAGTGGCTTTTTTTTTACTTTATTGTTGACATTTGATCAAACCTTTTTTAATGGCAATATAACATTATGAAAGTATTTAGAATTGAAATTGGTGGGGTGGCCGAGTGGTTAAAGGCAGCAGACTGTAAATCTGCCCGCATCA
>QCNM01000027.1 GCA_003210115.1 SAR116 cluster bacterium AG-426-A06 | reverse complement strand
CGAAGAAGCTATGGAAATTCCAATCTTATCAAAAGACTGACTATGATCTATTTGTCCAAAAGGATTAACCAATTCATTCATTTTATTCTCCAATATTTATTCAGAAATTTCTAAATTTACATTCAAACCTAGAGATTTTAACTCTTTTACTAAAACGTTAAATGATTCTGGTATACCAGCTTCAAAATCATCATCACCTCTTATAATTGCTTCATATACTTTAGTTCGACCTGATACATCGTCAGATTTAACTGTAAGCATTTCTTGCAATGTATATGCAGCACCATAAGCTTCTAAAGCCCAAACCTCCATTTCTCCAAATCTTTGTCCTCCAAATTGAGCTTTACCACCTAATGGCTGTTGAGTAACTAGAGAATAAGGTCCTATAGATCTAGCATGTATTTTATCATCAACTAAGTGATGAAGCTTTAACATGTAAATATATCCAACCGTGACTTTTCTATCAAAATACTCACCAGTTCGACCATCTATTAACTCTATTTGGCCTGACTTATCTAAACCAGCTAATTCAAGCATTTTGCTAACATCTCCTTCATTAGCACCATCGAAAACAGGAGTTGCCATAGGAAGTCCACGTTTTAAGTTATTAGCATGTTGGATAATATCTTCATCACTCATAGTTTTAAAATTTTGATCAAACTTAGACCCATAAACATCTTTTAGATAATTTTTTATATCACTTTTTTTTTCATCTTTATTATAGATGTCTAACATTTTTGAAATTTTTTTACCTATACCGTAAGCAGCCCATCCTAGATGAGTTTCCAAGATTTGGCCTACATTCATTCTTGATGGCACTCCTAGAGGATTCAAAACAACATCTACAGGTGTCCCATCTTTTAGATGAGGCATATCTTCAAGTGGTAAAATTTTAGATATAACACCTTTATTTCCGTGCCTTCCAGCCATTTTATCACCAGATTGCAGTTTTCTTTTAACAGCGATAAAAACTTTTACCATCTTCATTACGCCAGGAAGCAACTCATCACCTCTTTGTAATTTATCAACTCTATCACTAAATTTATTCTCAATATTGGCTGTAACTGTCTCAAAATGACTAACAAGTTTAATTATTTGATCTTGAATCTTTTCATCCTCAACGGTAATTAATAACAAGTCCTTATTCTTTAATTCAGATAATTGCTTTGCTGTTATCATAGAGCCTTTTTTTAAAGTCAAATTTGATTTAATTGCTTTTTGGTTTTCTAAAAGTTCCCTTAACTTACCATAAAAACCTTTTTCAATTATTAACTTCTCATCATCTCTGTCTTTTGAAAATTTATCAATTTCAAACCTCTCAATAGCTCTTGATCTTTCGTCTTTTTCAATCCCTCTTCTAGAGAATATTCTTACATCTACAACAGTACCTGACACTCCTGGCGGAACTTTTAATGAGCTATCCCTTACATCTGATGCTTTTTCACCAAAAATAGCTCTTAATAACTTCTCTTCTGGTGTAATTGGGCTTTCACCTTTTGGAGTTACTTTTCCAACCAAAATATCTCCCGGTTTAACTTCAGCTCCTATATATATCATACCTGCTTCATCTAAGTTCCTAAGAGCCTCTTCTCCAACATTAGGTATATCTCTGGTAATTTCTTCTTGACCCAATTTTGTGTCGCGAGCCATTACCTCAAATTCCTCAATATGTATTGAAGAAAACACATCATCTCTAACTACTCGTTCAGAAACTAATATAGAATCTTCAAAATTATAGCCATTCCAAGGCATAAATGCGACTAAAACATTTTTCCCTAAACCTAACTCTCCATCTTCGGTAGAAGGACCATCAGCTATAATATCACCCACGTTTACAATATCACCTACTTGCACCAGTGGCCTTTGGTTTATACAAGTATTTTGATTACTTCTTTGAAATTTCATGAGTGAGTAAATATCCACAGGAGATACATCGTTGGTATCAGAAGTTATTGCTTTAATTACAATTCTTGTAGCATCAACCTGATCAACAACCCCTTTTCTTCTAGCAACAATTGTTACTCCTGAATCACGTGCAACAGTTGCCTCTATTCCAGTACCAACCAAAGGACTTTCTGCTTTAATTAGTGGAACAGCTTGGCGTTGCATATTGGATCCCATCAGAGCTCTATTGGCGTCATCATTCTCCAAAAAAGGGATCATTGCTGAAGCTACAGAAACAAGTTGTTTTGGAGATACATCCATTAATTCAATATCTTCAGGTCTAGCCAAACCAATTTCGCCATCTTTACGTACTGGGATTAGCTCACCAGTAAAAACACCCTTTTCATCTAATTGCGCATTTGCTTGTGCAATTGTAAATCTTCCTTCTTCTATGGCTGAAACATACAAGACTTTTTCAGTAACAATGCCATCTTTTACTTCTCTATAAGGAGTCTCTATAAAACCATATTTGTTGACCTGGGCAAAAGTAGCTAACGAATTTATCAATCCAATATTGGGTCCTTCGGGAGTTTCAATTGGACATATTCTTCCATAATGCGTTGGATGAACATCTCTTACTTCAAAACCAGCTCTTTCTCGGGTCAAACCTCCAGGCCCTAATGCCGAAACTCTTCTTTTATGAGTGATTTCTGAAAGTGGGTTAGTTTGATCCATAAACTGGGATAACTGACTTGAACCAAAAAACTCTCTTATTGACGCGGCTGCTGGTTTAGCATTAATTAAATCTTGAGGCATTAAATTCTCAATTTCATTTGCTGAACTCATTCTTTCTCTAATAGCTCTTTCCATTCTCAATAACCCAACGCGATATTGATTTTCTAACAACTCACCAACTGAACGAACTCTTCTGTTCCCTAAATGATCTATATCATCTATTTCTCCGTAACCATCTTTTAAATCAACTAAAACTTTAAGTATTGACAAAATATCAATTTTTCTTAAGGTTCTAACACTATCATCTACATCTAAGTTTAACCTAGCTGACATTTTAACTCGACCTACAGCAGATAAATCATATCTTTCTTCATCAAAAAATAAATTCTCAAATAATGCTTCAGCACTCTCATATGCTGGTGGTTCGCCAGGCCTCATCACACGATAGATATCAACTAAGGCCTCTTCTCTAGTGAAATTTTTATCATTTTGGATTGTATTTAACATCCATGGGCCAACTGTGTTACTATCAACCGATAATATATTAATATCTTTAATCTTCAGTTTTTTAATTGATGACAATAGCTCTTTATCAACTAAATCTCCTGCTTCAAATAAAACTTCTCCAGAAGAAAGATTAATAATATCCTCTGCAAGATAACTTCCAAATAACTCATCATCTTTTATAAGAATGGATTTTAAGCCTTTTTCTTCTAATTTTTTTAAAAACCTTGGCGTTAATTTATCTTCAGGAGTTGCTACAACAGTACCATCATCAGCGTTAATTAGATTAAACTTAAGTTTTGTATTTTTTAATTTATCTTGATTAAATTCTGACACCCAACCAACATCTTTTAATCTAAATGACTGAGAAGCATAGAAAAAATTTAAAATCTCTTCTTTTGTCATACCAAACATTTTTGATCTTTCAGGTAGAACATTTTTATCTTTACACGAATTTATATAATCTTCAGTTTCTTTACTTGGCAGTGCCATAAGTAATGTACTACAAGGAATTTTCCTTCTTCTATCAATCCTTACATTAATTACATCTTTGGGGTCAAACTCAAAGTCAAGCCATGAACCTCTGTAAGGAATAACTCTAGCTGCAAATAGAAATTTACCAGAAGCATGAGTTTTTCCTTTGTCATGATCAAAAAAAACACCAGGAGATCTGTGCATTTGTGAAACAATTACTCTTTCAACCCCATTAACTACAAATGTACCATTAGGTGTCATCAATGGCATTTCACCTAAATAAACATCCTGCTCTTTCATATCTCTTATTGAACGAGTTCCCGAATCTTCGTCAACATCCCAAACTACAAGTCTTAGCGTAACTCTTAATCCTGATGCATAAGTCAACCCTCTTTGTTGACATTCTTCTACATCATATTTTGGCTCTTCGAGACTATATGATACAAACTCTAACATTGACTTGCCTGAAAAGTCTTTTATTGGGAAAATCGAAAGAAAAACTTCTTGAAGACCCTCTTTTGATCTTTCTTCAGGCTTAATATACATCTGCAGATATTGGTCATATGAATGCCTTTGAACTTCAATTAAGTTCGGCATCTTCACAGCTTCTGAAATCTTTCCAAATGATCTTCTAATTCTTCTTCTATTTAGTAAAGTACTTGTTTGAGGTTGCATAAATTTCCTTATATAAAGTTGTTATGGTTGCAAAAATGATTATTTAACTATTTCAACTCTGCAGTAGCACCTGCAGCCTCGAGCTTTGCTTTAATATCATTAGCTTCAGCCTCTGCAACACCTTCTTTAACAACTTTAGGTGCACCTTCAACTAAGTCCTTAGCTTCTTTTAGTCCAAGTCCAGTAATAGTTCTTACTTCTTTAATAACATTAATTTTCTGAGCCCCTGCAGCAGTTAAATGAACATCAAATTCTGTTTTAGCATCTGCAGCTGGAGCGGTATCACTACCTCCAGAACCAGATGTTGCCACTGGGGCAGCTGCTGCGGCACTGACACCCCATTTTTCTTCTAATATTTTTGAAAGTTCAGCTGCTTCAATAACAGACAATGAACTTAAATCCTCAGCAATTTTTTGTAAATCAGCCATTTTCTTCTCCTTGTAATGATTTAATTATTTTTTTTTGCTAAAATTCGAACCATTTTTGACGACGGCTCTTTTATTGTTCTTACAAGCTTTGTAGGACCTGCCTTGAGTAACCCAATAAGCTTGGATCTTACCTCATCTAAACTTGGCAAAGATGCTAAATTAGTAATTTCCTCAATTGAAAGTGATTTCGTCTCAACACCACCACCTATAATTTTAATTTTTTCTGTTTCTTTTGTAAAATTAACTAAAACTTTGGCAGGTGATATTGGATCTTCAGAGGAACCTATAGCGGTTGGGCCTGTAAAAAGACTATCTAAATGTTCAAATTTAGTTTTTTTAAGTGCAAGTTTGACTATTTTATTTTTTGTTACCTTGAATTTACAATTAGCATCTCTCATGTTTGATCTCAGATTTGTAGTTTCTGATACTGTCAAACCGCTTATGTGAGTCACTATTATTGATTGTGAATTCAAGAAAGTTTTATGTAAACTTTTAACCAATTCTTCTTTTTGCTTCCTATTCAATTAAGGCCTCCATATTTAAGTAGGCCTGCCCTTATTTGTCTATGCAGGAATTACGTAAATAACCTACAGTCTTGGACAGGTTTAGTTTATTTCACAATTTACACTAACACCCATAGTTGATGAGAGTGAGATTTTTTTTATAAATGTTCCTTTAGCTCCAGATGGTTTAGATTTTTTTATAGTATCTACAAATGTATTTATATTTTCAATTATGTTTTTAGCATCAAAACTAGATTTTGCAATACCTGCCTGAACAATTCCATTCTTTTCAGCTTTAAATTGAACTTGTCCAGACTTGACTAATTTAACAGCTTCGCCAACGTTTGGTGTAACAGTTCCCATTTTGGGGTTTGGCATTAATCCCTTAGGACCAAGAATTTTAGCTATTTTGCTTACAGTACCCATCATATCAGGGGATGCGATTACTCTATCAAAATCTAAGAAACCATCTTGAATTTTTTGCACTAAATCCTCTGTTCCAACAAAATCTGCGCCTTCTTTTTTTGCATCATCTGCATTTTTATCTTTTGCAAATACTGCTACCTTAATTTCTTTTCCACTGCCATTAGGTAAGTTAACTGTACCTCTGACCATTTGATCCGCATGCCTTGGATCAATACCTAAATTCAAAGAAATTTCTATAGTTTCGTTAATTTTACTTCTCTTATTCTTCAATAATATATTTACTGCATCGCTGTAATTATAAAATTTAGAGGCATCATAAGACTTATGGGCCTCAACCAAAAATTTACCTTTAGACATCAATTACTCCGTAACTTCAATACCCATTGATCTAGCAGATCCTACAACCATCTTTATTGCGCCCTCAATATCAGCAGCGTTTAGGTCTTTCATTTTATTCTCAGCAATTTCTCTTACTTGTTGAGAATTAACTTTACCAACAAAACTTCTTCCCGGTTCATTTGACGCTTTATCTTTACCAGCAGCTTTCTTAAGAAAATAAGATACTGGAGGTGTTTTTGTAACAAAAGAAAAAGATTTGTCAACAAATACAGTTATAACAACAGGTATTGGCATATTTTTTTCTAATTTTTCAGTGGAAGCATTGAATGCTTTACAAAACTCCATAATATTTATACCCCTTTGCCCTAAGGCTGGTCCAACTGGAGGAGATGGATTTGCAGCTCCTGCTGGAATATTTAACTTGATGTATCCATCTATTTTTTTTGCCATAACAACTCTCTTATATTTTATATTTTTTCAACTTGTGTAAATTCTAAGTCAACAGGTGTTGATCTACCAAAAATTGAAACTGAAACTTTGAGTCGTGATTTATCCTCATCTATTTCTTCAACTAAGCCATTAAAACTCTGAAAAGGTCCATCAGAAACTCTAACTTCTTCACCAATCTCAAAAATCACATTAGATCTAGGTCTTTCAACTCGTTCAGTTATTTGTTCTATTAATCTTTTAGCTTCAATTGAACTTAATGCAATAGGTTTGCCTTTTGCACCAAGAAAATTTGTAACTTTGGGCTGAGATTTAACAAAATGCCAACTTTCATCTGTCATATTCATTTTAATTAATAAGTATCCTGGAAAAAATTTTTTTTCAGTTTTTACTTTTGCTCCTTTTCTGATTTCAAGAATTTCTTCAGTCGGAACAAGAATATCTTCTATAAATTCTTCCATGTTTTTTGATTTCATCTGTTCTTCTATTGTTTCCTTAACTCGTTTTTCCGAGCCTGAATAAACATGTACAACATACCATTTATAATTCATAACTACGCGCCTAATCCTAATACAAATTCAACAATGCTTGATAACAATAGATCAACTAAAAAAAAGAATACAGACGCTAAAACAGCCATCAGTAATACTGTTATTGTAGCAAACAAGGTATCTCTTTTAGTAGCCCAAGTTATTCTTTTTATTTCTTGTCTTACCTGTCTGACAAATTGTGCAGGACTTGTTTTAGACATATTTATCCTCTCTAAACGTTTGTCAATATATCTTTTTTTTTTATTAAGTCAAAATTTTACATAAATAAAAAATATGGCAGGAGTAGAGGGACTCGAACCCCCAGCCCCCGGTTTTGGAGACCGGTGCTCTACCAATTGAGCTATACTCCTAAATGCTATTCTTTAATACCTTCAACTTAATATGTACTGTGAGATATAACGATTTTAGGAACTTGTCAACGGTAGAAATTATCATACTAAAAATAGCAATGTGTATGAAACGGTGTATGAAATTATTTGTGGATGATCTGATCATTTAGATATTAGCTCTCTTTACATTAGCTTCTTCTAAATATGAAATATTTTCTCCAA
The DNA here is from genome assembly GCA_003210115.1 of SAR116 cluster bacterium AG-426-A06. Taxonomy (GTDB): domain Bacteria; phylum Pseudomonadota; class Alphaproteobacteria; order Puniceispirillales; family Marisalimonadaceae; genus TMED54. Next base: position 10,284 of record QCNM01000027.1, on the reverse strand, counting down.
GTCTATCCTTAGAATAAATATTCATTGTAGTGCCAATATCTGAGTGCCCTAACCTATCTGATAATTTTTTTATAGGTATAGATGTATTGGCTAAGTTAGTCGCATGGGTATGTCGCAAAGAATGAATTGGATAATGAGGTAACCCAGCTAATTTTAGAAAAATAACAAAAGTTGATCTTCCAAAATCTTTAAATAAATGACCACCATCTAAAGTAGGAATAAATGGCAACTCATTTACAGGAAGCATCATGCTTGATAACCAAGACTTGTATCTCTTAATCTCAGCAACATCATGATCAGTAAGATCAATTTCTCTTCTGCTTTTATCTGTCTTTGGATCAGCTAATGTAGGATTAGTATTTCCATAAGCATAGATACATTGTCTTTCTATCTTCAATGTTTTGTTATCAAGATTTATATCCTTCCATTTGAGACCAACAAGTTCTCCATATCTCATTCCAGTGTTTACTAGAATGTAATATAACATGAACCTTCTTTGATCATTCTCCTTATTAGAATAATCTATAGCTACTTTTAAGATGCTATCTTGATCTTCAATAGATAATGGCTGAACTTTTTTAACATCCTTGCTTGTAATCTTCATGCTCACAAAATCAGCTAGTGGGTAAAAAGGTAATAACCTTTTCTTTGTAGCTTGATTAATTGAAGCTTTAATCACATCCAAGCAATGCTTGATAGTATTAAGAGATAGACCTTTATCCTTCATATGATCTCGAACTATATAAAGTTTTTTAGAATCTATACTGCTGAGAGCGTAAGAACCTAATATAGGAATAATATATTTATCTATAAAATCTCTAGCTCTTTGAAGTGTACCAATCTTTAATGCTTCAGATTGTATTCTCTCTTCATGCCAATCATTCAAATATTCTTCGAATGAAATATGATCAGCAATACTATCTCTCTTAGATATTTTGCCACTAAGAACATCATTAAGGGTCTTGATAATATCATCATTACCTTTAGCAAGTTCTCCTTTTATAATGACTTCATATTGTCTAGCTTCTTCTCTAGTTTTAAAAGTCTTCCTTATGTACGGTTTATCTGGTTGATAAATACTTACCAACCAAGAACCATTTGGTCGTTTTGTTATAGCCATACTATCTCCTTTCTCATGTGTTAGTTTGACTTTCTTTTCTTTTCGGAATAGGCAGTACGACAAGCGTCAGAACAAAACTTTTTATCTGACCTTCCTTTGGTGTACTGCAAACAACCTATTTTCATTCCGAAGGTTGAATAGTGTAGACATTCGATCATGTCATCGTGAGCATCTGATCCTGTTAAAAGGAGCTGAAGTTTTATTGCTTCCCACAAATTTAGAGGATGATAAGTAGGTATAATTTTTTTTCCTTCCTCATCCCAATCAAAGCTAATACTTAAAGTTCCCATTACATCATTAAAATTCCAAGTAGGAGCTCCACTCTCTTTGAGGTTTAACTCCTCAGATGCAATCTGGTTTAAGCTAGGTATCTTTGTAGATGATAAATCAAATATAAAACTCTCAATAAAATGAACTGAACCCATTATTTTTAATTCATCAGGTGTATTTTCTGGATATCTAAACCTACCCCATTTATTGCAAAACTTTCTTCCTTCTAATTTCAGCTTGTCTGTGTCGGTATAGTATTTTCTTAGTTTTAGGAAATGATTGAAGGTTTCAGTAGTATATCTAACTTTCTCAGTTTCTTCTAAGTTACGAATTGGAAGTAAAAAGCTATCATTCTTACCACCCCATTGATAACCACGCTTCGCTTTTTTGTTTATAAAATCTATTTGAAATCTAGAGACAGGCATAAAACCTATAAATTACCTATGTTTGTACTACAAATTACCGAGTTTATCATTCGTTTAACTTCGTTTATTATGTTTACCATACAACTTTAAAGGATATACGTCAAATACGAGGATTAATATGGAAAAAAAGTTATTGAGTGCTGAAGATGTAGCCAATCAAATTGGGTGTTCTGTTCAACATATTTACCAAATGGCAAGAAAAAATAAGATCACTCATTACAGATTAGGCAATTACATAAAGTTTCCTTTGAATATCATTGATGAAATTTTAAAGAAGAGTACATCTCGTGAAAATGAAGTTTAGTATTATGCCATCAAGAGCAGTATCTGATCCTAGACTTCAGCCTAATGTAGTTAGGACATTGTCAGCTCTTTGTTGTTTTACTTCAGCCAATCAAATCTGTTATCCCAATCAATCTACCCTTGGAGATCTTATAGGAGTTTCTAGAGCCTTGGTAACGAGGAACATAGGTATCTTGAGAGATAATGGATATATCATCGATCTAGAGCCAATAGGAAAGAAACATCCTTGGGGTTACAAAAGAGGTAATCGATATTTTATTCCTACAAATGTAGGTGATCCAATACCACCATTAGAAGTGCAAAGAACAGATGTTGTCTCATCTTTACGTCTGGGAAATGTTACACAGAACGGTGGGAGTCTGAGGGAGTAGAATAGAATGTTTAGCATCTCCTCATCTGTGCTGTGTAGCCAAACATCTCTGTTCACACCACGCTCCCTCAGTACAATATTTTTTTCCTATATACGTAGGGTTTCATACACAAAAACATACACTACTTGGATAGCCCTCATATATGTCATTGATATTATTATAGAAATTCTAAATGACACCGGTCTTAGGAATTGGTGCATAAATAAAAATCCTAGCTCTGAGCCTATAAAAAATAATTTATTATCGTTAATAAAAGCGACCTATACCCCCCTCCCCCCTTCAACGTATAGAGGGAGGTCTCACAAAAATATTTTCAGAAATTTGTAAAGAATTTTTTATGGGATTTAAATTAAATAAGTTATGTGAAAATACAAATTTAAAAGGTATTGAAAAACAAGTGTTAAGTAAACTTTGCGACCATGCAAGTGAACGAAATAATTTTAGTTGCTGGCCATCCACAAAAGTTTTAGCCAGAGAAATTGGAAGAAGTAGAAGGAGTATACAAAGATCAATAAAATCGCTTAAAGAAAAAAAATACATCTTCATTAGAAAGACAAGATGGAATGATGGTACATTTCTTTCAAATATTTATACAATTAATACTATAAAGTTGAACAGAGATAATGGCATTTTCATAGCTGATAAAAAGAGTAGTATAATTAAATTTCCAAAATAAATTAAGTATTATTATAGTTAGTATTATTATTCATTATTATTAGTATGCCATATTGTCACCCCCTAACGACAAATTGACATGCTTCTGCACAACATCTGATGTTGTAATAAAAATTTGAATAAATTAATATAAAGTTATGAAACTTTCTGATTTTCCAATAATTGCAAATCAACTATGTGTTCAGAAAAATGGTTTCATTGATCCCAAAAACATATCATATGGAAGTCATAAAAAACTTTGGTGGCAGTGTGACATCTCAAATGACCACATATGGGAAACAGAAGTAAGATGTAGAACCAAAAGAAATCATGGTTGTCCTTATTGTAAAGGAAAACGTCCTTCGAGCAGTTATAATTTAGCTTTTAATAACCCAAATTTGATCGCTGAGTGGGATTATGAAAAAAATAGCATAAAACCTAATGAAGTTTTGCCTTCATCTACTACAGAGGTATTTTGGAAGTGTTACAAAGGTCATTCCTACAAACTGTCGGTAAATCAAAAAAATTCTAAAAAGATAAAATGTCCAATTTGCTCCGGTTATAAAATTAATAAAGATAATAACCTTGAATATTTATTTCCTAAAATAGCTTCAGAATGGGATTATGAACTCAATAAAGGTATTAAACCTAATCAAGTCACTGCTTTCACACATAAAAAATATTGGTTTAAATGTGATCATCACAATTCATATTTTGCGAGAGTATCCGATCGAACCTCAAATAACTCTGGTTGTCCAAGATGTGGTATTGTTAAACATATTTCTTCACACGAAAATAAAATTTTTAATTATCTAAAAAAATACATGCCTAAAGGAGAGCAATCTTTTGTTTTCAAAGGTGTTAGAAAAGCCGGTTTAGAATTAGATATATTTTATCCTTCACTGAATCTTGCAATAGAATATGATGGTTATTATTGGCATAAAGATAAAATTGAAAAAGACAAATTAAAAAATCTTTTCTGTAAATCACTTCAAATAAAATTAATTAGAGTTAGAGAAACACCTCTTCCAAAAATTTCTGAAGACGATATTATTCTGGATAGCAAGAAAGAAATTAAAGTTAACGATTTATTAAAAATTCGAAAAACAATTAATAATATTTATCCAAATGGTTAAACAAACAACCTTTTCTAGTTAGGGAGTTTTTTTATTCAATTTTACAAGGAAAATTATTACTTAAAAATTTATCGGTAAATGTAGAAGGGATTTCTTTCCATTGATGAGTATTCTCTTCTGAAAAGTTTATAAAACTAGTTATTACAGCTTCTATACCTTGTTTATCAATAATATCAGCGTTAGCAGTCATAATATTTAAAACATCTAAAACGTCTGGATGTATTGATTTTTTGTGATTTTTTGGAAGTGTTTGTAAAAGTATACAGTTTTTAGTGCCTGTATCTGCTAATGCCCTAAAATACATGAAACAGGATATTGATGGAATCAATTGATCTGGTTTCAAATTAAATCCATTAGATTGAAATACTTTACAATCTTTATAAAGAGTTCCAACATCTCGTGCATTTGCATTAAAACTAAACAGAACAAAAGTTAACATGAGTAATAGTTTTTTCATGTATTCAGTGTACGAAAATGTGTACGAAAATCAACTAGACTGGCTTGACTATGTTTACAATAAATAATCAGGAGATATAATTATCATATGATATATACAGCTCAGCAAATAAAAGTTGGACCTTTTATTTTACCCAACCGTTTTGTTATGGGGTCTATGCATACAGGTTTGGAAGGTGATCAAGACAAGTTTAATCAACTTGCAAAATTTTACGCTGATCGAGCATCAGGTGGTGCAGCGCTAATTATCACGGGTGGCTTTTCACCTAACTTTCAGGGTCGTATCCAAGACGAAAACTGCACCATTGACACTGAAGAAGATATAATTGCACACAAAATCATTACCTCCGCAGTGCATCAGGCTGGCGGTCGCATTTTGCTACAACTTCTTCATGCAGGACGTTACAGCTATCACCCGCACCAGGTTGCCCCTTCCCCACAAAAATCTCCAATCAATCGCGAAATTCCAAAAGAGTTAACTGGTATGGAAATTATGAAAACAATTGAAGATTATGCTGAAACAACTAGGAAAGCTCTAGAGGCTGGATATGACGGAATCGAGATTATGGGTTCTGAGGGCTACCTGATGAGTCAGTTTCTTGCCTCTTATACAAATCACCGAACTGATGAATGGGGTGGCGATTTTGAAAATAGGATGCGTTTTCCAATAGCAGTAACAGCGGCAGTACGCGAAGTATTGGGTAACAAAGGGATTCTTAGTTTCCGCATGTCAGCTCTAGAGTTGGTGGAAGGTGGTATGTCTCATTCTGAAATCCTCCAATTCGCGCAGGCTTTAGAATTTGTTGGAACGGACATGCTGAGCACAGGCATCGGCTGGCACGAATCTCCAGTTCCAACAATTGCTGGCACAGTGCCGCATGCAGCCTTTGCCAAGGCCGCCGCAGCTATAAAACAAGTTGTATCGATCCCAGTTGTTGCGAGTAACCGGATCAATCTGCCTGAGGTAGCAGAAGCAATTTTGGAGAATGGTCAAGGTGACCTGATATCAATGGCTCGCCCATTCTTGGCAGATCCGGAATTCGTTGCCAAGGCGCTTGGTGGTAAGGAAAAGGAAATCAATGTTTGTATAGCTTGCAATCAAGCTTGTCTTGACCACTATTTCATTAACCAACCAATATCGTGCTTAGTGAATCCGCGTGCTGCACGTGAGCTGGAATTCACAAATAAACCTGCTGAACATTCTAAGTCGATTGCAGTTGTTGGTGCAGGTGTTGCAGGTATATCTTGTGCACTTGAAGCAGCAAAACGTGGTCACCAGGTAACACTGTTTGATGCATCAGACCGCATTGGGGGACAACTTTGGCTTGCGGGTCAAGTACCTGGAAAAGAAGATTATCTGCTCGCAATAGATGGTTTTGAAGCCCAACTTTCTGCAGCCAATGTAACCATGAAACTGAATAATTATGTTACCGCAAACTTACTTAAGTCTCAAAATTTTGATGAAATTGTTATCGCTTCTGGTATCAGGCCTCGACAGTTAAATATCCCTGGCGGTGAGGACCCGCGTGTTATTGGTTATACAGAAATTCTCAATGGCACAAAGGTTGCCGGTGAAAACGTAATAGTTATTGGAGGTGGTGGAATTGGACACGACGTGTCCATATTTCTATCACATGGGAAACATAGAAACAAATCGAAAATCGAGGCGTTTAATAGCCACTGGGGCATAGGCGAGAAACGAAACCCAGTGCCAGCAAAACGAAATGTAACAATGCTCAAGCGATCCGAAGGACGTTTTGGCAAAACACTGGGTAAAAGCACTGGCTGGATAGTGCGTCAAGAATTACGGGACTTTGGCGTCAAGCAGATGGGCGAAGTTTCATACAAATGTGTGAATGAAAATGGTTTAGAGGTAGAAACCAGCAATGCAGTTTTGACGCTGCCAGCTGACACAATTGTTGTTTGTGCAGGACAAATTTCTGATACCAGGCTAGAAAACGACCTAAAAGAACAAGGTATTGATTACCATATCATTGGTGGAGCTCTTTTAGCTGACAAACTGGATGCGAAACGCTCGATAGATGAGGGTGCACGCTTAGGTAATAAGTTGTAACAAACTATTTTTTGGAGAATGTGAAATGGACAATTTTTTAGATCCTCGAGCGGCAAATTGCCCAGTGCTCACGCCAATTGGATTTCTTCTGCGTGCTGCAGAAGTCTTCCCAAACAGAACCGCTGTCGTTAATGGTGATCAGATATTTACATGGGCAAAACACGCTGAACGTTGCCGTCGTCTATCATCTGCTATTCAAAGAGCTGGCATCAAAATCGGTGAAGTAGTTGCTATCTTATCACCAAACGCCCCGGCCATGGTCGAAGCTCATTTTGGTGTTCCTATGGCAGGTGCGGTTCTGAATACTTTGAACACGCGTCTGGACGCTGCAGCTATTGCCTTCATTCTTAAACATTCAGAAGCAAAGATGCTGATCGTAGATCGCGAATTAGGACAAGTTGCCAAAGATGCACTAGAATTGATAGATAACAGTATAAAGGTCATAGATGTTATCGATCCTGCCAATGATGGGCCATCTATTCAGGTCAGTAATCTTGATTATGAAAGCTTCATTAATGAGGTCAATCCAATTGCTCCTATCATTTGGCCCAAAGACGAATGGGATACAATCTCAATCAACTATACATCGGGTACGACTGGAAATCCTAAGGGTGTTATGAATAGCCATCGAGGTATGTTCCTTGTCAGCATAAGTCAAATTTTTCATCACCATATGGTTGAACATCCTGTTTACTTATGGACTTTGCCACTGTTTCATGTGAATGGCTGGGCCTTCTCATGGGGTGTTGCTGCTGCTGGGGGTACACACGTTTGCATGCGTCGTATTGATCCACCGAAAGTCTATGAACTGATTGCTGAACACAATGTCACACATATGTGCTGCGCCCCAACCGTTTTGTCCTTTCTGGCTCAAGAATCTTCTCAGAATGGTCAGAAACTGAAAAAACCAGTTCGTGTTATGACAGCCGGATCAGCGCCACCTGCAACGATCCTTCAACAATCCAAAGCAATAGGGTTCGAACTTCGACACGTTTATGGAATGACTGAAATGCTTGGAGTGGCAACCATTTGCGAAGTACAGCCGGAATGGTTAGAGCTAGATGAGTCAAAGTTTGCACAAACCATGGCTCGGCAAGGTGTTCGCACAGTAATTACACAAGAAATGGATGTTGTAAATCAAGAAACTCTTGAACCGGTAAAGCGTGACGGCAAAACAATTGGGGAGGTCGTTTATCGCGGGCAAGCTATGAAAGGTTACCTAAAAAATCCAGAGGCTACTGAAAAAGCTTTTGCTGGTGGCTGGTATCATAGTGGAGACTTGGCAGTAATACATAAGGATGGATATATAGAGTTAAAAGACCGGTTAAAAGACATCATCATTTCCGGTGGTGAAAATATCTCTTCCATTGAAATTGAGGATGTTCTTTACAAGCACCCAGCCGTTGCACTTGCTGCAGTCATAGCAATGCCACATGAGAAGTGGGGTGAAACTCCTTGTGCATTCATTCAGCTCAAACCTGATGCAAGCCCTGTCTCTGATAAAGATATCTATGAACATTGCCGTGCTGGACTAGCCAAATTTAAGGTTCCAAAACATGTGATTTTTGGTCCTATAGAAACGACTGCCACTGGTAAAGTTCAAAAATTCAAACTGCGTGAGCTGTTGCCTAGCTTGGCCTCACGTATTAATACATAAGAAAGGAAATAACATGCGAGATTTAGAAGGTCGTATAATCTTAGTCACCGGCGCTGCTGGTGGGATTGGCAAAGAGATTTGTAAACGATTTGCAGAAGAAGGCTCAATTGTCATTGCCACAGACCTAAATGCATTAGGATTGGAAGACTTAAAATCCAGACTTAACGATCTTAAAGGTTCTTTACAGACACACGTGCTAAATATCACTGATGCTTCGGCTGTTGAGAGCATTGTCTCTAAAGTGTTAGAGGAAAATGGTAAAATAGATGCTTTGATCAACAATGCTGGTTGGGATCACGCTGCGCCGTTTGTGGACACTGACCCTAACCTTTGGCACAAACTTATCAATATCAACTTAATTGGACCACTCAACTTACAAAAAGCAGTTTTGCCTTCTATGATTGCTTCTGGCAGTGGTAAAATTATCAATATTGCATCTGATGCAGGTCGTGTGGGATCATCTGGCGAAAGTGTTTATTCCGCTTGCAAAGGAGGAATCATCGCCTTTTCCAAAACACTTGCACGAGAACAGGCGCGTAATGGTATTATTGTAAATACAGTTTGTCCTGGTCCAACAGACACTCCATTGCTGCAATCTTTTGTTGGCAATAGCGAATTTAGCGAAAAAATCTATAATGGCCTGAAGAGAGCTATCCCAATGAAACGAATCGGGCAACCTGAAGACTTACCAGGTATTGTAGCCTTCCTTGCTAGCTCTGATGCAAACTTTATCACAGGTCAGACCATCAGTGTGTCTGGTGGCCTGACTATGCATGGCTAAAACTAAAAAGAAAGGAAATAACATGGAATATAAAGATATTCTTTACGAAATTCGCGGCGCAGCGGCATGGATCACCATCAACCGAGAAGAAAAGTATAATGCATTTCGTGGACAAACTTGCGAGGAATTGATTCATGCTTTGAATAAGGCCGCATGGGACAAGTCTATTGCATCAATCGTCTTAACTGGAGCCGGCGATAAAGCTTTCTCTACCGGTGGAGACCAATCTGCTCATGATGGAGGTTATGACGGGCGCGGCATCATAGGCCTGCCTGTAGAAGAACTGCAAAGTACTGTCAGGGACGTTCCAAAACCTGTGATTGCCCGTGTGAACGGTTTTGCCATTGGTGGTGGCAATGTTCTTGTAACAGTTTGCGATATGGCAATTGCATCTGAAAAAGCTGTTTTCGGTCAGGTCGGTCCAAAGGTAGGTTCTGTTGATCCAGGATTTGGTACTGCTTTGCTTGCGCGTGTTGTTGGCGAAAAGAAAGCTCGTGAAATCTGGATGCTCTGCCGTCGCTACCCAGCAAAAGAAGCACTGGATATGGGTTTAGTTAACTGCGTAGTTTCGCATGACAAATTAGATGAAGAAGTCGAAAAATGGTGCTGTGAAATTGAAGCGCTCAGTCCGACAGCTATCAGCATCGCTAAAAAGAGTTTTAATATGGATTCTGAAGCTATCCGCGGTATTTCTGGTATAGGCATGCAGGCCCTGAGTCTGTTCTACGATACCGACGAATCTAAAGAAGGTGTAAATGCATTCTTAGAAAAACGTAAACCTAACTTTCGCAAGTAATGGTGCTTACTATCTTAAGAGTAAAGGAAACGCATTTTTATCTTTTATTATTCTAGTCAAATTGGATTTTGATAAACTAGTGCGCCATAATCAAAAATTTAATTTGAAGAAAATCAGTGTATGAAAATGTGTATGAAAATGCCAATTTAATGGCTTTACTGTGTTTAACATAAAAAAAGGGAGTTCGCTAGAACCCCCAGATTTCCTTAGGTTTGTTTACTCTGTTTAAGAGAGATAGATC
>QCNM01000026.1 GCA_003210115.1 SAR116 cluster bacterium AG-426-A06 | reverse complement strand
ATTCCAATGATTGGTTGAATTCCTGAAGTAAATAACTTTTCAGAAAATTCAAATGCTCCAAAAAGATTAGATGTATCCGTAATAGCACATGCTGGTTGTAAATCTTTTTTACAGAAGTCAACAATGTAATTTGAAGTCAACATTCCTTCAGATAATGAATAATTAGTATGGGTTCTTAAATTTATATAGTTTTGACTTTGCATAAAATATTATTTTAAGATCTTTATATTTTGGTTTTCAATTAATAATATTCTATCCATCTTTTCAGCTAAAAAATTGTTATGGGTAGCTATAATACAGCTTTTTTCTGTATCTAAAGTAATTTTCTTTAAAAGATTAAAAATTAAAAACGTGTTATCTTTATCCAAATTTCCAGTTGGTTCATCAGCTAATATAAATTTGGGATTATTTGCTAAAGCTCTGCCTATAGCAACTCTTTGAGACTCACCACCTGACAATTTAGAAGGTCTATGATTTATCCTATGTTCTAGATTTAAATAAGTTAAAATTTGTGTTGCCTTTATTTTTGCTTCATCAAAAGGGATTTTTTTGATTAAAGATGGAATAATTATATTTTCAAGTGCAGAAAATTCTGGGAAAAGTCTATGATTTTGAAATACAAAACCAATATCATTGAGACGAATATTTGTAATTTCACTTTCAGTCAATAAAGAATACTCACTATTTAAAATTTTAAACTTACCTGAAATAAATTTATCTAATAATCCAATACAATTTAGAAGTGTTGATTTTCCTGAACCACTTGGGCCTAACAAAGCCACCATTTCTCCAGGATAAATTGTTAAATTTAAATTTTCAAAAATTTTAACCTTTTCTGATTTATTTTTATAATGATAACTTACATCAAATAATTCTAAATATTTTGAAAAAACTTTATTCATATCTTAAAGCTTCAGCTGGTAATATTTTAGCTGCTTTCCAAGATGGGAAAACACTTGCTAAAATAGATAATGTAATAGATGTTAAAATGATATAAAAAACCTCAGTAAAATCAATTTTCGATGGAAGATCAGTTAGAAAGTATATTTCTGGTGAAAAAAGCTCTTGGTTAAGAATTATTGATAAAAATTTTCTTAAATATTCAATATTAATGCTTAGGAACACACCTAGTATAGCACCAAAAACAGTGCCAAAAAAACCTATAGATGTACCAACTAACAAGAAAATTTTTATAATGGCTTTCCTTGATGATCCAATTGTTCTTAGTAAAGCAATATCTCCTGACTTTGCATTCACGAGCATTATCATAGAAGATATAATGTTAAAAGCTGCAACTAAAATGATTAATGTCAAAATTAAAAACATTACATTTTTTTCAACATTTAAAGCATTAATAAATGTATTATTTTGCTTTTTCCAATCTATAATTTCATAGCCGTCATTCAACTTTTTTTTAATATTTAAAAATGAAGCATCTGAAAATTTGTAATCTTTTAGAAAAATTTCAATGTTATTTGCAACATCTCCTAATTGCAAAAAATTTTGTGCGGTTTTCCATGGTATGAAAATAAAATTATTATCATATTCATACATTCCTACATTGAACAATCCTCCAATTTTAAAAATTTGTTTTTGAGGAATGATGCCTAGAGCTGTTTTTATACCATTAGCTGAAACTAATGTTATTTTATCACCAACCATAACATTTAATCTTTTAGCTAATCTTGAGCCTATAATTATTTCATTTTTTGTTTTAAAGTTATCTTTAGTTAATTTGTTTAAATTATCCCATAATAATTTCTTTGCCGGAAGGTCTGTCGATCTTATACCTTTTATCATAACACCACTTACATAATCCTTTGACCTTGCTAAACCTTGACCATCAATTTGAGGTATCACGGAAAAAATATTGTTATCGTCACTTACTTTCTTCGAAATATCGTTATAATTAGTTATTAGTTTTCCATTATTAGCATAAACTACTAAATGACCATTTATTCCAAGTATTCTATTAACTAATTCTTCTCGAAAACCATTCATTACTGACATAACTATAATTAATGTTGCCACTCCAAGAGCAATCCCAACAAATGAAAACCAAGTAGATAAAGATATAAAACCTTCAGTTTTTTTTGACCTTAAGTATCTAAAAGCTAAATATAATTCAAAGGATTTAAATGACATTTAAACTAAACCATATTTTCATTAATAAAATTAAAAATTTCATTTAAACTTAAGTTTATTACTTTATTTGTTTTTCTGGTTTTGATTTCAAAATTATCATTTTTTATACCCTTTGGTCCAATTATCACTTGGTAAGGGAATCCTATCAAATCCGCTGTTGCTAATTTTGATCCAATACTCTCTTTAGTGTCATCAAACAAAACATCTATCATTTTTTCATTACAATAATTATAAATTTGATTTGAAACCTCTACACATTCCTTATTATCAGAATTCAAATTTATAAGACTACACATAAACGGCGAAACTTCTTTAGGCCAAATAATTCCATTTTCATCGTGATTGGCTTCTATTATCCCTCCAACTAATCTTGAAACTCCTACACCATAAGAGCCCATAAAAACAGGTAAGTTATGTCCTTTTTCATTAGTTATTGTTGCATTCATTGGTTTTGAATATTTTTGACCAAAATGAAATATATGCCCTACTTCAATACCTTTTGTTTTAATTAATTTTCCAAATATATTTTGAGTTTCTTTTGGATTGTGCATTTCATCAGTAGCAGCATAAAAGGACGTATATTTATTTATATATTCCTGTAAATTATCATTATAATCAATTTCATCAAAAAGTTTTTGCATATCAAGTAAACTCTCATCAAAAAAAACATCACTTTCTCCAGTTTTTGAAATGATAATAAACTCGTGACTTAAATCACCTCCAATAGGGCCAGTTTCTGCTTTCATTGCAATTGGACTTAAACCCATTTTTTTAAATAATTTCATATAAGCTACAAACATTTTGTTGTAAGATTTTTTTGCATCATCTTGACTAGTATCAAATGAATAGGCATCTTTCATTAAAAATTCACGCCCTCTCATAACTCCAAATCTTGGTCTAACTTCATCCCTAAATTTCCATTGAACATGATATAAATTTAATGGAAGATTTTTATAACTTTGTACATTATTTCTAAATATATCTGTAATCAATTCTTCATTAGTAGGCCCATACAACAACTCTTTTTTATTTCTATCTTTAATTCTGAGCATTTCTTTTCCATAATCTTGATATCTTTTTGATTCGATCCAAAGCTCAGCCGGCTGAATTGTTGGCATCAAAATCTCTATGGCTCCCGAGGCATTCATTTCATTTTTTGTAATCTTTTCTATTTTATCTAAAACTTTTTTTCCAAGAGGTAGCCAAGAATAAATGCCCGAAGAAGATTGTTGGCACATTCCAGATCTTAGCATTAGGACATGAGAATTTATCTCAGCTTCTTTAGGCTTATCTTTTTTAAGAGGTAAAAAATAATCTGTTAATTTCATAAGTGATCTCTAGTTTAATCTAATCTAAATAATTTAAAAATTAAAGGTAGATTGTAAATAAATTATCAATTAAGTTAATTTTAAATTAAAGATAGAAATAAGTGATTAATTTATGAGTTCATATAGCTTTCCTTTTACTAGAATGAGAAGAACAAGATCAAAAAAATTTATAAGAAATCTTGTTAAAGAAAATCTTTTAACAGTCAATGATTTAATTTACCCTATATTTATTGTTGATGGTACTAACAAAAAAGAGCCAATACCAGAAATGCCAGATCTTTTTAGATATTCCTTAGACAATCTTAAAAATGAGATTAAAAACATCTTAAGTTTAAATATTCCTGCAATTGCTATTTTCCCGAAAATATCTAATGATTTAAAAAACTCCGTAGGATCTGAGGCTCTTAATAAAAATAATATTGTTTGTAATGCAATCAAATTAATTAAAGATACAACTAGTGAACTAGGCATTGTGTGTGATGTTGCGTTAGACCCTTATACTGACCATGGACATGATGGTATTATAATTAATGACTATGTAGACAACGATGAAACCGTCAAAGTATTATGTGAACAAGCTCTTATTCAAACTGAAGCGGGATGTGATATCATTGCACCTAGTGATATGATGGATGGAAGAGTTCGAAAAATTAGAGAAATACTCGAAAATAATAATTATAAAAATACCTTAATCATGTCTTACACTGCGAAGTATTCCTCATCATTTTATGGTCCATTTAGAAATGCTATAGGTTCATCTAATAATTTTGGAAATAAAGATAAATTGTCATATCAAATGGATTACGGTAATTCAAAAGAAGCTATAAGGGAAGCTGAGTTAGATATTTCAGAAGGAACAGATATAATTATGGTTAAACCTGGGTTGCCTTACTTAGATATCATAAGCAAATTAAATCAAAAATTTGATGTCCCAATTTTTGCTTATCAAGTCTCTGGAGAATATTCTATGATTATGAACGCAATTAATAATGGATTTTTAGATAGATCAGTAATTATAGAAACTTTAACAAGTTTTAAAAGAGCTGGTTGTACTGGAATTTTAACATATTTTGCCCCTATAGCCTCTAAAATTTTAAATGAAGATAAATAAATGAATCAAAAAAATTGGTCTTTTTGGATTGATAGGGGTGGAACATTTACAGACATTGTTGCCAAAAGTCCTAAAAATAAAATTGTTGTTAAAAAATTTCTTTCACAAAATGATAAAGTTTATAAGGACGCCGCATCTTTTGGCATCTTAAACATCTTAGATGAATATAATAAATTGAATGATAATATTTCATTAAGTGTTCAAGAAATTAAAATGGGTACTACAGTAGCTACTAACGCATTACTTGAGAGAAAAGGAGAAAAAACATTATTAGTTATAACAAAAGGATTTAGAGATGCTCTAGAAATTGCTTATCAGGATCGTTCAAATATTTTTGCAAAAAAACCAATTAAACCACAAAACCTCTACAAAAAAGTACTTGAAGTTGATGAAAGAATTGATAGTGATGGACATATTTTAAAAAAGTTAAATCTTAATAAGGTAAAAGAAGATCTAATTAAATTTAAATCTAAAGGATTTAAGAGTTTAGCGATTGTTCTTATGCATGGTTATAAATTTAAAAAGCATGAAGAATTAATTGAAAAAGTAGCTTTAAAAATTGGGTTTGACCAAATTTCAATAAGTTCAAAAGTATCACCATTAGTAAAGATTGTATGTAGAGGTGATACTACTGTTGCGGATGCATATTTGTCACCAGTCTTAAATAAATATATACAAAACTTCACTTCAAACCTAACCAATAGTTTAAAAAATAATAATAAAATAAAAAAAAGTGTTTACTTTATGATGTCTTCTGGAGGTTTAACATCTGCACTAAATTTCAAAGGAAAAGACTCAATTTTGTCAGGGCCAGCTGGTGGAGTAGTGGGTTCTGTTGAAACCATAAAATCTCTGGGCATTAATAAAATAATAAACTTTGATATGGGTGGTACATCTACTGATGTTTCACATTTTAACAAAGATTACGAAAGAAAAAACGAAAATGTTGTTGCTGGCACTAGAATTACCTCACCAATGCTTGACATTCATACAGTAGCTGCAGGTGGTGGTTCAATTTTAAAGTTTGAGGATGATAGGTTTCAAGTAGGACCTCAATCAGCAGGCTCAAACCCTGGTCCAACATGCTATGATAATAATGGACCTTTAACAGTTACTGACGCAAATTTGATTATAGGAAAAATATCACCAAAATATTTTCCAAAAATATTTGGAAAAAATCAGGATAAACCACTTAACAAAGAAAAGGTGATTTCAAAATTCAAACAATTAAAAAATAAAAATAAAATTACTAAAAGTATTGAAAAAATCGCGTCAGGATATTTACAAATTGCCTCTGAGAATATGGCTAATGCAATAAAAAAAATATCTATACAAAGAGGTCATGATATAACGCAATATACATTATCTTGTTATGGAGGTGCAAGCGGCCAACATGCTTGTTCAGTAGCTAATTCACTTGGTATAAAAAAAATTGTTTTTAATAAATTCTCCGGTGTTTTGTCTGCTTATGGAATGGGCATATCAAGTATAAGAAGTTATCGACAAAAAAATGTAAATGAAAAACTTAATCATAAAAGTTTAAATAATTTAAATAAAATATTTGATACATTAAAACAAGAATGTTTCGATGAACTATTCAAAAAATCCAACGAACCAAAAAAAATAATTGTTAATTATAAATTATTTTTAAAATACTTTAATTCTACTACAACTATAGAAATACCCTTTAATAAACTTGATATTGTTAAAAAAAATTTTAATAGAAATCATAAGCTTAGATTTGGCGTTTTATTTGATACAACTGAAATAATGATCGATTTTATTGAAACAGAAGTAGTACTAAACAATTCTAGCTCAAAGAAAGTTAATAATAATA
This sequence comes from SAR116 cluster bacterium AG-426-A06, assembly GCA_003210115.1. Lineage (GTDB taxonomy): Bacteria > Pseudomonadota > Alphaproteobacteria > Puniceispirillales > Marisalimonadaceae > TMED54. Next base: position 12,758 of record QCNM01000026.1, on the reverse strand, counting down.
CTCATTTTGTTGACTACCCTTATACTCTAGAAAAAACAAAAGTTTTCTTAAATGAAAAATGGCAGAATGTTAGTGTTATAAGAGAAGAACAGTTTTTAAATGGTACAAAAATCAAAGGACCATTGTTAATAATTGAAAAAAATCAAACGATTTTTGTTGAAGATGGTTGGAAAACAAAATTTGCAAGTAACCAATTCATAATCTTAGACAAAGTTAGTAATAAAAATTCAAAAAGTTTCAATAATTTAAATTTTAATAAATCTGATCCTATTTTAATAGAAATATTCAATAATTTATTCATGAATATTGCTGAGCAAATGGGCACAGTGCTTCAGCAAACAGCATCATCCGTTAATATAAAAGAAAGAGTTGATTTTTCATGTGCTGTCTTTTCGAAAAGGGGCGAACTCATTGCTAATGCACCACATATGCCAGTTCATTTGGGGTCAATGCAGCAATCTGTTCAAAGTATTATTAAAAATAACAAAAATATGATCCACGAAGGCGATAGTTTTGCTTTAAACGCACCTTATAATGGTGGAACTCATTTGCCTGACATTACAATAGTAACACCTGTATTTATTGAAAATAAACTTACATTTTTCGTAGCCTCTAGAGGACATCATGCAGATGTAGGAGGGACAGCTCCTGGATCTATGACACCTTTAGCTAAAAACATAGAAGAAGAAGGTGTTCTTTTTGACAATATTAAAATAATTTCGAAAAAAGTATTTAATGAAAAATTAATAGTTAAAATATTCAAAGAACATAAATATCCAGCAAGAAATATTTTACAAAATATATTAGATATAAAAGCTCAAATAGCCTCAAATTATAAAGGTTTACTTCTATTAAAAGAAGCATATCAACAATTTGGTAAAACAAAATTTTTAAACTATATAAAATTTATAAGTCTAAATGCTGAAAAAAGCGTTACTACTGCAATAAAAAATCTTAAAAATTCAAACTTCATTCTCAAAACAGATAATGATTCAACAATTAAAGTTAAAATAACAAAGATTGAAAATGACAAAAAAGTTATAGTTGATTTTACTGGAACATCTAATCAACTTCCAAATAATTTTAATGCTCCAAAACCTGTTGTCATAGCAGCTGTTTTATACTGTTTTAGATTATTAGTTGATAAAAATATTCCAATGAACTCTGGTTGTTTAAAACCAATAAAAATAATAATTCCTAAAAATTGTATGCTTAATCCAAAATATCCTGCGGCTGTAGTAGCTGGTAATGTTGAAACTAGCCAGCATCTAGTTAATGCTTTACTTTCGGCATTAGATGTAATGTCATCTAGTCAAGGAACAATGAATAATCTAACATTTGGCAATAAAAATTATCAATATTATGAAACTATTTGTTCTGGTTCTCCAGCAGGACCAGGTTTTCATGGAACAAATGCTATACAAGTTCATATGACAAATTCTCGATTAACTGACCCTGAAATTTTAGAGTTAAAGTTCCCAGTGATACTCAAAGACTTCCATATTAGACATAACTCTGGTGGCAAAGGCCTTTATAATGGAGGTGACGGTACTTATCGAGAGATCCTTTTTAAAGAAGATATGGAATTAGCAATTTTATCAAGTCATAGAAAAATAAAACCTCATGGTCTTAAAGGTGGAGAGAATGGGCAACTAGGGAAAAACTACGTTATGAGAAAAAATAGAAGTAAAGAGGTTTTGCAGGGTTGTGATTATAGAAAAGTTAAAAAAGGAGATAGTATTGTTATTGAGACACCTACGCCAGGTGGATATGGAAAAAGAAAATAAATTGAAAAATATTAAATAAAGTCGTTAAATAAAATATGGCTAAGTTCGAAAAAGTAAATATTTTAAATTATCCTATTTTCTTTATGACAAAAGAAACTACATGTCCTTATCTTTATAACAAGTCTGAAAAAAGATTAGTAACAGATTTAAATAATAATCCTTTTCTATTTGATGAATTGTCTTTATCTGGCTTTAGAAGAATTGAAAATTGGATGTATAGACCATCTTGTAGTCACTGCAATGAATGTAAATCTTATAGAATAAACATAAATAAATTTTCTCTGAGCAAAAGTCTTAAAAGAATTAAAAAAAATAATTTGGAAGTAAGTTCATTATTAAAAAGAAATTTAGCCTCTAAAGAATATTATGACTTATTTTCAACTTATCAAAACAAGAGACATACAGGTAGTTCAATGTCAAATATGACATTTGAAGATTTCAAATCAATGATTGAGTGCTCTCCGATTAACACACAACTTTATGAGTTTAGAAATAAAGAAAAAAAACTCATAGGATTAATGTTGTTTGACTATCAAAAAGATGGTTTATCAGCTGTTTATAGTTTTTATGATGTCAAATTTGAAAAAAATGGTTTAGGCAATTTTATGATTTTAGAGCTAATCGAATTAGCAAAAAAACTCAACTTGAATTATTTATATTTAGGGTACTATATAAAAAATGCTTCACGCATGAATTATAAATTAAAATTTAAACAAGGTGAATTATATTCAGATGGAAAATGGAATAAAATTTAATTTCCTAGAGCAATTCCATCGCTCCTTAAATCAAATCCAGCTTCTTTATTTCCATATTTATCAATAACTATAGCACCTGCATGTCCCATAATTTCATCAAAATCATCTACTAATTGTATTTGATGACCTACTTCAATTAATTTCGATATAATTTTATTATCTAACCTTTTTTCTAATCTAAGGTTATGAACGTCATCTCCCCATGTTTTCCCAAGCAACCACCTAGGGTTATTTATGGCATCTTGGAGACTTTGTTTCAATTCTTTGTATCTCAAAAAAATTATTGCTTGCGTCTGTGGTTGACCATCACCTCCCATGGTGCCATATAACAAACATCGTCCGTCATTAAACTTTGCTAAAGCTGGTTGAATTGTGTGAAAAGGTCTTCTTCTAGGAAAAAGAGCGTTGTGACTTTCACTATTTAAAGAAAAACTTGCTCCTCGATTTTGTAATGTAATACCAGTTTCTGGCAGGTAAATGCCTGATCCAAATTCCCAAAAAATACTCTGAATAAAACTAACTGAATTTCCAAATTGATCAGACGAACCCAACCAAACTGTATCACCTTTTTGGGATGTGATGGGCCATCTCAAAGCTTTTTTATAATTTATCTCATTCGCTAATTTTGAAAATAAATTATCATTTATTAAATCATTAATGTTTATTTTCATATAATCTGGATCTGTTATGTGTTTATCTCTTAATATGAAAGATTTCTTAGTGGCTTCTACAATACTATGGATAAAATTAAACTCTGATTCAAATTTATGTTTAAGTTTGTTTAGTATGCCTAGTATTAATAAAGAAGCAACACCTTGAGTTGGAGGAGGTAAATTATATACTTTGCAATCATCCAAACTTAATTGAATAGGCTCTACAAATCTTGAATTGAAATTTTTAAAATCATTTTCTGTTAATATGCAATTAGTTTTTTTTAAATCTGAAAAAATCTTTTTGAAAGTCTCTCCTCTATAAAAATCATCAAATCCATTTTTAACAAGTAATTTAAAAGTTTCAGCCATTTCTGGAAATTTAATAACTGAACCTTCTATTAATTCATTTGAATAATATTTATTAGCAAATTCTTTTAAATTTATTAATTCGGATTTTTTACTTTTCAAGTTTTTTTCTAATGTGGAAGTTACTGAAAAGCCAGAATTAGCGATTTGTATAGCCGGATCTAAAATTTCTTCTAATGATTTTTTACCATTCAATTTTTGTAAACTATATTCATAAGCTTTCATCCAACCACTAACAACACCTGGAACTGTAATTGCAGCAAAATCACCTCTGCCAGGTATTTGTTTTAATCCTATTGAATTATAAAAATCTATAGTTGCTTTTTCTGAAGAAAACCCTGTAGCTTCAATACCAATTAATTTTTGATCAACAGTGTTGATTAACCAAAAATTATCTCCACCTAATGAATTCATATGAGGATATACAACAGAAATAACAGCAGCTGAACAAATCATAGCCTCAATTGCATTTCCTCCAGATTTCATAATTTCAGATCCTGCTTGACTGGCCATCCAATGAGGACTAACAATCATGTTACTACAAGATTTAATTGTCTGAAGCATTTAAAAATGTATTGATAAATCTTTATGATCAGCATTGCAAGTTGCCGAATAAAGGGCTAAATCCCTATTTAACTTTGGTTGCTGTCTTACACCAACATTGTATTTTATTGAATTTAGAAATTTATTTAAATTTAATAAAACTGATTGATCAATTTTTTTGAGTAATATTAATTTTTTTTGATATTCAGAATAAGATTTATCAAAAAGTTTATATACTCTCTCCATCTTAACTTTCTTCTTTTTTAGTTCACGTCTAACTTTATTTAGGTTAGAAGTTATTTTTCTATTATCCGGTAATTCACTTATCTTCTTTGATAAAGATTTAACTTGTTCTGAAAGTATTAACTTGTCTTTTTGATCTAATTTAGATTTTAAATCAATAAAATTATCATTAAACTTATTAAAATCATCAACTGAACTTAACAGTAAAGAAAACGTAGCTAATTTTTCATAGGAATTGTCTACCAGTCTTCTATAGTCATTTCTTTTTTTCTGTTCTAATTTAACTATATTTTTAAAACTTTTGTTAATAGAAGTCCAATCATTAGGTATGGTTTTGTTGTTTGTATTAATTTTAAGTTTAATATTTTGGATTTCATTGTTAATTTTTTTCAAAGTTATAGTATCAGTTTGATCAGTTCTATCTAAAATAATTTGTTTTTCTTCAAGCTCTTTATTTAGCGCTAAGTTAACTCTCTGTATTCCTCTAACTTTATTTAAAATTGGTAAATAATCTTTAGATTTTTCAGAAATTTCCTGACTTATATCATAAGCTTGCTTCAAAGAACCAATAGCTTCATCAATTTCAGAAAGAGAAGATGAAATAATTTTGCTATATTTTTTATCTAAAGATGATAAGTCTTGATTTTTAAAAGCTTCAATAGAATTTTTAATTTTATTATTTCCATTTAAATAATTCTCATTTATAAAATCCTCTATACAAATTTGTAATTTAGGATTCCTCGGAGGAGGAGAATTTTCTGATAAATAACTGACCCTATTTGGCAAATAATTGACTAATGTAGGATAAATCCCAACAATTGTTAATGCTAAAAGCTGAAGAGCAATAAATGGAATAACTCCCTTATACATGTCTAATGTTTTAACCGCCTTTGATGCTACTCCCCTTAAGTAAAATAATGCAAATCCAAAAGGAGGAGTTAGAAAAGAGGTTTGTATGTTCAATCCTATCATTACTCCTAACCATACAGCGGTAATATTTGCAGATGGATCTGCCAAGAGGATTGGTGCTACAATTGGGACTACAACAACAGCTATCTCAATAAAATCTAGAAAAAAACCTAGAACAAAAATTACAGCCATTACAATAACAAACTTTGTCCAAAAACCGCCAGGCAGAGAGTTTAAATAATCTTTTACCAACTCTTCTCCTCCAAAGGCTCTAAACGCAGCAGTAAGCATAGCAGCACCAAGAAGAATAATAAAAACTAATGAAGTGGTTTTTGCAGTTTCAAGCATTACTTCTTGCATTGTATTTTCTTTATTGAAAAGCCTTTTTCCACTCCATATAAGAGATATGACTACCAAACCAGATCCTAAAAGACCTAAAAATATTCCAATTTTATCTTCAAATGAGTTAATTAATTTTATATTCATATCGTATTGGGAAATTGCATATCCGATTAAGACTAACCCTATTAAAATTATCAATGCAGGATAATACGATGACTTACTTCCAGAAGTTTGTCTATATCCTGCCATAACAATTGCGCCTGCAGCTCCAATTGCACCAGCTTGATTTACAGTAGCAATTCCGGAAATAATTGATCCTAATACCAAAATAATTAATGTTAACGGTGGAATTAAAATTAAAAATACGTTAATCCAAAACTTTTTATCCATTTTACCTTCATAAGGAACTGGGGGTGCTATTTTGGGAAATAAAAAGGCTGCTATTAGAATAAATGCCATATAAATTCCAACTAGAAGTAATCCTGGGACGAAGGCGCCTAAAAACATTTCGCCAGCACTCGTAGAAATCACGTCAAACACTGACGGCATAGTTAATTCGCCTGTTGATTCTTTATACAAAGACTTTCTCATAGTACTAGCTTGATCAGATGCGGATGATAATTGGTCAGCTAAAATAATTAGAACTATTGATGGTGGAATAATTTGACCAAGTGTCCCTGAAGCAGCAATTGTACCTGTTGCTAAAGGAGTTGAATATTTATTTCTTAACATTGCTGGAAGAGATATTAAACCCATTGCTACTACGGTTGCTCCCACTATACCTGTAGTTGCAGCAAGCAAAGCACCTACAAAAACAACAGAGATACCCAAACCACCTCGTACTGGACCAAATAATTGAGCCATAGTAACAAGTAAGTCTTCTGCTATTTTAGATCTCTGGAGCATAATTCCCATAAAAATGAATAAGGGTATTGCTATAAGAGTATCTCTTTCAACTTCCCAGTACACACCTCTAAGATTGGTCACACCTGCGGAAAGCCACTCTAATGCACCACCAGTATGAAAATATGCATCAACATTACCTTCAAGTAAAAAGCCAGTTAAACCAGCTAATAATATTGATATGATTGCAGATCCTGGAAGGGCAAAAGCCACTGGATAACCTGACCCAAGAGCTATTGCCATTAAAATTACAAGTATTGCTAAAAATAATAATTCCATAACTAATCAGTGACTTGTAGAAGTTTCTATAATTCTTTTTCCTTCTTCATTTTTATAATCGGCAATTGATTCAAAAAAATAACTTATAAATTGGATTAACATTGTTATTCCAAAAATTGCGAGAAAAACTGCCATATGATACTTTATAAACATACCTACACTACCTTGCTGGGTTACTTCAAAATTTGCCACTGGGCTATTAACAATAGATTGTTTCCCATAAAAACATAATAAAATAATTACAACAGATGTTGACCAACCTAGCAAAATACTTCCAAAACAATTAACTAGATTTTTTGTTTTTTCTTTTAGCCCTTGGTAAATAATATCAACTCTTACGTGTCCGTCCTCATAGAGAGTATACGCCGAAGCAAATAAAAATAAACCAGCATACCAATATCTCACTAAATCACCCATAAAAGTCTGTTCATATGAGAATACAAATCTAGTTATAACAATTAATAATTCTGAAGCGACAATCAAAAGAGATAACCAATGAAAGCCAATTGTTTTTGTGAATTTTGCAATTATAAAACCTAAAATGATTAAAGGCACATGGAAATACATACCAACAAATACAGGTCTGCTAAAATTTGAAGAAATTTCTTTACCTAAAAAAAATTCAAATATTTTTTCAACCCTCATAAATGCAATTGCAATATCAACTAACCCAGTAATTAAGATAATCCAAAAAAAAGATCTTATTATATAGATATTTAAATTATGAAGTAATTGAGAATTACTTCTAAAATTTGAATTACTTTTTCTTACAATAAAAAAAGTAATTAAAGCAATTATTATATATATTAAAAATTCAAGTAGCCCTTCTAAACTAAAGTTAGTGAATATACTAAAAGCGCCTGGAAAATTCAAACCAACAATCATGACATTATCAATCAAATAAGCTGCAACTAAGCTTATTGATAACCAACCAAAGAGTTTTAATAATAAATCAGAAGTTTTCATAAATTAGATTTTTTTAAAGGATTAGGGATCTTTTCCTAATCCTTTTTTTTATTTAAGAGATATCTAGTACTCTATTTCTTTGATTAACATAGCTAATCTCAAAATTAGCCATCATAGTACCACATTCTTTCATAAAGCTTTGATAAGCATCATCAACTTTTTTTGCCATCGCTGAGTGAGCTCTTGTCTCTTCAAAAACCTCTGCAGCAGCTTCTCCAAAAGCATCCCATACATCATCATTAAATGACTTTACTTTAGTCCCATGATCTTTTACTAATTTTTCAAGATACTCGCCATTCTTCGCACAAGTTTCTTCATATTGTGCAGCATGTTCTTCCATGCACGCTGCTGTAATAAGAGCTTGTTCAGTTTTGCTTAGCTTACCCCAAAAACTTGCATTAAAACCCATGCCGAGACAGGAACCTGGCTCATGCATTCCACCAGTATAGTAAAATTTAGCAGCCTCATAAAATTTCATGAAATAGTCATTATATGGGCCAACCCACTCAGTAGCATCAATTGAACCAGACACTAAATTTTCATATATCTGCCCACCAGGTAATGAAACTGGAGAAGCTCCAAGTTTTGACATAACTGTTCCACCAAGACCAGGTATTCTCATTTTTAAACCTTTTAAATCTTCACCTGAGTTAATCTCTTTATTAAACCAACCACCAGCTTGGGTTCCTGTTCCTCCACAAGGAAGTGCTTTTAAGCCAAACTCACTAGACAATTCATCCCAAAGCTTTTGGCCACCACCAAATTTAATCCATGCATTCCACTCCACAGTTGTCATTCCAAATGGCACTGATGTGAAATAGTTAAAAGCTGCGTGTTTACCTTTCCAATAATATTCTGCAGCAATGTAAGCTTGTGAGTTGCCAGATGCAACTTCATCAAACACATCAAAAGCTCCAACTTTTTCTCCGGCTGCGAAATAATTAACTTTTAACTTTCCTTCGGAAAGTTCAGTAATTCTTGCTGATAATCTCTGTGCAGAAAGACCTAAACCAGGAAAGTCTCTTGGCCATGTAGAAACAACATTTATTGTTTTATGGCCTCCAGAAATGGCTGGAGTCGATAAAGTACTTGCACCTATAACACCGGCAGTAACTCCTAAACCAGCCTTAGATAAAAAATCTCTTCTTTTCATTAATTCCTCCATATCTAACTAATAATTTAAGAAATTTGATTAATGTAACTTAGAATGATTTTAAACTAAATGCAATTCAATTATCATTAAACTTTATGTAAAAATTTATTTTAAAAAAAATATTCTTTGTCTAATTTTTAATCAAATTTTTGTGGCTTAATTTTAATCAAATTTTGGTGGTCTAGGAAAACCATTAGGAACCAATTTTCCTACTCCTCCACGTTTTCCTATCCAAGGTAAAATATCTTTTTCAGTTCTTTGCCTACCCCCAGATAATTTCCAATTGAGTCCTTCAGACTTTGATATTGATTTTATATCTACAAGGTAACCATCTCTGTATCTTTGTAGGATAACACCTTTACCTTTATTTAATTCCGGTAATTCTGATAAATTAAAAATAAGTAATTTTCTATTACTTCCTGTGACAGCTAAATACTCTTTATCGCAGAAAGTTAAAGCCTTAGCTTTCTGATTTTCATTTATATTAAAAACTTTTTTACCTGATCTCGTAGACGCTATTAATTTGTTTGTATTTATTTTAAAGCCTAATCCATCAGATGATGCAATTGCGACCTCTCCTTCAAAACAAATAAATAAACTTACAATTTTTTCATTATTGTCTAAATCAAAAAATTTTGACAATGGTTCACCAAATCCACGACCAGAAGGTAATTTATTTCCTAATATACTATAAAAAGATCCATTTTCAGAAAAAAAGATTATTCTATCATTTGTTTTTGCATGAATTACCTTTTTGATTTTGTCACCTTCTCTCAATTTGAATTCTGAATTTAATTCAATATGACCTTTTTGAGATCTAATCCAATTTTGACTAGATAAAATAATTGTAATTGGTTCCTCTTCAATGTATTCATTTATATCAGGAATTTCTATTTCAGGAGCAACTTCAAAAGTTGTCTTTCTATTTATTTTACTTTTTAAGTTATTTTTTATTTCTTTGATTTCATCAATTAAAACATTTTTTTTTACATCTTGATCTGATAGGATTTTTAATAATGTTTCTTGTTCAGATATTAAATTATTTTTTTCTTTTTTTAATTCTATTTCCTCTAACTTTCTTAAAGACCTTAATCTCATATCTAAAATTGAATTAGCCTGTATTTCAGATAATTTAAATTCTTTAATTAAAACTTCTTTAGGATCATCTTCTTGTCTAATAATTTCAATCACTCTGTCTAGATTTAAATAAACAATTATTTGTCCATCAATTACTTCTAAGCGATCTTTAATTTTGTTTAATCTGAAATTTGACTTTCTTTCTAAAATTTCTTTTCTATGCTCTAGCCAATCGATTAATGCGACTTTGAGCGATCTTACTCCAGGAATATTTTTTTTATCTAAATAGTTTAAATTTAAATGAACTTTAGCCTCTAAATCAGTTAACTTAAATAAATTTTCCATTAAAAGTTCAGGAGATACATCTCTATTTTTAGGCTCAATTACAATTCTAATATTTTCAGCACTTTCATCAATTATCTCAGACATGAAAGGAATTTTTTTATCTTCTACCAAATTATCAATCTTCTCAATTAGCTTACTTTTAATTATTTGATATGGAATTTCTGAGACAATTATTTGCCATTTTCCATTTTTTAACTTTTCAACATTCCATTTTGATCTAACTCTGAAACTCCCTTTTCCAGATTTATAAGTTTTATAAATTGAATCTTCTGTTTCAACAATAATACCTCCAGTTGGTAAGTCAGGACCTTTTACAAAACTAACTATTTTTTTATCTGTTGCATCTGGAAATTTTAGCAAATGCAAAGAAGCATCAAATAATTCTGATAAATTGTGAGGTGGTATTGAAGTTGCCATACCTACAGCAATACCATGTGAACCATTCGCTAATAAGTTTGGTATGGCAGAGGGCAATACAATTGGTTCGCTATCTTCACCATCATATGTTTCTTTAAAATCAACAGTATTTGAGTCAATATCTTTTATCAACAATTCAGCAAATTCAGTAAGTTTTGCCTCTGTATATCTCATTGCAGCGGCATTATCTCCATCAATGTTTCCAAAATTACCTTGGCCATCAACTAATGGGTATTTCAATGAAAACTCTTGTGCCATTCTTACCATAGCATCATATATAGCTGCATCACCGTGTGGATGAAATTTACCCATTACATCCCCAACAACTCTAGCAGATTTTTTAAAGTTACTATTAGGATTTAACTTTAATTGCCTCATAGCATAAATCAATCTCCTATGGACAGGTTTTAATCCGTCTCTTACATCAGGTAATGAACGAGAGGTAATTGTTGAAAGAGCATAAGACAAATATCTTTCTGAAATTTCTTCAGAAAATGTTCTATTAATAATTTTCAAATCTTCCATGATAAACCTCTTTATTTTAGATTGTTTTGTAGTCTTATTCTTGCAAATAATAATTTAGATAAATTATTAAAATCAAAAGTATCTAAAAATTTTTTTAAAAAAAACAAAGTTAAGCTAAATCCATAACATATATCATCATTTTCGTTATTATTAATAACATTAACCCCTCCTAAAAAAAATGGTAATTTTAATAACTTATTTTCGTATTTTCCTGCAAAAGAACTTCCTACTGCGTTTCCAGATTTAGGGCTTACATATTTTAAATTATTTTTATATCCTGATACAGCACATTCACCTAAATTTAATGGGGTGCCAACTTCATTTAACAACTCTAATTCCCAAAAAATATATAATTTCAAAATTTCATTATTAGAGGGATTTACCGAAATTTCTTTTAGGAAAGTTTTAGATTTTTGAAAAAAAAATGAACATTCTTCTCTCTCAGGAAAAATTAATGAGATTAGTGAACAAAAGGATGAAATTATATCTAGTCTTATTTTATTATTAAAAATTTTTCCGACAGTTGTTTCTATTATCTCGATTTTAAAAAAACCCAATTGATTTGAAATTCTTGAAGACCATGAAACATTTACTAAATCACCAGGCTGTATTAAATATTGTTTTTTATTAAAGTTGTTAAACCAACCTATATACCTTCCATGATTATTGGTAAGAATGTTTGCAAGATTTCCTTTTTCTCCTCTTTTTTCAATTTTTAAAATAATTCCAATGTCTATCCAATTTTCCATTTAATTTTGACCCAAGTGCCTCAAATCTTTTATATTATTCATCCAATTATTTTTAAATTTAATAAATAGAAATAGATTGACCTTTTTATTAAAAACTTTTTCTAAATCCTTTCTAGATGAAATTCCTATCTTTTTTAAATTTTCACCATTTTTGCCAATAATGATTCTTTTATGGCTATATTTAGATACATTTATATTTTGATGAATTGTTATTGAATTTTTTGTTTCTTTCCACATAGCAGTTTCAACAAAAAGGTTATATGGTAATTCAGAATTAAGATAATTGAAAAGTTTTTCTCTAGTAATTTCTGAAGCAAATACTCTTTCAGATAAATCTGTCAGTTGATCCTTATCGTATAAAAAGGGACTATTTGGTATAACTGTTTGAAGGAAATCAATTAAATCTTTACAACCTTGACCCTTTTTTGCCGAAACCATAAATACGTTATTAAATTTAAAGATTTGTTGGATATTTTTAACAATTATCAAAAGTTTTTCTTTTTCGATTAGATCTATTTTATTAATTATTAGAGAAGAATTGTTTTTATTAGGATTTATTTTTTTTATAATTTTTGAAAATTCTAAAAATTTATTTTTATTTGAGGTTGCATCATATAAAATACAAATGTGAGCTTCATTATTTAACTCCGAAATTGTATTATTTACAATATGTTTTTCGAGTGCTTTTTTGGGCTCAAATAATCCTGGTGTATCTACAAAAATAATCTGACAATCAGGTTTATTTT
>QCNM01000025.1 GCA_003210115.1 SAR116 cluster bacterium AG-426-A06 | reverse complement strand
TGCTGAGGGTGTTCATGAATGGCTGGACCCTATAGTTGATTTAGGCCATATCGAACTTACGTCAGTAATTGAAAAGAAGCTTTGATAGAAATAAAAATAATATATCTTATTCACCAAGAAAAATGGTAGATCTACTTTAAACTTTACACAACTTAACCATTGCTAAATAATTGGCAGATTACCTTTTAAAAGTATATTGTTTAAATAAAAGAAAATTATGAAAGCTCTAATTTTAAAATATATAAACATAGAAAATTTTAATTTTAAATCAGTTTGGACTATAGTTTTGTTATTACCATTATTGGTATTTATCTTTATTCCAGATGATTTTAGCTCAATTATTACTTTTGCATCGAAAGCTTTGATGGGGACTATCCCTTTTATATTATTTGCAGTTAGTTTGGTAGCCTATTTAAAAGCAAGTGGTGCTGAAAGTTTAGTATCAAAAGCATTTAAAGGTAAAGAAGTAAAAACTATTTTTATTGCAACTCTTGTTGGCGGACTTGCTCCCTTCTGTTCATGTGAAGTTATCCCATTTATAGCAAGTATGCTTGCTTTGGGTGTCCCACTTTCAGCTGTAATGGCTTTCTGGTTGTCATCCCCATTAATTGATCCTCCAGCATTATTAATCACTGCAAGTGCATTAAGTTGGGATTATGCAATTGCGAAAACAGTATCAGCTATGGCAATTGGATTAATTGGTGGTTTTGGTATTTATATTTTATCAAAATTTGGAATGTTCTCTAATCCACTAAAACAGCTAAATGGATCTGGATGTGGGTCTTGTTGTGTTACTAAAGACCCTTTTAATCAAAAACTTGAATTAAAATTTTGGAATAATGCTTTAAGAATAAATATCTTCAAAGAAGAATTTAGATCAAACGGATTATTTTTATTGAAATGGTTATCTCTGGCTTATCTAATTGAGGCATTAATGGTTCAATACCTTTCAGCACAAGTTATTGGAAATTTTTTGTCTGGTGATGGTTTGTCTTCAATTATAATAGGTGCGTTTGCTGGGGTGCCAGCTTATTTAAATTCATATGCAGCCCCTGCAATTGTATCTGGACTAATCGAACAAGGATTAAGTTCTGGAGGTGCTATGGCATTCTTAGTTGGTGGTGCAATAAGTTCAATTCCTGCAATGACAGCCGTTTGGTCTTTAGTTAATCGCTCAACATTTATTGCTTATCTTGTATTTGGTTTTGGTGGGGCTATTTTATGTGGAATAGCTTTTCAAATTTATATGAATTTTTAACTTCGATCTTTATTTTGCCTGAGATGATAAGAGATATTGATTAACCTACATAAATATTCCATGGACTACGGTCAATTGGGAGGGGCTCCTGATCATTCACAGTTGTTAATTAGGAAAAGGGTGCAGTAATTCCCTTCTTTATAAATATTTTGTGGGGCGAAATTATGGGGCAAGGTTACCAGCCACCTAATTTAAAAATTCATAAAATTGCAACACTGTTATAATAATTCTGCAAAAAAGTTAGGGTTTGATATGAAAAAAGGAGATTTATATGGTAAATAATATGATGTTAAAATGTTTGGTTACGTCGACTGTTGCTTTATTCGTAAGTTCTATTTCTCTAAAAGCTATGGAAATTAGTCAAATATCATCTTTTCAAATTGGTAAAGGTGAAGGTTATGCAGAAATGATACGCTTTCATCCCCAATCTAAAAGTCTTTTAGTTACAGCTTCTGAAACTGGGACTGTAGAAAGGATTTCAATAAGTGATCCTTTCAATTTAAAAAAATTGGCACCCTTTGATTTATCCGGTGGTAATGTCACCGCTGTAGCAGTGCATAAAAATCTAATTGCAGTGTCAATAAAAGAAAAAAAAGCTGATACTCCAGGTAACGTTAAAATATTTAACAATAAGGGAGAAAAATTAGCCGAATATAAAACTGGAGCATTACCTGACAATATTGCATTCTCGCCTGATGGTAGATATTTATTAACTGCTAATGAAGGTGAACCATCAGATGATTACAAAATTGATCCAGAAGGTAGTTTTACGCTTATAGATCTGTCTAACGGTGTACAAAATGCAAATGTTAAGCAGATAACACTTAATAATATTAAAGTCCCAGCAGGTGCAAGAATTGTTAAACCAGGCTCAAGTTTTGCAGAAGATGTTGAACCAGAATATATAACTTTTGCTCCAGATGGCAAAAAGGCTTATGCAACTCTTCAAGAAAACAATGCCATAGCTACGATTGATATAGCCTCTGCACAGGTTATTAATGTGAGTGGACTTGGCTTTAAAAACGTATCTAGAATATCCCATGATATGTCCAATAAGGACGGTGGCATAAATATGAAACGTTGGCCAGTTTTAATGATGTATCAGCCAGATGCGATCG
Organism: SAR116 cluster bacterium AG-426-A06; assembly: GCA_003210115.1. Taxonomy (GTDB): domain Bacteria; phylum Pseudomonadota; class Alphaproteobacteria; order Puniceispirillales; family Marisalimonadaceae; genus TMED54. The sequence goes on along the minus strand of QCNM01000025.1, from coordinate 17,693 downwards.
TATCCTACGAGACAAAAGGAAGCACATATTTAGTTACTGCAAATGAAGGCGACGCTAAAGACTATGACGGTTTTTCTGAGGAAACACGCGTTGGAAAATTAAAACTTGATCAAACTATGTTTCCAAATGCTAATGAGTTGCAAAAAAAACAAAACCTTGGACGCTTGAAAACGACAAAAACACTTGGTGATACAGATGGCGATGGAGATCATGATATAATATATGCATATGGTGGAAGGTCATTTTCTATTTGGAAAGAAAATGGCACTCTGGTTTTTGATAGTGGAAACGCATTTGAAAATATAATTTCAAAGCGCTCTCCAGAAATGTTCAATGCTAATGGCCCTTCTAAAATTGATGACCGTTCAGATGATAAAGGTCCAGAGCCTGAGGCCCTTGCCATAGGAAAGATTGATGGAAGAACATATGCATTTATAGGAATGGAGAGAAATAATGCTATCTTTGCATATGACATCACACTTCCATCTGACCCACATATGGTAAGTTACATAATGCCTAATGAAAATCATAATTCTCCAGAGGGATTGGAATTTATTTCGTCAAGTGATAGTCCTACTGGAAAGCCTTTACTTGCTATAGCATTCGAAATGACAGGTACAATTGGTCTCTATGAAATTAATAATTAGATTATTAAATTCAATGCAGTTTTTTGGTCAGGAATAATTTTAAATTCCTGACCTACTAATTTTTACTTAATAACAAAAAATTAATTTCTGGGAATATTAGTAGACAAGTAATTTGATATCTTTAAGAATTGTCAAAACTAGTATTCGACTAAATTTCCAGTCAAGGGAATTGAGTGTCTATCTTCTTCGTTATATTCTAAAAGTAGATGTCTTTGAGTATCTAACCAATTAACACCTCTGGTGGAGCTATCAGATAACTCACTTTCTGTTCTTAAAATAATTGCGATCACTTCATCAGAAGTAGTCATTAAAAAATGAGTAGGCGGTGTGGACAATGCCCTTTCTTTCGAACGTTCTTTTACATTTTCTAAAAAATCATCAAAACAATCAGGTTTAGGCTTGAATCTAATTATGGATACTTTTGTTTTCATATTTTTCTTCTTTCTAATCAAAACTGGCAATTCAATAATTTCATTGTTGGATTTTATAAAAGGATTTTTTATTATCTCATCATTCAATGATTTATTTTGGAACTTTCCCATAAATATGTTTGATTATTTTACCATCTTGAATGTGATCAATTTCAAGATATGTAAAATTAGGATCAAATCCATCTACTGTCTTAACAACAGTGTTGGGTGTTTCTAATACGCATTGAATTATAGGTTGACTTACCCATTTCACATCTTTAACCATACTTACAAATTCATCGTAGTTCTTAACTTTATTGCCCATACTTGATTTATGTATGGACTCACAGTGTAAGTTTTCTGAAAAAAGCTCAATAAATGATTGTAAGTCACCTTCATAATGTTTTATGAAAGCCTCTTTTATAGTTTCAAAATTCATGCTTCCACCTGAAAAATAATTAAAAAATAAAATCAAGTATTAAGAGTAATTATTAAATTTAATTTACACTTTTATTAAACTATTATTAAATGTCTGTAGTACGATATGACTCAATGTGATACGTAACTTCCTTTAATTTAACTAACAAGTTGTCAATTATCGCTAATACCATTAATTATACTACTTATATATTTTGATCACTTTTGAACTCAGACACTACTAAGCCACTATAATTAAATATTTTGAAAACAAACTTTGCTAAAGTAGGACAATTTTTTGGTATAAATGCTTTACTAAGAATAGTTTACATTTTTTAAACATCCTTGATATTGCTTCTTGCTTTAAGTCATTGAATATAAGTTACAAACAAATTTACCTAACAAAATTTCCGCCAACCTACCATTGAATCCTGGTCAGTGTTCCATGGACTACGGTCAATGGGCAGACCACCCCCTGACCATTGATTAATGTTGATTAGGAAAAGGGTGCAGTAACCCCCAACAACATTTGAGTTTAAGATTATACTTTATTGTGGGTAGGATTGTGGGTAAAAAATATATTAAATTTAAAAATATAATAATATCAAAATATTATATAAATATTATGGCGGAGAGAGAGGGATTCGAACCCTCGAGAGGCTTTCACCCCTACACACTTTCCAGGCGTGCGCCTTAAACCACTCGGCCACCTCTCCTTGAGAATTTTATAATTGAAAAATTATGTTAATCATATTAAAAAATACCACAATATGGGAAGATTATTTATAACATTTGGTTTAATTTTTTTTGTAATGTCAATTCTTAGTATTTATTTAGATGTTTTGTTGCATATAGATGGTAGTGAAGGATATACACAAATAGGACAAATGTGGTACAAATATGCCCCTAATAGTTTACAAATCGCAGAAGTAATTGTTAGTAGATATGTGGATCCGTGTTCATCTTTAGAAGTTTTAAATTGTTCGGGTTTTGTTTGGCATCCAATCATATCCACTTTTTTAATTTTTCCTGGAGGATTAACATTTGGAATCTTAACAATTCTTTTTATATATTTAGGTACAAAAAAAAGAAGATTAAATAAAATCAATTAAATCTTTAAAGCTTCAAAAAAAGCATTTTGAGGAATTTCTACTTGTCCAAACTGTCTCATTTTCTTTTTTCCAGCTTTTTGTTTCTCAAGAAGTTTTCGTTTTCTAGAAATATCTCCTCCATAGCATTTAGCTGTAACATCTTTTCTAACAGCGCTTATGGTTTCACGAGCAATAACTTTTGAGCCAATTGCAGCCTGTAAAGCAACCTTAAACAATTGTCTAGGTATCAATTCTTTCAATTTCAAACAAATTGCTCTACCTCTTTTTTCAGCATGATCTTTATTAGTAATCATTGCTAATGCATCAACTTGTTCGCCATTAACAAGAATTGAAACTTTTACAAGATCTCCTAATCTATATTTATCAAATTGATAGTCAAAACTAGCATATCCTGAAGAAACACTTTTCAGTCTATCGTAAAAATCAAAGACGACTTCATTAAGTGGAAGCTTATAAATCAACATGGCTCTTGTTCCAACGTAACTCAGATCAACTTGTTCTCCTCTTCTTTCAGTACATAATGTTAAAACTGACCCTAAGTATTGATCAGGGACAAAAATTGTAGCAGTTATCCAAGGCTCTTGAATATACTCTAGGTTATTAGCATCTGGTAAATCAGCTGGATTATGAAGCTTAACTATTTCTCCATTAGCTTTTTTCATTTCATAAACTACTGACGGTGCAGTAGAAATCAGTTCTAAATTAAACTCTCTAGTTAATCTCTCTCTAATGATTTCCATATGCAATAAACCTAAAAATCCACATCTAAAACCAAAACCTAATGCAGCTGAGGTTTCTGCTTCAAAACTAAAGGATGAATCATTTAGGGATAATTTCTCGAGTGCATCTTTAAGATCACTAAAATTAACGCTGTCAGTAGGAAAAAGACCACAAAAAACTACAGGTATTGAGGGTTTGAAACCATCTAACATTGAATTTGTAGGTTTTTTATCGTCAGTAATTGTATCCCCAACATTACAGTCCCCTACAGTTTTTACTGAAGCTGTGAAAAAACCAATTTCTCCAGGACCCATTGAGTCTACATTTAATATTTTGGGAGTAAAAATGCCTAAGTTATCTACAGTATAACTTGATCCTGTTGACATAAATCTTATCTTCTGACCTTTAAATAATTTACCATCCACAATTCTAACTAAAATTAAAATGCCTAAATAAGGATCAAACCAACTATCAATTAACATTGCTTTTAATTGATTATCAAATTTCCCTTTTGGAGGAGGAAGTTTTTCAACTAGTGAACTTAAAACTGATTTTATTCCAACGCCGGTTTTCGCAGAGACCTCAATTGCTTCTTCACCTGGTAAGCCTATAACTTCATCAATTTGTTTTTTAATTCTCTGAGGCTCAGATGCAGGAAGATCAATTTTATTTAAAACAGTAACTATCTCATGGTCAGCATCAATTGCTTGATAAACATTTGCAAGAGTTTGTGCTTCAACTCCTTGAGAGGAGTCTACAATTAATAAAGATCCTTCACACGCAGATAATGATCTTGATACTTCGTAAGAGAAATCAACGTGTCCAGGGGTATCAATCAAATTTAATGTATAAGTTTCTCCATCATCATGTCGATATTTCAAACGGACTGTTTGAGCTTTTATAGTAATTCCCCTTTCTCTTTCTATATCCATATTATCAAGAACTTGATCCTTCATTTCTCTATCTTGTAAAGCGCCACATTCTTGTATCAACCTATCTGCTAGAGTTGATTTTCCATGATCTATATGAGCTATAATTGAAAAATTTCTTATTTTTTTTATATCTTCCATTTAAATAATTTAACTATTAAAAAAAAATTTACAATTTGATATTCGTAATTTTATTTTAAGTTTAAATCCTCTTGACTAAACTTGTTATATTGTTAGTTTAAATTATGATTTTATATGATTTGTCAATATGTAATCTGCTAATCCTATGATGCCCTGTCTCTTTGGAGCCAGGGATATAAAAACTTAGATTTAAAGGATTTATTTAAAATGACAAAATATAACAAATATACTCAATACAAAACGGTAGATATTAAAAAAAGGGATTGGCCTAATAACTCTTTAAACAAATGTCCTATTTGGTGTTCAGTTGACTTAAGGGATGGAAACCAAGCGTTGGCAGAACCTATGGACAGTGCCCGAAAAATGAAATTTTTTAAAAAACTTATAGACGTAGGTTATAAAGAAATAGAAGTTGGATTTCCATCAGCTTCAGACACGGATTTTAATTTTATAAGGGAACTTATTAATGATGGCCATATACCAGACGATGTAACCATTCAAGTTTTGACACAATCAAGAGAAGAATTAATAATAAAAACAATTGATAGTTTGAAAGGATCAAAGAACGCAATTATACATCTTTATAACTCTACAAGCACTTTGCAAAGAAAAGTTGTTTTTAAGGAAGATATGAACGGCGTAAAAAAGATTGCTACTGATGGCGCAAAAATAATTAGTGATAATATTGGGATTTTAAATAATACTAATGTCAGATTAGAATATTCACCAGAGAGTTTTACTGGAACTGAGTTACCATATGCTCTTGAAGTATGCGAAGAAGTTTTAGACATTTGGGAGGCAAAAGAACTTAAACCTGTAATAATAAATCTTCCAGCAACTGTCGAAATGTCATCTCCCAATATATATGCTGATCAAATTGAATGGATGAACAAAAGCTTTTCTGATAGAAAAAGAATTGTGCTTTCTTTACATCCCCATAATGATAGAGGTACTGCTGTTGCGGCTACAGAATTAGGATTAATGGCTGGAGCAGATCGAGTTGAAGGAACTCTTTTTGGTAATGGAGAACGAACTGGTAACGTAGATTTAATCACTTTAGGTCTAAATTTATTTACGCAAGGAATTAATCCTCAGATTGATTTTTCAGATATTAATTCTTTAATTGAAACAGCAGAGTACTGTAATAGGTTACCAATTCATGAAAGACATCCATATGCTGGAAAACTTGTGCATACAGCTTTTTCAGGAAGTCATCAAGATGCTATAAGAAAAGGAATGGATGCTATTGAAAAATCAAATTCTCAAAAATGGGAAGTTCCATATTTACCAATAGATCCCGCAGATATTGGAAGAACTTATGAAGCAATTATTAGAGTTAACAGTCAATCGGGCAAAGGTGGTTCCGCCTGGATATTAGAAACTGAACATCATATAAAGATTCCAAAACAAGCAGAGATCGAGCTATCAAAATATGTTCAAAAACTAGCTGATACATCTGGACTTGAAATTTCTAGCAATGATATTTGGAAAATATTTCAAAACCAATTCATAAAAACTTATCCTTTTAAATTGATAAACTTTGTTTCTAAGGCTTCAAGTAAAACCTCTGGTCTAGAAATAATTAACGCTAAGATACAATACAAAAGAAAAATAGATAATTTCACTAGTGAAGGAAATGGGCCTATATCTGCGTTCGTAAATGGAATAAGAAAAAATTATAATTTAGAATTTACACTTAAGGATTTTGGACAAAATACTAGAAGCGCTACCTCAAAAGCAGAAGCTGCAGCATATGTAGAATTAAAAGATAAAAATGATCAATCTATTTTTGGATGTGGAATTCATACCAGTATAACTTTAGCTCCAATTCTAGCTGTAATTAGTGCAATAAATAAAATTAATTAGGTGGTAATGGTGCACTTATCACAGTATTTTGAAAAGAGTTCATTTTTTTCAATTTAATATACCAATTATTAATATTTGGAAAATTATTAAAAGATATCTTTAGATTAACACATCTATGACACCAAATTCCGAGAGGTATGTCTGCTAAACTAAACTTTTCATCAACAATGAAATCTTTTTTAGCCAAATGAATGTTTAATATGTTTAATAGCCTGAAAATATCATTTTTTGCCTTGTCAGCAATTAATTCATCTCTTTGATCTTGAGGTAAACTTAATTTATGTGCTGTAAGAAGAGAACATGGAGATGCAAAAGTAAAACTACCCCAATCAATCCATTGATCCACTTTGCCACTAGTTTCATTTTTTTCTTCAACTAAAATATCAAATTTTTTTGATAAATACCTTAGAATAGCATTTGATTCATATAATATAAAATTATCATCGTCTAATACTGGCACACGACTGTTAGGGTTCATGTCTTTAAACTCGGTCGTTTTTGTTTTGCCATGTACACCACCATAATTTAAATTCATAACGCTAATGTTTGCATATTTACAAAACCAATTAATTTTTTGAACGTTTGCTGAGGATAATCTTCCATAAATTTTTATTGCCATAAAAAGACCTTTTTGATTTATAATCGATATAATTGTAAATTATGGAAAAAAAAGTATCAATTTTAAATAACAGAACTGTTTTAAAAATTTCTGGGAAAGATAGTTTATTATTTTTAAACAATATTATTTCTAATGACCTGGAAAAAATAAATCACAAAGAATTATTTATAACAACTATATTGTCACCTCAAGGAAAAATTTTATTTGATTTTTTTATCATTAAAAACGAGGATTCTTACTTAATTGAGTGCAGTAAAAATCAACTAAATGAGTTGATAAACAAATTAAAATTATATAGCTTAAGATTAGATGTAACTTTTGAAAAAAAAGATTTAAATGTAATCATCTCAAATTATTTTTACCAAGATGAAATTTCAAGAAAAGATTTGAGATTTAAAAATAATGATATCTACAGACATTTTTCAAAACCTAAAAAAGATTTTAAAAAAGTTTGTTTAAAAGATTGGTATGATCATTTGAGATTTACAAATCTGTGCCCAGAAGGTGAATTAGAGATACCTTCAAATAAACTTTATCCTTTTGAGATTGATATAGTTTATAATCAAGGAATTGACTTTAATAAAGGTTGCTTTATTGGCCAAGAAGTTATTGCAAGAGTAAAGTACAAAGGATCAATAAAAAAGAAATATATAAGTTTTAAAATCAATTCTTCTGAAATTATTGAAAATGAAAATATTAATGACATTAATAAAAAGATAGTAGGTTCTTTAATTTATAATTCAAAAATAAATAATGACATTTTTGGTTTTGGTCTATCAAAAATCGAATATATCAAAAAGCCATTAGAGTTATTTTGTAAAGACGTTAAATTAAGTATATTAAATTAACTAATAATAGTTTTATATTCTTAAATTGACATTTGAAGATTAAAAATTTACTTAATGATTGTAACAATAGGAGTTATTATGTCACTTTTGATGCCAAAAGCTACAGCAGTATGGTTGATTGATAATACAACTTTAACATTTGAACAAATATCAGAGTTTTGTGATTTGCATGTTTTAGAAGTTCAAGCTATTGCTGATGGTGATGTAGGTCAAGGAATCATTGGTTTTGACCCTATACAAAATGGGCAACTATCTAAAGAAGAAATTGAAAGATGCTCTTCAGACCCAAACTTAAAATTAATACAACTTGATAGTAACAATAGCTTTGCATCTGATAAAACAAAAGGTCCAAAATATATACCTTTGTCTAGAAGAGGTGATAAACCTAACGCAATTGCATGGCTTGTGAAAAACCATCCTGAGCTGAAAGATAGCCAAATCAGCCGACTTGTTGGAACTACTAAATCAACAATAGAGAAAATTAGAAATAGATCTCATTGGAATATTTCAAATATTTCTGCAAAACATCCTATATTATTAAAATTATGTTCTCAAGAAGATTTAGAAAAAGAAGTTTTGAAATCTGGGGGGACTATAGATAATCCAAGAGAAGATGGCTAATAAAAATAAAAATATCCTAGTTGGAATTATTATGGGAAGTCAATCAGACTGGGAAGTTATGAAAGCTGCGAAAGATCAGTTAGATGAGCTTTCTATTTCAAATGAACAACTTATTATCTCTGCTCACAGAACACCCAACAGAATTGTAGATTATGGAAAAAAAGTTTTAGAAAATGGTGTAAAAGTTATTATTGCGGGTGCGGGTGGTTCTGCTCATTTGCCTGGTATGATGGCATCTCATACACATATCCCGGTAATTGGTGTGCCAATTGAAAGCGCAAGTTTAAATGGAATTGATAGTCTATTATCAATAGTACAAATGCCTCATGGAATACCTGTTGCAACAGTCTCTATTGGTAGAACTGGAGCAAAAAATGCTGCAATTTTAGCAGCAGAAATTTTAAGCCTTCAAAATGAACAAATCCGTAAAAAATTATTATCCTGGAAAATTTCAATGACTAATAATGTACCATACAAGCCAGAATAAAATTATAATTTTTTTTATTAATTAATGTTTTTTAAAAATAAAACTATAGGCATACTTGGAGGTGGTCAACTCGGCAAAATGACAGCTATAGCTGCAAAAAAATTAGGTTATCACACTTTCCTTTATTGCCCAAAAGGAGACAACCCAGCTAAGTATAGTGTTAATGAATATATTCTGGGTAATTGGGATGATAACATCAAGCTAAAAATATTTGCATCCAAAGTTAGCGTTATAACATCCGAATTTGAAAACATACCTGCAAAAACCTTAGATAATTTATCTAAAATTACAAAAGTTTATCCATCAAGTTTTTGTTTTAGTATTGCTCAATTTAGAAACAAAGAAAAAGAAATTGCAGCCAAATCAGGTTTTTTAGTTCCAAAGTGGTATAGAATTAAATCTTTAGAAGATTTAATAAAATACTCAAAAATTTTAAATTATAATTGTATTCTGAAAACTAATTCTCTTGGATATGATGGTAAAGGCCAAATTAATATTTCATCAGAAGCAGATTTCAACAAGATTTGGACTGAAATTAATTTTAAAGATTGTATCTTAGAAGAAAAAATTAATTTTGACAGAGAAGTTTCTATTCTTTATGCCAAAAGCTTAAATGGATCTGAATGTTTCTTTCCATTATCAGAAAACTATCATGAAAATGGTATTTTAAAATATACAATAGCACCAGCCATTCTTGAAAAAGAATTAGAAATTAAATTAAAGTTATCTGTAAAAAAATTTGCAAAATTATTAAATTTAAGAGGCCTTTTAACTATAGAGCTTTTTCAACGTAATAATGATTTTATCTTTAATGAAATCGCTCCAAGACCCCATAATTCATTTCATTGGACTATTGAAGGTTGTAAAAATAGTCAATTTGACATTTTAGTTAAATCAATAATGGGTCAAGATATTAGTAACCAAATAATTAATGAAAATTGGAAAATGAAAAATTTACTGGGAAATGAAATTGAAAATTTAAGTTTGTTTAATTTTCATAAAGATCAAAAAATACATATATATGGTAAAAAAGATGTTAAAAAAGGGAGAAAGATGGGACATATTACTTATCCAATCTAGTTGTTTTTTCCAAAATCAAATGGTACATCTTGATAAACTTCATTTATAAAATTTGAAAATAGTAGAAAAGCATATGGTCGCCAGCGATTAATTGGTAATTTTTGCTCGTCATTGTCTGGAAAGTAGTTTTCAGGAAGAGATATTTTTATATTTTCATTTTTATCTCGTAAATATTCATCTTTTAAAGTTTCTGCGTCATATTCTAAATGATTTAAAATATAAAGATCTTTTGTATGACGTGACCTAACCATACCAACTCCAGATAAAGTTGAGTGCGCGAGAATTTCAAGATCTTTATCAATTAAATCTTGCTTTCTTGTTTCTGTAAAACGTGAAACTGGCATTGGAAATCGATTTGTAAAACCTTGAAGCAATCTATCATTATTTTCTAATAATTGATGATCGTATACACCAAATAATTTATTTTTTAAGATATACTTCTCTACATTATAAAAAATTTTTAGAAAAACTTGGCTTCCCCAACAAATCCCAAGTCTTCTAAAAACGTTTGATTTTGACCAACTTATAATCTCACATAATTCATCCCAATAATTTACATTTTCAAAAGGCAAAGTTTCAATTGGAGCGCCTGTTACAATTAAAACATCAAAAAAATCATGCCTAATATCATCTAAAGTTTTATAAAATTGAATTAAATAGTCTTTATTTGTGTTCTTTGGTTGATAAGACTTTGTTGTCATTAATGTAAGTTCAATTTGTAAAGGAGAAGCTCCTATTAATCTAGCAAATTGAATTTCAGTTGGAATTTTTTTAGGCATAAGGTTTAGCAACAAAAACTTTAATGGTCTTATGTCTTGCCTTTCAGCATAACTACTGTTAATTACATCGACAGCTTCACTTAAGAGAGATTCTCTCGCAGGTAAATTATCAGGAATTTTTATTGGCATTATTTTAGTCGTTTGGTTTGTAAGAATATTTATTAGAATTAAATTTTTTTAATATTTTAAAAAATGGATTGAATGGATTAGCTTGATTTATCACATTTTTAAATTTTTTTATTTGCCCAAAACTAGAAACATTATCTAATCTTCTTTGAAGAAAATCTTCTACTTTATCAAAGTCGCCTTGATTTAACCAGAATGACAAAGTAGAACTGTATACACCCGATAGGATTATTCTTTTAGTATAAAAAGAAAAATCAGTAGATTTATCTCCACAATCCCTCCAAATAACATCACATGTCTTATACAATAATGTTAAAGCTATTTTAGAATTTTTTGGTAATGCCATCATACCTAATGATGTTCTAACAGCTTCTTTAAATTTATTTGCAGCTTTAAGTCTTAGTATTATCTGACACTTAATTTTTTCTGGTATTCTTAAATTTTTAGATTTAAATTTTTTGAAACTTTCTCTCATTACATTATCGAGATAAAAATTAAACTCCTCAATAATATTTACAAGACTATTACTAAAAATATTTCTAATATTATTCTTTTCAATTCCTGATATTTTCTTTGATTTAACAAGGCCGATCTCAACAGCAGATAAATAAAGAGTTTCCCATGACCAACCATCAAATGGTACATTTTCTAAAAATGCAAGTAACAATTTTGTTTTTGTTTTTTTATCAATATCTCTCATAATAGACCGATTATACTATTAAGTATGAGAATTTAATAGTGTTTCAAGAAAATAAATAATTTAATTTTGTAATTTATATAAAACACTTGCAAATAGTTAAAAAAACATGTTATTAAAACGCTCTTTAAGGAATTAATTATATGTATGTATCTGTAAGAGACAATAACGTTGATCAAGCTTTACGCATTCTCAAGAAGAAAATGCAAAGAGAAGGCGTTTTCAGAGAAATGAAAAACCGAAGAGTTTATGAAAAACCATCTGAAAAAAAAGCTAGAGAATTAGCTGAGAGCACACGAAGAGTTAGAAAGCTGATGAGAAAGAGATTGGAAAGAGAAGGTTATTAATATTTTTACGTTAATAATTTTTATACCGTACATTCGTACGGTTTTTTTTTGAGAATTAAATGATAATAGGTTGTCCTAAAGAACTAAGTAAAGATGAAAAAAGAGTAGCTCTAACACCATTAAGTGCAAAAGAGTTAATTAAACTTGGGTTTAAGTGCCAAGTAGAGACTAAAGCAGGATTAGTATCAAACTACTCTGACCAAGATTATAAGGATGCTGGGGTCAAAGTTATTTCTTCAAAAGATATTTGGTCTAAATCAGACATCATCGTTAAAGTTAGAGCTCCTTCTAACCTTGAACTAAAATTATTAAAGCCAAAAACAACTCTTATCTCTTTTATTTGGCCTGCACAAAACAAAAAGCTTCTTGAAGATCTTAAGAAAAAAAATGTGTCTGTAATATCCATGGATATGATACCTAGAATTAGTAGAGCACAAAAAATGGATGCTCTTTCATCTATGGCTAACATAGCTGGTTACAGAGCGGTAATTGAGGCAAGTAATAACTTTGGCAGATTTTTTACAGGCCAAATTACTGCTGCAGGGAAAGTTGCTCCTGCTAAAGTTTTAGTTATTGGTGCTGGCGTCGCTGGGTTGGCTGCGATAGGAACTGCTCAGTCATTAGGGGCAATTGTAAGAGCATTTGATGTAAGGCCAGAAGTTGCTGAACAAATAGAGTCAATGGGTGCTGATTTTTTACTTTTAGATTTTGATGAAGATGGGTCAGGCGAAGGTGGATACGCAAAGCCTGCTTCCAAGGAATTCATAAAGAAAGAAATGCAACTTTTTAGAGAACAGGCCCCTGAAATTGATATCGTTATTACGACAGCCCTCATTCCTGGAAAACCTGCACCTCTATTATGGCCAAAAGAAATGGTTAAGCTAATGAAACCTGGTTCTGTTGTAGTTGATTTAGCAGCAGAACAAGGTGGAAATTGTGATTTAACTAAACCTAATAAACTTTATAAAACAAGTAATAACGTCACTATTATTGGATACACTGATTTACCAAGTCGAATGGCAACACAATCTTCCAATCTATATTCCACGAATATTAGACACATGTTAAATGATTTAACTCCTGACAAAAATGGTAAAATTAGTATTAATATGGATGATGATGTGATTAGAGGTTCTACAGTTGTTTTAAATGGAAAAATAACATTCCCTCCACCTCCTCCAAAGGTTCAAGCAATTGCTAAACATGAAAGTAAAAACACATCAAAAACACAAGAAGAAATTGAAAATGAAGAAATACTGAAACAAAAGAAAGTAGGTTTTCAACAGCTTATATTATTAATAGTTGGCTCATTATTAATGCTATTAATTGGTTTTTATGCACCTCCATCTTTTATGCAACATTTTATAGTTTTTGTTTTATCTTGCTTTGTTGGTTTTCAAGTAATATGGAATGTTTCTCATTCACTTCATACACCACTAATGGCGGTAACAAATGCAATTTCAGGCATTATAATTGTCGGGGCCCTTTTACAAATTGGTTCTTCCAATTATATCGTTAACATTTTAGCAATTATCTCAGTCATGATTGCAACTATAAATATAGTTGGTGGATTCCTTGTCACTAAGAGAATGTTATCAATGTTTAAGAAAAGTTAGTTATGACACAAGAATTATTAACAGCATTATATATTGCAGCTAGTGTTTTATTTATATTATCACTCGGTGGCTTAAGTGATCAAGAAAAGGCTAAAAAAGCTGTTTGGTATGGCATCATTGGAATGATCATAGCCATTTTTGGAACCATTCTAGGTCCAGATATGAAACTAGATAAATTATTAATACCAGCTTTAATTGTTGGATCAATAATTGGATTAGTTGTAGCATTAAAAGTTCAAATGACAGGAATGCCACAACTTGTTGCAGCACTTCACTCATTTGTAGGTTTGGCAGCTGTGTTTATTGGGATCAACTCATCAATTGAACCCCCTCAAAATTTATCTAATGTTGAGATTATAATTCACGAAATAGAAATATTCCTTGGTGTATTTATAGGAGCAATAACTTTCACAGGTTCAGTTGTTGCATATGGAAAACTTTCTGAATTAATAACCGGTAAAGCTCTTGTGCTACCTGGTAGACATGTTCTAAATATATTGATGACATTAGCTTGTCTTGTTTTAGGTTATATGTTTTTGTATCAATATGGTTTATGGACTTTAATTGCAATGACTATAATAGCTTTTATTATAGGAGCTCATCTTGTTCTTGCTATTGGTGGAGCTGACATGCCAGTAGTAGTTTCAATGTTAAACTCATACTCTGGTTGGGCTGCTGCCGCTACTGGATTTTTACTAGGTAATGACTTGTTAATTGTTACTGGTGCACTAGTTGGTTCTTCAGGAGCTATACTTTCATACATAATGTGTAAAGCTATGAATAGAAATTTTATTTCTGTAATTTTAGGTGGCTGGGGAGATAATGTGTCTTCATCTCAAGAAATTGAAGGTGAAATGATCCCAGCAGATATTGAAACAGTTTCGGGTACACTTAATGATGCTCAAAATATCGTTATAGTACCTGGTTATGGCATGGCTGTGGCTCAAGCTCAAAGCGCAGTATCTGAGCTAACATCTAGATTAAGAAATAAAAAGAAAAATGTTAGGTTTGCTATTCATCCAGTAGCTGGGAGACTTCCCGGACATATGAATGTATTACTTGCAGAAGCTAAAGTACCTTACGATATTGTTCTTGAAATGGACGAAATAAATGAAGATTTTCCATCAACTGATGCTGTCTTAATATTAGGTGCTAATGATATTGTTAATCCTTCCGCACAAGATGATCCTAACAGCCCAATTGCAGGAATGCCTGTCCTTGAAGTTTGGAAATCAAGTCAAGTATTTATTTTTAAACGTGGCCAGGGCAGAGGTTATTCAGGTATCGAGAATCCATTGTTCTTTAAAGAAAACTCAAGAATGGTGTATGGAGATGCAAAAAAGTCTTTAGATGAAATTTTACTAAAAATTAATTAAATAATCCTACTTTTTTCAATGCTTTATTTTGTTTATCTTTGAGATTTTTCTCACTAAAATCACCAACTAACTCATGAAAAACTCTATACCAATTAATTTCAGCTTTTAAATGCATAAAAACTGAACCAAGTCCAATAGCGGCTCTATCCATTAAAACAAATTCTCTAGGAGGTTTTACACCTCCAATTTTTTTCAACTCTTTATGAACTTTCTCAGCTGTTTTTCTTCCATATTGACCAGTTGGCATTTCTGAAATAGGTCTAATTCTATCTTCTAATAGAGGTTGATATATAAATTTAGCCCAAATATTTAATATTTCGATTAAATCTTTATTTAAGTTTTCAAACCCCCATCTCTCGTATGCTGATATTGCTAATTCAATGTTATCATCTTTTAGAGCTTCATACAAATCAATAACTCCAGTAACAAATTCAGGCTTGAATATTCTAATACATCCAAAATCTAATAAATTTACACTTGCATCTTTTCTTATAGAATAATTGCCTAAGTGAGGGTCTCCATGAATAATTCCATATTCATAAAATGGAACATACCAAGCCTTAAACATATTTAGAGCGAGTTTATTTTTAAGTTCTTGACCTTCAGTTTCTGATATAAAGTCCATGACTTTTTGACCATCAATCCTAGTCATAGTTAATAATTTATTAGTAGAGAGATTTTTTATTGGCTTTGGTAAAGTTATTTCGTCAAACTTTGATAACATTTCTCTATACAAATTTAAATTTTTCAATTCATGTGAATAATCTAATTCTTCCATTAATCTTTCAGACAACTCTTGGTGTATTGCATTAGTCGAGATTGCAGAATCATACCTTTCATAAATAGAAAATATAAGTTTAAGCTGGTTGAGATCTGCTTGGACTGCAGAACTCATGTCTGGATATTGAAGCTTACATGCTAATTTATTACTTTTTAAATCTTCAGCAAAATGAACTTGTCCTAATGATGCAGCAGCAGAAGCTTGCCTATCAAAATTTTTAAATTTTGATGCCCAATCCTCACCTAACTCTGCTCTCATTCGTCTTTTTACAAATAACCATCCCATTGAAGGTGCATCAGCTTGAAGATGAGCTAACTCATTTGCATATTCTTTAGGGACAGCATCAGGAATTGTAGATAATATTTGAGCTATTTTCATAATCGGGCCTTTAATCCCACCAAGAGCTTCCCTTAACTGTTTTGCATGATTTTCTTTATCAATTTTGAGCCCCAAATATTTTTCACCCGCCAGTTTAGCTGCAAGGCCACCAACTGCTGAAGTTACCTTAGCGTACCTTTTGATTCTTCCAGCTGTAAATGAGCCATCTAATTTATCATAAAAATTGTTAGTCATGAATTATAAAGTTTCTAATTCATCAATCATATTTGTGATTGAGTTAACACCCTTAGCCCAAAAATTATTATCGTAAGCACTTAATGAAAATGGCTTTAACAATTCATCATGCCTTTTAGTTCCACCTGCTGCTAATAAATCGATATATTGATTTGCAAATTTACTTTTATCGCTATTTTGATATTCATTCCAAAGAGCATTTACTAAACAATCACCAAAAGCATACGCGTAAACGTAAAATGGCGTGTGAACGAAATGAGGGATATAAGCCCATAAAGATCTATAATCATTGTCTAATTTTATGTAAGGTCCAACTGCATGTTGTTGAGTTTTCATCCATATGTCAGAAATTTCGTCAACAGTTAATTCTGAAGAGACACGAGCTTTATGAAATTCATTTTCAAATTGATGAAATCCTATCTGCCTTGCAACTGTATTTAACATGTCTTCAATTTTATTTGCTAACATTATTTTCTTTTGACCTTTTTCAGCCTTATTAAGAAGTTTTCTAAATACTAACATTTCTCCAAATACAGATGCAGTCTCGGCAAGTGTTAAAGGTGTATCTGAAAGAAGATATCCTTGTTTCCCTGCCAAAACTTGATGAACACCATGACCTAATTCATGAGCAAGTGTCATGACGTCTCTTACCTTGCTTTGATAATTCATTAAAATATAAGGATGATGACTTGGAACTGATGGATGAGCAAAAGCGCCAGAGGCTTTACCTTTTCTTGGCTCAGCATCAATCCAATTATTATCAAAAAATTGTTTAGCTATTTTTGATATCTTCGGATTAAAATCATTAAATGCCTCTAAAACTATATCTTTTGCATCATCCCATTTAATAAGCGTATTTTCACTGTGACTTAGTGGTGCATTTCTATCCCACCAATCTAATTTTTTTTTCTTAAATATTTTAGCTTTCCATTTATAATATTTATGTGTAAGATCTGGCATTTTTTTAGATACAGTTGACACAAGTGAAGCAACAACTTTATTTTCTATATCATTATCTAAATTTCTTGATTCTAAAATAGACCCAAAACCTCTTTTACTATCTTCGACATATTTATCTCTTGAGATTACATTTAAGATCATTCCAAATAACCTTGAATTATCTTTTAAGATTTTTGATAACGATTTACCTGCAATTTTTCTACTTTCGGGATTACTATCTGATAATTTATTTAAAATCTCAGCTTCAGTTAAGGTTTGTTTTCCAAATGGAAACCTTAAAGCTGCTGAAGTTTCATCAAATAATCTAACCCATGATGATCTTCCAGTTGGAGATTTTTCAACTAATATTTCTTCGACAAGAGGAGATAATTGATACTTTTTTCTTTTCCTTAGGTTCTTTATTAAGGGAATCCATCTTGTTGAAACCTTATCATTTTCCCAAGTCTTAAATACCTTATTATTCACCGAGGAAATTTCTAAAGATAAAAATATTAATTTAGAAAATAATAAAGATAAATTATCAGAGATCTTTGCGTTATAT
>QCNM01000024.1 GCA_003210115.1 SAR116 cluster bacterium AG-426-A06 | reverse complement strand
AATTCAATTGATATCTTGTCAATTAAATATTTTACATCAAAATCACAAAAAGTAATGTCGTCATCTTTAATTTCTTTTGTAAAAGAAAAATCGTATTGAAATCCTGAACATCCACCACCTAAAACTGAAATACGAAATAAAGAACCGTTCACTTAGTTTTTTTGAAGATACTCAAGCTAGATTTTTAGAAGTAGATATACTTGATTATAAAATAATTTGTGTTTATGTGCCAAATGGAAATCCAATTTATACTGAAAAATACACTTATAAATTAAATTGGTTAGAAAACTTTTTTTCGTATTGCAAAACACTAGTAAAAACCAATAGAAAAATCGTAATTGGAGGTGATTTTAATATAATTCAATCCAACCTTGATTGTTATAATGTAGATGATTGGACTGAAGATGCTTTATTTAGAATTGAAGTTAAAAAAAAATTAAGACAGATTTTACACCTTGGTTTCTATGATTCCTTTAGAGCAAAAAATAGATCAATAAAAGCATTTAGTTATTGGGATTATCAAAGTGGTGCTTGGCAGAAAGATAACGGTATCAGAATTGATTTAATTTTATTAACATCAAATGTTGTAGATGAATTAAAAAATTCAGGCATCCATAAAGAAGTTAGAGGACAAACTAAACCAAGTGACCATACACCTGTGTGGATCGAATTATGATATTTATACTACAAATATTTATTTTTTGGTTTAAAGACATTTACATCACTTTTCCTTGGGTTATGAACCCAAACTTTCCCATTAGGATGCATTCCGGCTCCATAAACAGCTGAAACAGCTAAATTTCTCATCCTAGCTAATAAACGGGTGTCAACTTCTCCAACTAAAGGATGAATTCCGCCATTTTTTTCTACCTCATCTCTCCATTCTTTTTCTCTAGATATAAAGGTTTGTTTATCTTGAAGTTCAATACAATTAAGTTCATTTGTGTTTAAATTTGCTTCAATTGTATCTCCCTCTTCAACTAAAGCAATTGGTCCACCTAGAGCAGCTTCTGGGCCAACATGACCAATAACTAAACCAACAGAACCACCAGAAAATCGAGCATCTGTCATTAAAGCTAATGTTATATCTCTTTCTCTACATAAGGTAGTTATTCTAGATGTTGGATCCAACATTTCGGGCATACCAGGTGCACCAATAGGTCCTTCATACCTTACAATTATCATATCTAAGTCATTAAAAAAATCAGGGTTATTGTCTAATTTTTCTAGCAATGTTTTTTCGCCATTAAATATTCTAGCTTTCCCTTTGAAGATATTATTTTCGAGCCCTCTTTCAACACCAGCTAATTTCAGTATAGCTGTATTCTCGGGTGACAAATTTCCACCAAGAAGCCTCAATCCACCAGTTTTTTTAAATGGGCTCTTAACATGATATATTACTTCATTGTCAGGGGTATCTGGATTTAATCTTAATACTTGTTCATTAAGTGTTTCACCTGTGCAAGTTAAAGTATCGCCATTTAACAAGCCAGCATCCAATAACTCTTTAATTATTACCTGTATTCCACCCTTTTCATCAATGTCAACCATGGAGTATTTACCAAAGGGCCTTGCATCTATAACTACTGGGACAATATTTTGAGATAAATCATTAAACTCTTTCATATTCATAATGTCTCTTTCAAAATCAGAATATCCCGCTGATCTTGCAATTTCAGGCGCATGAAGTAAAACATTCGTTGAACCTCCTACTGCCATGGAAACAATCATTGCATTTCTTATAGATTCTCTAGTTACTAAATCACGTGGTTTAATATCATCTTTAATCATTTTAACAAGAAAATCTACTAATTCATTCGGAAAGATTTTTAATCTTCTAGGATCATCAGAAGCTGGTGAAACCATATGAAGAGGTTGCATGCCAACAACAGCTATAAATGTTTGCATTGTATTGTAGGTAAACATACCCCCACAACTACCATAACCAGGACATGACTCTTTAGCTATCCTGCATTTTAAGTCTTCATCATCATTTCCTGCTAATTGAAAACTTGATATGATATCTAACGGTTCTTTTGTTACTGAATCAGTTCCTGGTCTAATAGTTCCATCTGACATTATTATTGCAGGCCTATTATGCTCTAGCAAAGCAGCTAAAGTTCCTACAGGAGGTTTATCACATGCAACTACAGCAATTGTTCCTTCTAAACCACTAGCGCTTAAATGTTCACAAATAGCATCATTCGTAACTTCTCGACCAATAAGAGAATATCGCATTTCACGAGTTCCATTTCTCATTCCGTCTGATGTTGCGATTGTAAACTCAGGAGCAACAAGCCGCATTTTGAAATCAGTATTTTTTTTATCAATTCTATTTTTAAGAGCATCATGAATTGTATCAACTTTTAGTTTAACACCTAAATAACATTGAGAATCTCCACCATTTCCTATAACTCCAACAGATGGATTATGGATATAATCAAGGTTAGTTCCTAATTCTCTTGCTATTCCAAATGTTTGAGCGTTTCTTCCAGGATTCTTATCAATTAATACTGATTTATTTTTTTTCATTATATACTCCAATTTAATTTGATATTATCTCATTTATTTCTTTAATTTTAGTTAAAAATTGTTTTTTTAAATTTTCATTTTTTACAATAACTTCCTTAGGAGCTTTATCTAAAAATGACTTATTGGATAAGAGATTATCAATTTTAATTAAATCTTCTTCAACTTTACTTCTCTGTTCTATTAGCAGTTTTATTTGATTTTCATCTAAATTATTAGAATGTTTTTCAATCCCTAAAATAAATTTTTCTGTTTGAATATAATTTAAATTATCTTCAGAAAACTTATATTCATTTACATAAATAATTTTTTTTAATTTTCCAATAGATTTAAGTAAAAATTCATTTTTTTCGACTAATTTGATAAATTTTGACTCATTTGATTTGATAAAAATATTTAGAGTGTTTTTAAATGAAACTTTATTTTTAACTCTGTAAGCTCTTAATGCAGTTATAATATCAATTAATAATTCAATTGATAAATCGACAACATTTAATTTAAACTTTTTTGGCCAACTTGATGATATGAGCATTTCACTATCATTAAAAAATTTAAAATTTAACTCTTCTGTTAGATGTGGCTTAATAGGATGTAATAATTTCAAGATTGATTTCATTATAAATGAGGATACATATTTAACTTCATTTATGTCTTCTGAGACTTTTGACTTAAATACTGGTTTTAAGAATTCTAAATACCAATCACAGTAATCTCCCCAAACAAATTTATATAGACTATCAGAGTACTCATTAAATTTGTAATTAATCATAGCTTTATCTACATCATCATATACATCAATAAGTTTGTTCAATATCCAAATATTAATTGGTAATTTAACACTTATAAGATCTAAATCCTTAAAGTTATAACAATCATTTAAATTCAAAAACTTACATGCATTAATTATTTTGGTTGAAAAATTTCTATAACCAATAATTCTTTCTTCAGATAACTTAATATCTCTACCTTGCGCGGCCATCGCACAAAGGGTAAACCTTAATGAGTCAGCACTATATTTTTGCAATAAATCTAAAGGATCCATTACATTGCCCTTAGACTTAGACATTTTTTGCCCTTTTTCATCTCTTACTAAAGCATGAATATAAACTTCTTTGAATGGAGACACACCTTTCATAAAATGTATGCCCATCATCATCATTCTAGCTACCCAAAAAAATATTATATCAAATCCCGTTACCAAGACATCTGATGGATAATATTTTTTCAATAAATCACTTTCTTTAGGCCAATTAAGTGTAGAGAAGGGCCATAAAGCAGAAGAAAACCATGTATCTAAGACATCCTCATCTTGCTTTAGTAAAACTTTTTTTCCATAGAATAGGTCAGCAGATTTTTGAGCATCTTTAGAGTTTTCAGCAACAAATACTTTATTATCTGGTCCATACCAAGCAGGTATCCGATGCCCCCACCAAAGTTGCCTAGATATACACCACGGCTGAATATTTTCCATCCAATCAAAAAATGTGTTTTCCCAACTCTTTGGAACAAACTTAGTTTTACCAGTTTTTACAGATTTTAATGCAGGTTTTGCTAAAGCTTCAGCATTCACATACCACTGATCCATAAGCCAAGGCTCAATAATTGTTCCAGATCTATCACCATGAGGAACAACGTTATTAATTGTCTCTATCTTTTCAATTAGATTATTTTGTTTTAATGATGTAATAATTTTTTCTCTCGCGACAAATCTATCTAATCCCTCAAGTTCAGGTGGAACATTTTTATTTAAACGTCCATTCTGGTCAAATATATTTATATTTTTTAATCCGTGCCTTTTACCAACTTCAAAATCGTTAAAATCATGGGCAGGAGTAATTTTTACTGCACCAGTTCCTTTTTCAATATCAGTGTAATTATCTGATATAATGGGTATTTTTCTATTTAAGATTGGTAAAATTAAGTTTTTTCCAATTAAATGATTGTATCTTTCGTCTTTAGGATTAACAGCAACAGCAACATCTCCAAGCATTGTCTCTGGTCTTGTAGTAGCAATAATAATGAAGTTTTTCGAGTTTTCTAAAGGATATTTAATATACCAAAATTGACTCTCCATATCTCTTTGTTCTACTTCTAAATCAGAAATAGCCGTTAATAATTTTGTATCCCAATTTACTAACCTTTTATCTTTATATATTAGACCTTCATTAAATAATTTTACAAAAACCTTTCTAACAGCAGATGACAGGCCGTCATCCATAGTAAATCTTTCTTTATCCCAATCTGGGGAAGCACCAAGTGCCCTGAGTTGATTTATAATTTGTCCACCAGAATGTTCTTTCCATTCCCATACTTTTTTTAAAAACTGATCTCTACCAATGTCTCTTCTATCAATGCCTTTTTCATTTAATTGTCTTTCAACAACCATTTGAGTGGCGATACCAGCATGGTCAGTTCCTGGTTGCCAAAGAACATCTCGATCTTTCATACGAAAATATCTAATTAAAATGTCTTGAAGAGTAAAAGTTAATGCATGACCAATATGAAGTGATCCGGTAACATTAGGTGGAGGCATCATAATAGTATAAGGTTTTTTTTTACTAGTTACTTGAGCTTTGAAACAACCTTTTTTAACCCAACGATCATACCAATATTTTTCATAATCTTTATGATCAAACATATCCATTGATTAATGCCTAAAAGTTATATTTGCCAATATCAATTAAAAGTTTATATTTATTTAGTAATTGGTCTGATTTACTTTTTAACAAACGTACTTCAGAATCCATAACATCAGCTTCTTTGTCTAAAACATCTAATAGAGTTCTTAAACCAAATTCTTCTTCTTTTTTCACTCCATTTAAAGCTAACTTAGAAGCATTATATTCTTTATCAGCTGCAATGACATTAAAATCTGAATTTATATAGTTATTAAATAAAGATAGTGTGTTTAATTTACTAACTCTAATTAATTCTTTTTCATCTTCTAAAACACTTTTATAATTTTCGTCTAAACTTAATATTAAAGATTTTTCAGACTTGTTCCTAAATAACGTAGATTTAAAAGTAAGTGTTGTTCCATAACTTGAATAATCACTAGCTGAAGAAACAGAATCTGATTCACTATTTTTTAAGTATAAATCTATATCTAGAGATGGATAACTACTTGCTAATTGTTTATCTTTCGAAAGTAAAGTATTTTTCTTTGTTAACAAAATATTTGCGATTTTTAAATTAGAATTAAGAGATAACTTTTCAGCTTCTTCAATTGATTTTGGAAGAGAGTATTTAAATTGAGGAAATTTTAATTTTTTTAAATCAAAATCTTTACCTATTAGGCTTTTAAATTCATTTATATAGTTAAGCTGTTCGGTTTTACTTATTGCTAAGTCATACTCAGATCTTGCCAGTTTTGCCTCAGCTTCAGATACAGTTGTCGGCGTAATTGTGCCAGCAGAAAGCTTTAATTTAGATGCTTTAACAGCTGTATTAAACCTTTTAACATTCGAAATTCTTAGATTCAAAATTTTATTTGAATTGTAGACATTTAAGTAACTTGTTAATGTATTAATAAATAACTCTTGTTTAGCCAACAAAAGGTTATTGTGAGCAATTTTTTTATCATTCAAAGCAATTTCTACACTTATATCAGTATAGCCAAAATCTTTTAAAGTCTTATCTAGACTAATAGTATTAACAGTTGTTTTCTGATCTATGTAATCACCAATATTATCTGATTTTTTGTTATCTAATGTAAATGAACTTGTAAAATCAAAACTCCAATCTTTACTTGAGTAAGAATTGCCAATTAAATTTGTTTTAGAGTTCAATAGAAATTCATTTTTTTTAATTATATAACTATTTGAAAGAGCTTTGTTATAAGCATTTGAAAATGAAAAATACTCATCAGCTTTTGTTTTAAAGCTTGAAAAAATTACTATCGAAACAAAAAAAAGTAAAAATGGAAATGTTATATTCTTTTGCATATAAGTTAAAAATTAAATTTTTGTTTTTCTTTAAAATCTTCAAACAACGGAACATGTGCATCAAATAAAAATTTTTTTACAAATTCTTTACCATGTCTTTGATATAATATTGCTTTTCCAACATGAGATTCTTTAATTTCCACAGCTACTAATCTTCCATTTTCAGAAAGTTGATTTAAAATTTCATTAGAAATATAATTTACACCACCTTCAATAAAAATACAATCATAAGGCTGTTGATCAGAATAACCGTTTTCGATTTTACTTTTTATAAAAACAACATTGTTTACTTCAAGTTTTATTAAAACATCAACAGAAAAATCATGAAAACTTTTAATATTTTCAATACCGATAACAGTGTTACACAAATAAGATAAAATCACTGAGTTGTAACCAACGCCACTACCTAATGTTAACACTGTATCATCCTTAGATATATTTAGACTTTGAATTAAACGAGCACTAACCATGGGATTTAGTAAAAATCTATTTTTTGTTAAATCAACATTAACATCCAAGTAACATTGATTTATATTTTTTTTATTAACAAAAATTTCTCTAGGAACATTTAGGAAAGCATTAATAAGGTTTAGATTGATAATCTTGTTTGGTTTTAATTGACAATCAACCATATTTTTTCTTAAGAGACTTAAATCCATAATAATACCGAATATTGTTATTAATACTTATAACAAAAGAATAATGATTTAAAGTCTTTATTTACAATTAAAAAGACATTCTTGTTAATTATAGGTAATTATATTATAAGACTATATGGGCCCGATGGCAGAGTGGTGATGCAGCGGCCTGCAAAGCCGTTAACAGCGGTTCGATTCCGCTTCGGGCCTCCAAATGTAAAATGAATAGTAGTTCAAAAAAACAAATTGAAAAAAACTTAGTACTTATTGGTGGTGGGCATTCTCATTTAAATGTTTTGAAATCATTTGCAATGAATAAAATTGATGGATTAAGGATTACATTAATTTCAAATGTATATGAAACTCCTTATTCAGGAATGTTACCAGGATATATTGAGAATGATTATTCTTTAGACGATATTAAAATTGATTTATATAAGATTTGTTATCACGGAAATTTTAGATTTATTTATACCGAAGTTAATAACATTGACGGTAATAAGAAATTAATTTATTTTAAAAACAGACCACCTTTAAGCTTTGACTATTTGTCAATTAATATCGGCATTAACAATGATGTAAAAAAAATAAAAAATGCTGATAAATTTGCATTAAGATTAAAACCTATCTCCAAAATTAATTATAATGAAATTATTAATAATTTATCAGGAAAGAAAGTTGGCATAATTGGATCAGGACCAGCTGGAGTAGAAGTTAGTTTAGCATTAAAAAAAAGATATAAAGAAATTGAAATTTTATTATTTACAGGAAAAAGAGGATTACTAGGCAATTATTCAATTTCTAGCAAAAACTCAATTTTAAAAAGGCTAAATGATGCTAAAATTAAAGTGATATTCAAAGATGAGGTTGTAGAGATAAGTAAAAATAAAATTGTTACAAAATCATCTAAGTCTTATTGGATTGACAAAGCTATTTTGTCAACAAATGGAGTCCCACCAAAATGGTTAAAAAAAACAAATTTAACTTTATCTCAAGAAGGCTTTATAAAAACAAACAATAAACTTCAAACAAATTTTGACTATATATTTGCCGCAGGTGACATCATAAACTTTTCAGAAAAAAATTTAACAAAATCAGGTGTTTATGCAGTAAAATCTGGATTAGTTTTAACAAAAAATATTAGAAACTTTATTCTTAACAAATCATTGATTAATTATCGTCCACAAAAATATTATTTATCAATCATTGGTTTATCAAATGGCACTGCTTTAGCGTATAAGTATAACCTACATTTAACATCAAAAATTATTTTAAGTTTAAAAAAATATATTGATTTAAAGTTTATAAATAAATTTAAATTATATAATAAAATAAATTATCAACAAATTATTATGGATTGTAAAGGTTGCGCATCAAAAATAAATTTATCAGCTTTAAAATCATCACTACCTAAAGATATAATCAAATCTTCTGAAGATGCCTCTCAAATCACTAAAGGAAGTCAATATGTTAATTCAATTGACATGATAACATCTATTGTTACAGATCCCTATGTGCTTGGAAAAATTTCAGCTAATCATGCATTAAGTGATATTTACGCAAGTTTTGCAAAACCCTTATCTGCACTAATGATTCTACAGCTTCCAAAATCCTCACAAAAAGTTCATTCTGAAGATTTGAAACAAATTCAAGAAGGCGCAAAATTGGTTTTAAATGAAAATTCATGTGTATTATCAGGTGGACACACAATGATCGGTCAAGATTATAATCCAGTAGTTGGGTTTTCAATAATTGGCAAGAAATTTAAAAGACCTAATAACAAAATCAATAATAAAGACGTAGTGATTTTAACAGAGAAATTAGGTACAGGAATAATATTTGCTGGGGTCAACTCAAACGCAATTAGTAGTAAATACATTAGAGAAGTTTGTAACCAATTGGAAAATGGCAATTTTAAACTGGGAAATATACTTAATCAAATCAATCCTTTAGAATCAACAGACATAACTGGATATGGTTTAGGAAATCATTTGATTAACTTAATTAACAGAAATAAATATATTAAAGGTATTACCATTTTAAAGAATAAAATTAAACTCTTTAGAGGTGTTTTTGAGTGTTTACAAAAAAATGTTAATTCATCATTTTATGAAAAAAATTTTAATTATGGAAAAAATAAAATTTTCTTTAAAAATAATGATTTAATAAATCAAATATTCTTTGATCCTCAAACTGTAGGTGGTATAGCATTCATAATTCCTCAAAATAGTTATTTTAAAATAAAAAATATTTTAGAAAAGAATGAGATTGTATTTAGTAAAATCGGTTATATAGACAATTCACATAATCATTTAAGAGTAATTTGATGAATACAATTTCAACTACCAAAATTTGGGACAATCAAAAATATGATACTATAATAGATGTTAGATCTCCATCTGAATTTGATGAAGATCACATCCCAGGTGCTTTGAATTTTCCAGTTTTAGATGATAGAGAAAGAAAAAGAATTGGAACTATTTATAAAAAAAAATCGCCATTTGAGGCAAAAGTTTTAGGATCATCCTTAGTTACTAAAAACATCTCAGAACACTTAATAAAAAATCTTAAAAATAAAAATGGAGCATGGAGACCCCTAATATATTGCTGGCGCGGTGGACAAAGATCCAAAGCATTTTGCTTAATTTTGCAAGAAATTGGATGGCGCGTAAATCAACTTGAAGGCGGATATAAATTCTACAGAAATGATATCCAAAAAAAATTACAAATATTATCACCAAAGTTAAAGATTATTTTAATTTCAGGAAAAACTGGCACAGGGAAAACTAAATTATTAAATCAAATAAAATCAAATAACGGACAAATTTTAGACTTAGAAGGTATTGCTAGTCACAAAGGCTCTTTATTAGGGAGAGATTTAGAAAACAATCAACCCTCTCAAAAACTTTTTGAAAGTCTATTATATGATACCTTAAAAAATATAAATTTAAAAAAGAAAATCTACCTAGAAGCTGAAAGTAGCAAAATTGGAAATTTACATATACCTCAACCTTTATGGAAAAAAATGTTAATTTCTAAAAAAATTAATATTGAAACTACTTTAGAAAATAGAGTTAAATTTTTGTTAAATGACTACAAATATGTTCAGCTAGATAATAATTTTTTTAAACCTTTAATAACTGGATTAAAAAGACGACTTCCAAAAAACATTATTGATAACTGGAAATTTCTTATAAAACATAAAGATTGGAAAAAATTAACTGAAAGTTTGTTAAAAGACCATTATGACCCAGCATATATTTCAAATTACAAAAAGAAAAATCAAAAAATTATTAAAAATTTTACTATTAATGAAGTTACTAAGAGTGAATTGAATTCATTGGCAAATAAAATATTAAATCTATAATTTTTTATATACATATCATTATTTTTGTGTATTTTGAAAGAGCAGTTCCTCGGTAGCTCAGTGGTAGAGCAATCGGCTGTTAACCGATCGGTCGGGGGTTCGAATCCCTCCCGGGGAGCCAAAAAATTTCCTAAATAATTGATTTTACTACATAAATTAAGAATTAATATAAAAAGGTACATAAAAAAGTACAGTACAGTTCTTAAAAAAATAATTTAGAACTGTAGTTCTCTAAATAATCTTAACAAATATCATTAAACCAAATTCAAATGAATGAGGTTATAAATGAATGTACAATTATTAAGAGTTAAACAAGTGGCAAAAATGTTTAATGTATCAGTTGCAACTATATGGAGATGGAAAAAAGATGTGAATTTAAACTTTCCCCAGCCTAGAGAATATATGGGTTCAACTAGATGGTTAAAAGAAGAAGTTGAAGATCATATTTTAAATCTGCACGGTTACGAAACATCTTCTAATCGCTAATAGTTATTATGAACAATAAACCATTTGTTTTTAGAGCATTAGATTGTGAGGATGAGCTTATAAATTGTCCTCACGAATATTCTATCCTTGTACAAATATGCCATTATATTAATAGAGATGCAGGATATAAAGCTTGGTTAAGTCAAGAAAGGATTAGAAAGAAATGTAGATTAAGTCAATCTACAGTAGTTAGAAAAATTAAATCGTTATCTGATAAAGGGATAATTAAAATAACTAAAAGGAAGCATAAGACTAACTTATATGAAGTACCCTATTTTGAGATATCACAGAGACAGTTGAATAAAACAAATGTGTCAGAGAGATACTTCAAAACATGTCAGACTGACACTTGCAGTAGTGTCACAGTTACACCTAATAGATTAAGTAATAAATTAGATACAAATATTAACTACACAAATTTATTTAATGAGTTTTGGAATGCTTATCCGAAAAAAGGTGGTGATAAAGTTATAACAAAACAAACTTATATAAACTGTCTTGAAAAGAAACTATTTAAACATAATGAAATTTTAGAGATGTTAGCCAAGCATCAAAATGAAGATATTACTTACCTACCATTCGCAAATAAGTGGCTAGAACAAGAGCGATACAAAAACGCATATTATACTAATAATAAAAAACAATACGAAGAACTTACTCCAGAAAAATTTAAAACGTTAACAAATAATAGTAAAAAATTTTATTATAAAGGGATGCCTGATACAACAATACAAATTGAAAAATGGATTAGCGAAGGCAAACTAAATGTACATGACTTGCCTTATTAAAAGGTACTTATAAGTTATTGAAATAATGGGTAATTTAAGAGCTCTGTCCTTTTCTAGTGATAGACTTTTTGAAAAAAGTATCGTTTCAATTAAAACTTAATTTCTGTCCATCCAATTCTATTATAATGATTTCTTATTATTCTATATGTATAAAAAGGATAAACAAAATGAGCTGCTCCAAAAGTAATAACAGCAAGGGCAAGATGAACAACAGCATGCCTCCAAACTCCTTTTACAGCCCAATAAATTGGTCCAAATAAAAAACACCAGAGCCAACTAAAACCATCACTTACTTCTTCAATATAATCATTTGTTGGGTTTTTAAATTTCATTAAACGACCTATAAAAAAAATTTCTTTTTAACCAATTATAATTATTCAAAAAACCAAACTAAGTTTCTATCTATACAGATCATAATTATAAAAAAGATGATAGCATAATACAAAAGTTCATTTCTATTCATTTATGAAATCTCATGTAAAGCGTCTTCAATCCCTCTTACTTGTTCCCTAATTGCATCTCTGACAGACAATCCACCCACTCCAGTTCCTAGACCTGTCATCCCTAAAAAAGATACATTCCTTTTATAGGCAGCAATTACAGAAGCATAAGCACATGAATATGAAACGGATTGATGTCCAGATAACCCTTCACCATTAGCGCTAACTGTTGGTGTTACAATAAGAAATTGTACTTTATCATGCCCCGTCATTACAGAAATTGCCTCACCTACACTGATAGGGAATTTTTCAATATATTGCCTAACTCGCATTTCTATTGTTAATCCAAAATATCTTCTTAAAACAGCATCATACCCACCGTTCATAATACCTTTAGTGTTTGCTGGACTTACTACTGCATCAATATCAAAGGCTAATGGGTTACCTAACTCTACATCAAAAGATGGGTTACATTCCTCTGCTGCAGTTATTACACTTTGCTTATGGTCACTTATCAATACTTTCAAATAAATACCTCTATAATAATTTAAGAATTTTTAATATTTTGGAAGAAATATATCTTTAAAAAATGGCGGAATATATTTAGGATCTACACCTCTCAATAAAACTGAAGGATACAATATTTTTTTTGATCTTGTTAAAGCTACATAAGCTAATTTTAAATCATTAATTACCATTTTAATATCAAATGAACTAGAAAACACAATTGCAACATTATTTGCCTCTTCTCCTTTTGACATGTGAATAGTTTGAACTTTAATAACATGACTAAATTTAGAGGCGTTTAGCACCGCTTTATTCCTGTAAAAATGTGGAATGTTTATATTTTTTAATAATTCAGAAACTTTTAATCCAGCATTTTTTGTTGGAGCCATTATTAACCAATCACTTTTAACACCAACCTCTTCTGCTTCTTTAATATCGTAACCAATATCTTCAACTAACTCATGAATTCTATAATGATAATTATGATTTAATTTGACTTCACCACCTATCTTTTTTGAAGTCCAGTTTTTTTCTTTTCTATCTTTATTTTCATTTAATACTTTAATTATTCCATTGTCTAAGTAAGATTTTATACCTAATGGAATTCTTTTTGTTTCAGACAAAACAGAATCTGTTTCAGATGTTTTTAAATTTAAAAAAGATCTATAAGATGAATCTTTCATTATTGACTGATCATCATCTCCAGCAAGGTAAGTTGTACAAGAATTATTAATTAGTTTTTTAATAAATTTCCATAATAATAATGACAAATCTTGAGCTTCATCAATTATCAAGAGTTCAAAACATGGAATTAAGTCAATAGTATAATTTTCATCAGTTACTTTTTTAATAACATCATCAAAATCAACTAAATGATTATTTTTCTTATAGTCATGAAAACGTTCAATATATAAATTGCAATACTTTGCTAAATTAACTTCCCAAAATTCATCAACTGGGTTTTTTAAACCATTTTTTTGAATTTCGTTCTCTTTAAGCCTCTTAAGATCATAAAAACTTAGTCTTCTTTTTCTTCCTAATATATCTTTATTACCATTCACAGCTGATAAATTGTTTTTAGATTTAATTGAATTAATTTCATTATCTAATGCAAAATATTTTATTAACAAATTTTTTAGATTGTCTTGATCTCTAATTTCAAAAAATTTGTCATCAGTCAGTTCTTGCATAGTTTGAATTGAACTAGTTAATTCATTTAGTATTGGATGATCGACTCTATCTTTCAAAGACTCTATATCATTTAAAGCAGTCATCTGCTTAGTCACTTTGATAAAATTATCAAAATTTTTGTAATATTCTTCATTAAATAAGGATTTACCATCTAAACCACCTAATTTTGTTGCAAAACTATGAATTGTAGAAAAATATGGAAAATCATTAACTGAATATTTTGGAAATTTTTTAATAATTCTTTCTTTTGCTATTTCTGCAGCTTGATTGGAATAAGTTAAAAATGCTATTTCACTAGGTTTAATTCCATTAGCCATTGAGATTTCAATCTTATCAATTAATGTTTTTGTTTTACCAGTTCCAGGTGGTCCATAAATTTTTTGTGATGTTTTTTTTTCAAATTTTTTATTGAATGATAATTGTTTTTTAAATGTATTTAAGTGATTTTCTAAGGAGTTATTAGTATTTTCTTTTACTTCATGTATGTCGCTAAACCACTCTGATCTATCATAATTTCCAAAAGTAGTTGTGATAATTTCTCTACCTACTAAAGCATTACATTTAAGCTTTATATTTTCAATTCCTCGCCAATTAAGTTTTACTTTTCTAATGCCTTCATCTGTTTCAATATAGAAGTACCAGTCATCTTCATAAAATCTTATTAGTTTCATCCAAAATAACCTTTTTTAGTTAAGGAGTTTTTAATTATCCTCATAATGTTTTAAGCTATCTCGTTCTGATCTTTTTTTAATATAAACACAATCCAGAACAGTACCAAAACCCACACCAAAATCATTTAAATCATACTTTTTATCTCTAATTCTCACTTCTTTTATAGATTGCCTAATATTTTTATTTCTGTCACATACACGAGAAATGAAATCATTAAAGTTACGCTCTAACAAAAATGGATTTAATTTATATTTTTTTAGATCTAATTTTCTGTGATAAAAACTTAAAAAAATTACATCTCCATATTTACATTTTTTATTTATCACATCGTCTAAATCATATGTATAAAGCTTTTTACCTACAGCTAGTTTGAATTCATCTTCTTCAGCAAATTCTCTACGAGATATTATTCTTTTTGCACCAATCAAATCGTCAGAAAATTTAACATAATTAAACTTTTGTTTCACACTCACAAAGCTTTTTACGTCTAAATTTTTAATTTTACAAATTTGCTTTGCATTTGCACTAAAGCTAAACAGAACAAAAGTTAATATGAGTAATAGTTTTTTCATTTTAATATTTATATAAGGATTTATCCCAACCAACTTCTTTAACAACGTTTTCAAACTCTATAGGGTCTTTTTGTATTGTTATTCTATCTTTACAATTCAAAGTATCTGAGGGTTTTGTTGATTCCCCTTTTTTAACTCTAGTAAAGTCATATACCCAAGATCTGCCATCACCAACAGATATCATTAATTCATATTCACTGCCTTCTTCCCCCCAAGTAAAAGTATCTTTGATTCCATTTATGAAATGAAAAACAGGTAACATTTTATTATTAGTTTTAAGCGACATTAAACCTACACTCTCACCGACTTTATATGAATTAGGAAAATAACCGATTGTTAAAACAGTTTTTGCATCTTCACCAAAATGCTCATAACAAGTCCATTGTTTAAAATCTTCTTTTTCAGCATTTGCATTAAAGCTAAACAGAACAAAAGTTAATATGAGTAATAGTTTTTTCATAATTAATCCTTACCTTATAAAGGTGCATCTATATCTATTAGTATTGTAACGTTTTTTAAATAAACTTTTAGTTTCCTCACAAACTTTAAAATCATCGTCATAACCAAAAACTAAAATAACCTCTACCCACTCATTTAAAGTATCAGACCATATCTCAAGGATAACATCATTTTTCTTTCCAACTGGAGTACTGTGAAATAGACCAGCATTTGATCCAAAGCTAAAAAGAAAAAAAGTTATGATGAGTAATAGTTTTTTCATAATTAGCTCTTCAAATTTTTATTTTCTAAATCTTCAGTCATTTCTACAAATTCATTCGGATATATATGTTTTGTTAC
This sequence comes from SAR116 cluster bacterium AG-426-A06, assembly GCA_003210115.1. Classification (GTDB taxonomy): domain Bacteria; phylum Pseudomonadota; class Alphaproteobacteria; order Puniceispirillales; family Marisalimonadaceae; genus TMED54. The sequence goes on along the minus strand of QCNM01000024.1, from coordinate 4,594 downwards.
CAAATCATAACGACCAATAATTTCTTCTTTTGTAATGGTATCAATATTTTTATCATGCTCTTCTAACAGATCATTTAATTGGTTATTTAAAGAGTTTCTTTGGTTTAAACTTAATATTTTCAAACGCTCAAGACCTAAAACATTAGCTAATTTTTCACAATAATTGTTATATGTTTTCTTATCCATCATTTAATTATTTTTATTATTTTTATTATTTTTTTTTAAGCTTTTTGATAATTCAACAAAATCATCTGGATATATATACTTTGTTACTAAATCATACCGGCCCATAATTTCATCATCTGTAATAGTGTCATAACTATTATTATGCTTCTCAAATAAATCTTCGTATTGGTTATCAAGTGACTTTTCTTGCATATCACTTAATCCTCTAATCCTATCAATTCCAAGAACCTCTAAAACTCTTTTACAAAATCTTTCAAATTCTTTATCCATTATTAAAATCCAGATTTTAAAAATTTAATAAATGCTACGACAATACACGTAGCAATAATTACAACAGCGGTAGTTATATGAGTTAGTTTTAATGAATTGTAATTTTGTTGAACATCTAAAATATAGTTTTTATATTTTATTCTTATTTCTTCAGATGCTCTTTTTAAATAATCAGCATCCATTTCTTTATCTGAATATAATTCACGTAAATCATCCTCCATTTTATCTTTTAACTCTTCTTTTCGGACTATCATATGATCATAATCTTTAATACTAATGTAATTTATTATGAGCATAAAAATTAATAAAAAAATTGGATAAATTAGACTTTCATATTCTAAAAAAATATCTTTAATTAAATTAAATATTTCCATAATCTTCAGCCCTAGTAAAATTATAATCTTATCAGCAATTATTAGACACATCAAACATACAGACTAGCTAACACCTTTTCTAGTTAGGGAGTTTTTTACTTATCTCGTAAGCTACAAGCCTTTTTCCAAACAGCAAAAAGTCCAGTATTTGGTTCTGGGTAGTCCCATCCCTTGTGTTTCCCAATTTTCATAAATAATTCCCCTTTTAACATTTGACCTTTATATGCTTCAGTTTCTGTACTAAACATTCTAGGTTCATCTATATCACAAACGGCAATTATTTTTTGTTTCATAGATCTAATTGGATTTTTGGGATCATTATCAATATAATTTGATAACATCGAAAAACTAATAGAATCAATTGTTACTTTTTCAATACTGTTAACATCCAAAAAAAGTTCTGCACCCTTTACATTTGCTACTTTTTTCCATTCACCAAGGCTAGGATTTGCAAACAGAACAAAAGTTAATATGAGTAATAGTTTTTTTATAATTAATCCTTACAAAATGTTTGATATGCGTTTGAAAGACCGCTAATCATTTTAATGCCTTCTCCAAGAACTTCTCCTTGTTGACCAACAAAATTACCTCCATTTTCCATACCGTATTTATGAAATAAACTCATAAATGTAGTATTTAAGGTGTCTGACATTACATAAAGTACCTTGCATTTTTCAGCAGTAAATTTTTTGTTGTATTCTGCACTAGCTCCAAAGCTAAACAGAGCTATTGTTAAAAAAGTTAATATTATTTTCATAAGACCTCCTGTTTTCTTTTAACTTTATGGATCATATCATCTAAATGACTTTCTGCTTTTTCTACTCCTACCCAATTCTTATAAGCTCTAATTAAAGATTTTGTATCAACATCAAAAAAATTAAACATCTCTGTAAGAAAATTGTCTAGGTCTGTTTTACCTACTAAGTTTTTAGGATAGTCCCTTCTACAATCTACAACCCAAAACTTCATACATGCCCACACTAAACCTAATGGCACTTTTTGAAAATTTCTTGGTTTAATTGATTCTTTAAAACCCTCAAAAGTTTGATGAAAATCTTGTTCGTAAATTTTTAATTTATTTCTTAGTCTATTTAACTCATATTCTATTTCAGTAAACGTATACTTAGAATTAACGTGTCTAGCCGGTGCTGATAAATTTTTAAATTCATTAAGTACTTTTGTAATTGTCTTTTCCATTTTAACAATAGTATCTAAATCCTTCATTGGATTATAAGTTTCTTTTATTCCTCCTTGAGAATTATAATAAAAATTTAATATTAAACTTCCAGCTTGAAACCTTGCCAAATCCTCTCCAACAAGTTCGTCTGGGTTTTGCCATTTTAATATTATTGCTTCAAGTTTAGCTCGATCATTTTTATCTAAATTATAAAGCTTCATTTACATCTCTAGCCTTATAATCATATCTAGCTTTGTCTAAACAAAAATCCTCATAATGTTGAGCCATTACCCTTCTTTGATTTAGATAATCAGTATGAGAATAGTTATCGCTTATAGACTTATCTGTATGATTTAATTGCTTTTGTGTGAGCAATCTATTGTATAAATGGTCATCATAAAAGGTTTCAGTATTATGTCTAAATCCATATGCAACTGGATCATTTTTACTTAGATCGTGTTTATATTTACTTTTGTTATTTCCCATTAATTGCTGAACTAATTTATTAATACTATCTGTATGAATTCTATTTTCCTTATACTCAAAAACATAATCAGTTAAGCCTTTTCCCTTTAGATCTAAAAGAATTGTGTACATATAATTTGTGATGGGAATTCTATGAATATTACTCGTTTTGACATTCTCAGTTTTAGTCCAAGTTTTGTTTTCTAAATCAACCTCATCCCATTTCATAGTAGCTACTTCATTTGGTCTTTTGCCTGTAAACATTGTTATTAAAGTAGCCATTGACCAAACATCATTTTGCTGAGTTAATTTGTGAGCAATTTCTTGAAGCTTCTCAAATTTAAAATACCCCCTATTTTCAGACTTATTTTGATAATCAGCTACAAGCTCACTTAATTTTAAATTCTGAATATTTGGATTATATTTTGTGTACTTACTCTCTAATGCAAATCTAAAGACTCTATCTACTATTTGTCTTGTTTTACGAATTAGATCCTTAAGACCATTTTCAATCATATTGTTATAAGCATTAGCCAAATCTTTTGGCTCAATACCCTCATCAATATTTTTATTAGCAATATAGGGATATATCCATTTTCTAATTGGATTAAGTGAATCTGTGTATTTCTTCTTAGACCATCTATTTTTGTTAAGCTTTAACCACTCAACATGCACATCTTCAAAGGTTTTTCTTGTCTTATGGCTCTTTATTCTCTGATTAGGCTCTCTGATAGCCTTTAGATTAGTTTCTAACTTATATGGGTCTTTAGAGTGTTTTAATGCCTCAATAATCTCTTCTGGCTGACTATCTAGCTTTAAACGCTTTCTAATCTCTTGTGCCATAGTACGAGCGTCTTGTAAGTTAATTTCTAGTTTATATTTACCAATTGTAATCCAATTTGTTTTATTTCTAATTATATTTCTATATTGAAAAGATCTAGATTTTGCATAAACTGATAGATAGAGATTGGTTTCATTAACCTTATATCTTATGCCTTCTTTTAAAGATGAGCTATCTAAGTGCTTAGCAGTCTTTATAATGATTTGCTTTGTAGTTTGCTTATCCATAAAAAAAGGTACAAAAAAAGTACGTTTTTACTATAAGATTTAATGAAATGAATTTCAACTAATTGATACTAAATGAAGGAGATAATTCTATTTTTGGTAATAAAAACAATAACTTAATAAAATCAAAAAATATTAAGTAAGATTGTTTAAAACTCTGAAGTTTGATACTCCCGGGGAGCCAATTTATTTTGAAATATATATCTCATTTAATTTTTAAAACTAAATTTTAAATTAAATAATAATCTTTAACTTTATCCATTAGAAAAGATTTGAAACTATTTTTTTAAGAATTTGTAATCTAAATCACTTAAAAATAATAATTTTGAATTATAGTAAGTTGTTATTTGAATTTTTAATAATAATAGTTCATAATTTTATTATTAAAAATTTATTAATTTTTTGAGGAGGTTTAAATGGACAATTTTATGAACATTGGCATGGACGCGTTTAATGACGCTATTGCCAATGGAATGGACCCAGGCGATGCTGCACAAGCTGCAGGTAATGCTGCTTCAGCTGCTGCTTCAGAAGCTGGGTTTCCACCAGAAATGATTGAAACGGCTATGAATGCAGGAATGGAATCGTTTCAAACAAACATAGATGCAGGAATGCCACCGGGAGATTGCATGCAAGGTGCTATGAATGCAGGGATGGATGCAGGATCAGAAGCTTTTGGCGACGCAATGCCTGACTTTGATGCTATTGGGTTAGATGCTTTTAATGATGCAATTGCAAATGGTGCGTCACCGCAAGAAGCTGGAGATGCAGCTGGTAATGCAATAGAAACAGCTGCTACTGATTTTGGAATGCCTCCAGAAATGTTAGAAGCAGGTATGAATGCCGCACAAGATACATTTAATGATGCTTTAGCAAATGGTGCATCACCAGAAGAAGCATTTGGCTCAGCTATGGAAGCTGGTGGTAATGCAGCTGACGGAATGATGACAGACGCTGGATTTGACATGGGTGATGGCGGACCTGGTGGACCAGCAATTGATCCAGAAACTGGAATGGCCCCTCAACCAGGAGAAGGTCCAATAGGTGAACCAGGACC
>QCNM01000023.1 GCA_003210115.1 SAR116 cluster bacterium AG-426-A06 | reverse complement strand
TAGAAAACCCATCTGAATTAGATAATATGAGAAAAGTTGAAGAATATCTTGTAAATTTTAGAAATGGTGAACTTGAAAAAGCTGAACAAAATTTAAAATCTATACCTAAAGAAGATAAGTCTCTTTCAGGTTTTTCCGAATTAATGTTATTAAGACTAAATGACCTAAAAAATAAAGGTCTTCCCAAAGATTGGGATGGAGTTTATACAGCAGAAACCAAATAAAATTGTAGTTTATTTATAATTTTTGTGATGTATGTCACTGACATATATGTGTTGTTAAATATCATGTTAAATGGTAGCATTTATAATAACTCGAGTAGACAAAATGGATGGATCGATAAAGTCATCATCATTAAACAAAATTAGCTCAAAAGCATTAAAAAAAATTAGTGAAAATGAGCTTAAGATAACTCTATTTTCTACTGTAAGCTTGTTAGCTTTAACAGGCTGTGGAGGTGGAGGTGGAGGTGGTATTTTTGCAACATCTGGTGCTGGAGGTGGAGGCTCTGGAGGTGCCCTTCTTGGAGGTATGTTACTCAAAGGACCTATATCAGGCGCTAGAGTCTTCCAAGATTTAAACCTTAATAATCAATATGATGCTGGTGAGCCAACTGCATTTACGAGTACCGATGGATCCTATTCTTTGTCAGCAGCAAACAGAACTGCTCCAATTATAACGGTTGGAGGCATTGATACAACTACAGGTGCAGATGCAGGTGTATTTAAATTCAACTCAGGTGAAGACATTTCAACAGTAACACCTGTTTCAGTTGTTGTTTCTCAGTTAGATACACTCATCGATCAAAATACTGCTTTTGCAAAATTTTCAGGCTTGAGTTCACCTGTTGATTTTAGTGATTATAATCCAATTCAAACTGCAGCTGAAGCGGGTGGTGCCAACAGTGATGCGGCCATCGTAGATGCAGTTGGCGCTCAGATGCAATCAACCATCAACGGATTATCTACCCTTTTAGCAGAGATATCCTCAATAGCATCTCAAAATTCATATCAAGATTCTGTTGATGCAATTGTTGCAGAGATTAATTCAGGAAGTAGTGTAGATTTTGAAAACCCAGCTCATTTAGTTTCTATTTTCAATAGAACTGGTCTGTCTAGTTCAGAATTCTCTCCAGTTGTTACAAGTGTAACAAATGCAATTGCAGAAGTTAATAAACAATTATACACAATTTTTACTCAAAATAGTGGCGATTTTCTCGATTCTGATGCAAGAGGTATTGCATTACTGGCTCAAACAGACCTAGTTGATGCAATTTCTAATTTAGCCTCAAGTCCAGTAGGTGACGCTGCTAGCAGTTTAGAGGCTCAATTCTCCGCAGATAACGTATCATCATTAGCAGCTGAATTAGCTAACCAGGTTCCAGAATTTGATCCAGTTACTGGAGCCGCTAGTATTATTGCTTCTATGGACCGGGTGAAAGGAGAAATTGGATCTACCGTTACATCAAGTAATCTAGTATCTAATGATGTATTAGTATCAGGAACTGCACCTCTTGTTCCAGTAGGATTGTCTACTTCAAAGACGGGAGAAGATATAGATTTAAATACTCCTTTTACAAAAGATATTGGGAAAAATACAGCTCATGGGTTTTCTACAGGACAAAAAGTTTCTGGCGGTGGAACAGATTATTATCTTGCTAAACTTGATGATGATCATTTTGTTCTTGCAACTTCTTCTACCAATGCTGAAGCAGTTAGCATCCAATTTGCAACTTATGATCAAGTAAATAGCACATATTCTTTAGAAGGCAATACCTTAGTAAGTGGTGATGAACTTACGTTATTTGATAGTGAAAATGGAATTGGTGACAGTTATCAAGTTAATGTTGCAGGGGATCAATTTTCTTTAGTTGGTAATCCTTCTATAGTAAATGATGGTATTCAGATTTCATTTGTTAAAACTTCAGGGTTGTATCAATCTGATAATGCAACTCCAAGTTTAACTTATAAAAAATTTCTTTTATCTAAAACTGATAGTAACAATATAATTGCAACATTAAACTCTGTAGATGGAACGGTTAGCATTGATATACCTAATGGCACAAATCCTGGAACTTATACATTTTTTTATCAAGTAACAGATCAAAAGGGAAAAGTTGCCGTTGGACCAATTAATGTCGATGTACCTGTTAAAAAACCAACATTAACTATAGCTGACAATATTGTTGATATACCAGAGCAGAAAGATGGTAATTATCTTGAAATTGATATTGGTCAATATATAGATTTTGATCTTAGTGGTTCTTCTGAAGCTAACTTATCTTTTAGAGGGTTCAATCAATCTGATTTATATATGGTTCCAGGTGTTGCAGTTGATAATAATATAGGTTTATTTTTTAAATCAGCAGATAGTTCTCCACCAAATTTAACAATGTTGGCTAATTCTAAAGATAGACAAATTGTTATTGCCAATGAAAGTGATGATAAAACGAGTGTAAAGGATAATCTTGTATTAAGACTTGATAAAGATTTTATAGGAAAAATCGATTTAAATGCCTTTATTACAGTTACAAATAACAACAAATTTTCAAGTGCTACTGATGTTCTAAAATTTAATGTAAATCCTGTCGCAGATACTCCTGTAATCACACTTACAGATAGATCAACTCAAGATGGAGTAGATGTAGAAGGTGTTGAAGATTTGCCTATCAGAATTTTTAAAACAGAAAGTGGTGAGAATATATTATCAATAACATCTGGAGACTTAAAAAATACTGAAACTTTAAGTTTAATTGTTAAGAAAAATGTTGTTTTGGAAGGTGTTACTGATCCAGTTGCAGGAAATTTCGTAGATGCTCAAATTTCTTCATCAATAGGAACATCACTACAATATGATTTTGGTTCTGGAGCTGAAGATGCTCTAGAATTTACACAATCAGAATTTGATAAACTTTCTATTATATTGCCTTCAAATTATGAAGGAAAAGCAACCTTACAAGTTGTTGCAAAATCTAAACATGATATGTCTGAAGCTTTTTCAAGTATTCAAAATGTTGTTTTAAAAGCTTTGCCTTCTGTTGATGATGTTTCAATAACAGTGAATGAACCTACAGATGGAGTTGAAGACACAGCTTTTTATATAAATCTCACAGCAAATCAAATTGATACAGGTGAAGACTTAAGAGTGTTCATAGGAAATTTTGAAAGAAAAGATTCTTCAGGTAATTGGGTAGCAGTAGATCCATCTGATATCGGTGGAATATCTGGTTTCAGACCAAGTATATTTGCCACATATTCTAATAATTTCTTTATGTTTTCATCATTGCCAGGAGATGATGGAAATCCTGTTGCTTTACAAAGCGGGCAAAACCTTAATTTCGAGTTTCTTCCATTAACAGATTTTAATGGTGATTTAAGGTATCAAGTTTTTTCAAGAACCATTGAATCTGACGGTGTATCTAAGGATACATCTATAGTGACAAAGATACAAAACTTTGATCCTAGATCAGAAGACCCAAATGTAGAATTGGGCGGAAATCTTACAACTAACGAATACCAGGGACAATCAGATTATATTTCTCAAAAATTAGGTATTGGAGATCTTCAAGTTGACCAAGCTGACAGTTTGGAAATGATCAGAGCTACAGTAAAATTTTTTAAAAACTCAGATCCCTTTGATGCAAGTACAGCAACATTATTGTCATCTGCAGGCAACTTTACAACTCTAGATACTTCTTCAGTTCCTAATACTTTATTGTCAAACCTATCCATAGATAATTCTACACCAGGTCAATTTATTATAGATGTAACGCCAACCAAAACTGATGGTGTTGTAACAACTTCATCTGTTGATAATTTAAAAACAATTATGTCAAACATTGGAGTTCGGCCGCCTGAAGATTATTCTACAAATAGTGGCAATGATATTAGAGTTGAAATTCAGATACAAGCTAAAGAACCAGGTGCTGAATTTAGTGCACCAAGTGGTGGTGATTTCACGTTAATTGTAAACCCTGTTGCTTCTAAACCTTCTATTACAGATTCAAATTCAGGAACAAGAACTGGTAAAGAGGATGTATTAACAAAAATTAGTGATGGTCTAACTTTTACAGTTGATGACCTTGACGGGTCAGAAACAATAGTTGCAGTAAATGTTTCAGGGGTTAGTGCAGGTTATGCTTTAGTCGATGCTTCTAATAATGCTGTTGGTGTCTCTGATGGAGCAGGAACAGTTACTCTTACAAATATAGGGCTAGTTTCAGGTCAGAATAATCAATACAAACTTTCAAGTGATGTCTATTTAAGGGCTCCAAATGATCAAAGCGGAAATATATCTTTAACATTTTCTGCCATTGCAAAAGAAAATAATTCTGGTGCAACTTTTGTCAGTGACAACTCAAAAATAGATATAACTATAGCGCCTGATGCGGATGAGCCGTCCGTTTCAGTTCCATCAAGCTCAACTCCTATAAAAATAGGAGAATATGTAAGTGGATCTACATATGCTAGTACTTCTGATTATATAAAGTTAACAACATCAATTTCAGAATTAAACTCAGCTGAGGTGATGGAAGGAATTATTAGATTTAAACTTAGTAGTGATGGAAATAATAGTGCTACTTTTTTATTAAATGATGGATCATCTCCAACACCTGTAGCAACCAATCATCCAGATTATAAAGCTGGTTACGATACTTATGTACTATCTGAAAACGATGCTAAAAATAAACTTGCAGGAGCATCGTTTAGACCGCCTGAAACCGTAATAAATAAAGATAACAGCCCTAACCATGATCCAACATATATTGTTGAAGTAATTGGAAGATCTACAGATGGTTCTGATGTAGGAACAACTGAGAAAACAATTACCTATCAAATAGCTGCTGTTGCAAAAGCGCCAATTATTAAAAATGACAGTGATCAAGTACTTGATACTTCATTCGATATTGGAGACGTTATAAAAACTGGAGATGGATCACATAAAATGAAAATCGCTTTAGATATAAAAGCGTCAGGTGATGAACAAATTACTCTTTTAATGACAAATTTACCTTCAAGTCTATCTGATTATCTATCATTTGAAAATGCACAGGGAACTGCAATAGGCGCAAAAAATGCAGATGGATCAGTCTATGTATTAACAATGGATCAATTAGATGGTGATGGAAATGGAGATATTTCTGCATCAACTGAATTCTTTTATCTAGTTTTATCTTCTGGAGCCCAAATAAATGACTTAAATACAAGTTATAATTTTTCAGGAAATTTAAATGATGTGGGTAATAGTTCTGGGTTTCAAGTTGATGGTGGTATTGTTAAAAATTCTGTTGGAACTCCACTTCAACAAAAGACCATATCTGTTGATTTAACTGGTTTTGCGTTAGACACAGTTGGTGGAACAACTGCTTCAAAGGGCTTAGAAGGTTCAGGAAATATTTACTATCTTCAAGGTGACCCTCTTGTCATTGATTATAATGGAGGTTCCTTAGATGACTCAAATTTTAATTCTGTAGCTAATTCACTTGATATAAATATGGATGGTACCCTTGATACTGTTTATATGCCAAATTCGCATACAGGTTTATTAATTTATGATAAAGATGGAAATCAATTTTCAACATATGTAGATCAAAATTCTCAAAGATTGAGCCTCAAAGATCATATTTTTTCTGAATTTTTTAAATTTGGAAATCTCCAAGGAACATCCTCGCTACATTCAATTTCTTTGCTTGATGAAAAAATTGATAATGTTACTGACAGTATCATTGATAAAAATGATGCAAATAATTTTGGGAAGATATTTATTTGGAGAGATGCTAATACAGATGGCATATTAAATACTGGAGAATTTACTGCTCTAGCTTCAGATGCAAGCATAGACCTTCGAAATATCACATCATCAAAACAAGGCCCAGCAGAAAACTCCGCTTATATCCTTCAATCAGCTCAAATAAATTTGGGTGCTTCTGCTGGAGGTGTTAAAGATCTTTATGAGGTGAGTTTAGAAAGTACAGTCGCAAGTCCTGGCAATGCACCAAGTTGGCAAGGTAAAGATGTGTTATTTGTGACGGCACGTGAAGGTGGGTCTGCTCTAAAACATGTTCAATTTAATGAGGGTTTAACTGATGGTTCTCAAACTCTTCATCTCAATTTATCTTCTGGTTCTGGTTTGACTTCTTCTCACGTAACATTAATAACAATTAGAGGCTTGCCAGATACATTGTCTTTGAACAAAGGATCAAAACTTGAAAATGGTGACTGGTTATTATTAGAAGAGGATATACCTGTTGAGTCAGGAGACAGTGATTTAAAAATTATTGCTCAAGACTTAAATTTTTCTGGATCTTTTAGTTTATCTGCTTGGTCTGTGACATCTGAACCATTGTCTGGTGAGTCAACTGTTTCTAAGCCAGTTTATCTAGTTGCAAATATTTTGCCGGTTGCAGATAGCCCAAACCTGTTTGTTCAAAGTATAGGTGTTATTGGAGAAGAAGATGACACAGGTATTCCAATTACTATTCGTTATGAGCTAAGTGATAGTTCTGAAACAGTAGATATTAAATTAGAGATAAATAAATCGGATGTAACTTCACCGACAGGAGGTGCTACACTTAAATTCACTTATGAAGGAGGGGAAATTAATGTAAGTGATATGACTGACAATGGAAGCACTTATTCATTTACATTTGATAATATAATATCTGCAAATGATCCAAAAATTACATCATTGAAAATTGTTCCTGCTAAAGATTATTTCTCAACAGAATCAAATCCTCTTAATCTAAAAGTATCTGCCATTGTGACAGATGGAGCAGTAGTTGGATCTGCTGTAGAAAAAACAATTCCAGTTGTAATTGAGGAAAGAGCAGACCCTATTGAAATATCATTTGAAAACTTGACTAATAATGCAGATGCTGATGGTGCAAATTTAACTGCAGAACGTAGTACTACTAATTCGACAAACTTAACAATAGATAGTTATGAAAAAATAGCTAGTGACAAAGGAATAACTATTGTTAAAACAGATGCTAATGGTAATTATGATATTATAAATAAATCAGTTGATGGTTCAAATTTAAAAAATTCAGATGTTCAGAGTCTTAGGTTTGAAATATCAGGAATCTCGCAAGAATCAACTGCCTCATCCTTAATAAATCAATTTATTTTACAGGTAGATGATAAGTCTTATGTTCCAAAAGTAGAATTACTTAATAATTTACAAACCTTCACTTTTAGTGTCCCCTCTCTTGATGCGGATAAATCAATAAAACTAATTACACCTGAAAATTATGATAGTAATGTTTTATTTAAAATTTATTCAGTAGTTTCAGCAAATGGAGACACTGCTCTAAGTCAACCTATTAATATGAATGTTAATGTTTATTCAGATGGCTCGCCTGCTGATGTATCAGTGTCTCCATCTACTGCTATTGAAGATGGTCCTGCATTTAGATTGCCGTTAACAATCACCTTAAATGATACAAGTGAAAATATTACCTCTTTGAAATTAGATTCTTCAAATTTAAGTGAAATTGTTTATCTCACAAGGCTACAGAATCTCTCTTTAGAAGGAGTAAGTGCGTCATTTGATGGAATTTCATTTTCAAACAAATTTATATCTACTCCAGAACTAGTTATTAGGTTTTCAAATAATTTCAAATCAAGTCTTGAAACAGTAAGTTTGGAACAACAAATAAAAACAATATTTGAAGCTCAAAGTGATTTAACTTCCAAAGTTTCAAATATGGAGAGTTTACTACAAGGTTTTGGTCTAAATAAAAATACACATTGGAATTTTTTTGCAAAAGGTCAATCTCTTGACAGTGATGGTGTACAAGAGACTGTTTTCGAACAATTAGATTACCAAAATAATTTTTTACTACCAACCGATTCAAGTAAATTAGAAAAAAAAGAATTTGTAGAAAATTCTTTAGATAGCTCTTATATATCTAAAGTTGGTAGTGTATTTACTATTAATTTACAGCAATTAGCCTCAAATATTTCTCCAAATGGATCATCGTCAGACATAATTAAAGAAGCTCAAATCTGGATGTCTGGAAAGTTAGGAGGAAAAGTTACATCTGATACAGCTAAAAGTTTTGATGTAAATGTCACTGTTACTACAGAAGATACAGATAATAAAGATACAACATCGTCTGATAGCAATTCAGGTGCAGGTCTATTTAGTACTAGAACTCTACAAGGACAAACTGAACAAAAGCTTTCAGTTACTTTCGTTGAAACAAATGATTTGCCTGTTGTAACTAATGTAGATAATGACATGATTTTTCATGAGGGTGGTGATCACGTATTGCTACTAACTAAAGCAGGATTTTCAGACGAAGATAATACTAATTTCAATGGAGGTACAATTTCAGCAAAATTAAACTCACCTATTTCCGGAGATAATATTTTTATTTTCAACAGTGCTTCCATTACCCTATCTGGAACTGGTGATTTGTCTGACAAACAACCAATGGTAGGTATCCTAGATAATAATGACGTTGTTATCGGTCAACTTCAAAAAACTTTCTCAGAAAATGGCAATGATATAATTGGTTTCAATCTCACCTTAAATGAAGAAGCGGATGCAAATGACATCACGGCAATTCTTCATTCTATAGGTTATTCTAATACTGGATCAATTTTAGAAACACGTGATATTTCTTACGAAATTTCAATTGAAGATGGATCTGGTCCAGATATTGGTGGTAATCCAAGTGCAAAAATACTAGGAAATGTTATTGCAATAATTCCAGAGCCAAACGGAACATATGTTGAGGGTAACGAATTAGCTCAAAATGAAGTTGATACAACTACCATAAATTTATTTAAAACAATTGATTTAAGTGATAATGGATTTGTACCTAGTTCAATTCAGTTGAAAATAAGTAATTTTATTTCAGGTGATATTATAGGAACAACAAGTAATCTTGTAACATCTTCTTATAATACTGAAACTGGGATACTTTCTATTTCTTCCAATGTTTCAAGTGGAAACAATAGTGAAAAAACAGCATCATTCCATGATGCAATAAATAAAACATTTTACTCTTCATCGAATGATAATCCTACACAGCTTTATATGAATAATGATCATAGTTTAATATCAAATGATCGAACTATTAATGTTGTATCAATTGATAATTCAACAACGACTACAGTTGATGAAGGAAGAGTTGTTGGTTCATTTAAAGTTCAATTCACACCAAAAGATGATTTGCCTCAATTAATTATGAATGATTTTAATCGTGTTCAATTATCTGCTGAAACGAATGATGATGGATTAACTGAACTAAAGGTGCAATCAACTCAATTGATGCCTGAATCTCTTTTTGATCAAAATAAAAAAGATGCTCTAGGTGTTTCTGACTATGGAGAAATTTCATCTGGGATAATCTTTGATCCTGATAGTATGATTAATGAGATAAAAATTGAGGTTACATCCATTGATCCATCAAGTTTAAACGTTGCAAAAAGTCAAGATAAGTTAATATTTGAATCGTCTGTCGATAATGGATTTAAAATTGAAGGTGAGGATGGAACTTCGGTTCTAACAATAAATCTCTCTAATGAAATAATTGAAAGTCAAACTAACGCTGATAACCAAGCAATGGTAGAGACAGCACTAAGAAACGTTTTCTATGAAAATGATGAAAATTTATCACAAGTTATAACTGGTTTCAGAGATTTAAAGATTACATTTAAAGATACGAATGATGTTACTTCAGTTATGTATGACAGCGCAAATGTTTCCGAGCATCAAAAAATTATTCATGTTGGTTCAGGCGACGTCGGAAATAGTAATGTATTACCATCCATATCAGGTATTAAATCGCCAGCTAGTTTTCATGAAGGTACTGATCATATTTTTCTTGTTTCTGAAGGTCAAATCAATGACCAAAATAATACAAGTTTTCCAGGTGGGATTGTAAAAGTTTCTCTCAATTCTCCTTTCGAAGGAGAGCAATTAAAACTTATTAATAATGAAACAATTACGATTAAAAACAATAAATTTGTTAGTTCATCAAATAACTCAATCGAGTATGGTCATTTTTATAATAAAATAACTGATGAAACTGTTTATAAACTTACATCTGAACAACTTCAAACAATTACTAATGATGGTATATCCTTAAATGAAGGTTTCTACTCTATTGTTCAAGATACTCAGAACAAACATTATTATCTTCAAGAAATTGAAATAAATAATGGAACAATCAATCCTATTAAAGATAGCTATTTGATAAAATTATCAAAAAATTATCAATCTCAATCAACTATTGATATTTTTATAACTTCTGAAGGACTTATATCTGAAGGAAATTATCATAGAGTTGAAATGTTGATAAATTTTTCAACTTCAAGTTCTGAAGAGAGTTTAAATATTGTTGGGACTAATGAAGTTCAAGCTATTTTGAGAACTATTGGTTATACAGTTAACAATGTTTCAAATGAATTTAATGTTGGCACGACAAATTATGATATATCAATTCATGATGGTTTGGGTATGGATGTTTCTGGAAAACTGTTTAATCATTTTAGTGGTCAAGTTATTCGAACATCTCAGGAAAATGATGTTGAATTTATAGAAGGTTCTGAATTTGCCGTAGATGATGGTTTTTTATCAGAGGTTGGTTTATTTAATAATATTAGTTTAATTGGAAGTGGATTTCCTGATACAATAGAAGTTGTAGTAACAGACGCAAGAATTGGAGATATACTAAGAACTAAGTCTTCTAATGTTGAACAAAACTATAATAGTGAAACTGGCATTTTAAGTTTGTCAAATCCAGTAGGTGTAGATAATTCTTCAAAACTACATTCATTTGAAGAAGCTTTGAATAATATCTTTTATACAAGTGAAAATGATAATCCTGCTTTTGAACTCACTGATATTGAAAGATCAACTGACCAAGAACGTTTAATTGAGATTAAAATTTTAGATAGTGATATCACTAATGATATAAATGAAGCTAGAACTGTTTCAAAAATAAAAGTTAATTTAATTTCTCAGAATGATGATCCTGTAATTGTTGTTAATGATTTTAATCGTGTTCAGTTATTACCAGTTACTGAAGAAGATGGTTCAACGCAGTTAAAGGCTCAACCAACTCTTCTATTACCAGTTTCTCTTGATGATCAGCCAGAAACAGATGCTTTAGGCGTTTCTTTATATGGTGAAAGTTCCTCCGGATTGATTTTTGATCCTGACAGTATGATAACCCAAATTATAATTGAGATAACATCACCCGATATATCCACATTAGATCTTGCTAGAAATCAAGATCAATTGAAATTTAATTCATCTTCCAAAATGGGCTTTGTTCTAGAGGGTGAAGAAGGTAATTCAAAACTAACATTAACCTTGTCGCAGGAGATTATTGAAAGTCAAACAATTGTGGACAATCAAGCAATGGTAGAGGCAGCATTAAGAAGTATTAAATATGAAAATGATCGACCTTTGTCAGAGATTATTAGTGGATTTAGAGATGTTAAAATAACATTTAAAGATAGCAATGAAGTTGTGACAGTCCCTTATGATAGTAGTACGCAACCTGAACTTGCAAAAGTTTTAATTGGAAAAGCTTTTGAGCCAGGAGATACACATAATAGTTTAAATATTCCTATCTCAGATAACCAGATTAATTCCAATCAAATGATGGCTAACATTCAATTTAAAATCATTACAGAGTCTGGAGTTGAAGATAGAAAAGATGAACTATTTATAATTGATGAAAATAATAATATCATCGACACTATTGATTATTTGAACACATCAGTTGATGGTTTTGCTCAATATGAGTGGAAACCAAGTGTGTCACTTACAAATTATGATATAATTGGAATATTAAAAAATAAGATTGCTTTTGGTGGTGAATTTTTTACTCAATCTGGATTGAGAACAATTCAAGTTAAAATTTTTGATCAAAATGGAGTTTCCATTGGTCCAGTAGGTTTGAAAACTGCAATTTTTGTTCAAAATCATGATAGGACCGTTACTTTAGGAACTGAAAATGAAGATGTTGTAGACAGAATTGATATTTCTGATGTTTCTAATGAAAGAGATGTTGTTGATTACAGTAAGTTTTATCAAAATTTTCCTCTTACTATTAATTTAGAGACAGGCACTACTTCTTATAAAATGATTGATGGAACAACAAAACAGGTGCAAGTGCAAGGCTTTAATAATATCGTTGGTTCAGAGGAAGATGATATATTTATAGCTTCATCAACAGGTGGTCCAAACCATTTTGCTGGAGGCATAGGTGATGACCAATATAGAGGAAGTTCAAAGGATTTTATAAATTACAGTTTTGAAGTTGCTTACAATGAAAATGGTGGGTTTAGCTCTGGTATTAATGCTAACTTGAATTCAGGAGAAATAATTGACACTTATGGCGACTTTGACAAAATTGATTCTTCAAATCCAATAACAAATATTGTTGGATCAAGACACAATGATATAATTATAGATTCAAATTCAGATAATATCATTTTAGGTGGTTATGGTGAAGATAGAATAATTTCGTCTGAGGGAAAGGATACCTTAAAAGGAGGTCTTGGTGATGATCTCATTGAAGTGGGAGGAGGCGATGATGTAATTTACGGTGATGACGAAATATCTTCTGGTGGTAAAGATACTTTTATTTTTAAAGGTCAATTTGGGAATGATACTATTGAAGATTTTGAAGTTGATTATGATAAAGTAATTTTAGAAGTAAATGAAAATGATACTTTTACTGTAGAAAACATTAATACAAATTCTGTAAAGATAAAAAAAACAAATACTCAAGATAATTTTTTAACACTTAACTCTACTGCAGGTATAATTACTGCCTCAACATTAGCTTTAGCAACTACTGAAGTTATGGGTCTTACTACATTAACTAATGTTACTACAAACACAGATTTAGATGGTGATGATGATATAATTGATTTTTCAAGAATAACAGATACATCATTAAATTTTAATTTAGATAATAAAACATTTAAAAATGCAGCAAATGATCAATTTGCATTTGATGGCTATGAGAATATAATTGGTGGGGGTAACACTGATATAATTTTTCATTCAGAAAACGATGTTTCTGGTTCGAGTTATGGCCTCGTTGGTGGCCAAGGGAAAGATTATATATTAGCCTTAAACTCAGACGTAATTCGTTATGACCTTGAAGAAAAATATCGAACTTCTTCAGAAATTGTACATGGTGTTCAAATAAATTTGTTAAACCAACAAGCAAAAGACACTTATGGTAATGATGATTACTTAATTGCTGATAATGTTTATGGAACATCTTTATCTGATTTAATTACTGGAAATGAAAATAATAATATTATTTATGGTTATGGTGGAAATGACGCTCTATCTGGCCTTGGTGGAAATGATATTATAGTTGGTGGATCAGGTTCGGATTTTATAGATGGAGGAATTGGTAACGATATACTCACCGGTGATGATGGTTATGGTCAAAACACAGACTTTTTTCTTTTTAAAGGATTAGCTTCAGATATTTCAAATTTTGGTAATGACATAGTTACTGATTTTGAGATTGGAATTGATAATGCAAGAATTTATTTAAGTAATAATAACGAATTAGTTAATGACACTTCACATATTTCTGGAATAAAGATTTCTACCGGTTCAAGTACAATTGAGTTCGAGTGGTCAAGATATGAACAATTTGATAAATACGAAGAATTAATGGCATCTATACAAGAGGTAAGATTGTTAAATGGTTCCTTAGAAAACTTGAGTGGTACTAAGGCAGCCCAAGGGATTAATGATATTGTACAGTTGTCAAAACTTGGATCAGAAAATCAAGAAGGTTATATTATTGATGTTGGTTTTGAGCAGATGATTTCATTAAGTAATGATAGTGAATCATATCAATTATTTGGCATGAAAAATTATGATAATTTTATTGGGAGTTTGGGTAATGATATCCTTATTGGCGCAGGAAGTGAAGGTTCATCATTAGCTGGTGGTCAAGGTAATGATGTAATTTATGGAAGTTCTTTAGATTATCTTGCATATGATTTAGAAGAAGAACTTATTACTGAAGAAATTATTGGCACTCAACTAAATAAAATTAATAATCATGTAAAAGTAAATCTTGGTGATGGAGATGTTCAGCTTGGTGATATTTTAATTGATGCAAGAACAGCTGAGGACATTTGGGGAACAAAAGATACTATTGTTGGTGTTGAAAATGTGAGGAGTACTTCAGGTGAAGACATTATTTTTGGCTCAGAAAATTCGAATACAATCATCACTGGAGATGGTGACGACCAGGTCTATAGTGGTGGGGGAAATGATATAATTTATGGTGGTGCAGGAAACGATATTTTAGATGGTGGTGATGGACAAGATACATTTGTTTTTCTTGAATCAGATTATGAAAATGAAGTAAATTCACAAGACACAATTTTAAATTTCAATAAAGATGAAGATAAGTTAAGTTTTGATGATTTAGGAATGGGTGAAGTTTCTATATCATATTTAGAAGATGAACAAAGCTTAGCTGACACTGTAATTTCGTTTAATAACAATCCTGATTGGGGTTCAATTGTGCTTGTTGATGTTGGTAAATTAAATGAAAATGATATTAATATAGATACTGAAGCTGTAGTAGGTGGAATTGGTTAATATTGTAAAAACTTTTTAAAATACTATAATCACCAAATGCTAAAGTATTTTTTCCTTTTTATTATTTTTTCTAGTCAAAGTTTTGCACAAATAAAGTGGTCATTTGAAACTGAAAAAAATAAATCACCTTTGATAGGTTTAGATAAAAAAGGATCTACTAATGTCACAGTTAAAAAAAAAGACGGTAAACTTAAACTTTTTACACCTCATACTAGTATTAATGATCCATCTATAACAAAAAAAAATACTAAGGGTTTGTCAAATAAAAATAAACTCCAAAAACAAATTATAAATGAAAAAAATATTGTTGATAAAAACACAAAAAAGATTGAAGTAATTGAAAAGAAAATATTTGAAAGTAAGGTTGAGTATAAGAATTCAAAAAAACAAAGAGATAAAATACGGTTAACTAAAAATAAAAATATAAGTAAAGCTGACATTGTTGATACAAGTTTTAAGAAAAAAGCTCTTAATTTCAAAAATTTAATGAGAGAAACTCTGTCCGGTCAAGATGCTGTTTTTGAAGCAGTTAAAAATATAATAAGTGAACAGAAAACAAAAAAAGTTGTTGAAGGTGATTATCTTCCATATGTAGATACAGAAATCGAAGGTGAGTACCATATATTTGATAATTTTAGAGAAGTACCTCCTTTAGATGAATTTGATTTCAATTTAGAAAGCAATTGGAAAGTTTTTGATTTTGGTCGAAAAAGTATGAAATATAATTCTGCTGATCTATCAATTAATTTAGCAAGGAATAATCTAGATATTGTTTATAATAGTGAATTAGCTAGATTGTTAAAAATCTATCTAGATAATGCACATCAAATTAGAAAACTTAATCTAATTGAAGAATATGAAAAAAATACTCCTTATATTAGAAAAAGATATTGAAAATCGTATTAAAGGTGGTGTTGGCACAATACTAGAGAAAAATCAATTTGATCAAACTTTAACAACATTATCGTTAAGGAAAATGGATGCAAATAAATTATATCAATCTGCAAAAACGGACTATCAATTATATTTCACATATAGATTTAATGATAAATTATTACCTGAAATAGATGTTTTTAGAATGCAAATGGAGAATATATTAAAGAAAGTTTTTGATATTGAACATTTAACTCCAGATGAAAAAAAATTGAAATTAGAAATTAGGAAAGCTTATCTTGAGAGAAAAATTTATGAGTCAGAATATTATCCTGATATAACTGTTGGTTTAAAGTTTAAAAAGTTTGACCTTTATGATAATGACCCTGACTTTGAGGTTTTAGGACTTATGACAAGTAAAATGAATTTGTTTGATGGATTTAAAAGACATTATTCTGCTGAAAGTAAATTTGAGGAAATTTCAGGTTTAAATGCAAAGCTTAGACTCACAACTTTGCAAAAAGAACAGAGAATTATGAGATATGAAATTGAATTTGATAACTTAATTAATGAGACAAAAACTGAAAATGAAAAAAAACTAAAAATTCAAAAAGATTTTAACATTGCAAAAGATATGACAGATTTAAAAATTTTAACGTTTGGGGAAAGAATTAAATTTGCAACTAATATTTTAACTGCTGAACTTAAAATTTTAGAAAACTATTTTCAAAAATATGAGATATTAGTTGATATTATGAAGTTAAAAGGTGGCTTTACAGAAATGTTTGATTTAAAAACATTAAGAATTAAGAGTGGTTTGTAATGGAACATTGGTTTTGGAAATATGCTTTTGAGAATAAGGGCGTATATATTCAAGCTGGCATAGCTACTTTACTAGTAAATTTATTTGCATTAGTTATTGGTTTTTTTGTCATGGTTGTCTACGACAGAATTATTCCAAGTAATGCTTTAACATCACTTGTTGGTTTATTTATAGGTGCATCAGTAATTATTTTATTAAGGTATGCACTAGAACTCTTGAAAACATATTTTTTAGACTACGCAGGACAAACTATTGAAAGGAAAACATCTGAGAGTGTTTTTGATAAAATCATGCGATATGATTTACTTCGTGCGCCTAAGTCAAATGGATCTGTTGCTGCTTTAGTTAAAGATTTTGAAACATTTCAGCAGTTTTTCACATCGGTTACAATTTTATTATTAATTGATATTCCTTTTATGTTTTTGTTTTTATATGTAATTTATGCAATTGGTGGCCCTTTAGTCTATGTTCCTTTAATTATTATTCCCTTAGTTGCCTTTGTTGGTCTTGTAATCCAACCATTTTTAAAAAAAATGGCAAAAAGTTCACTTGACGGTGGTGAGGCAAAACAAACTGTTTTACTTGAGACTTTACAAAATATTGAAACTGTTAAATCAATTTCGGGAGCAGATAAGCTAAGACAAAGGTGGTTACAAGCTGTTGATAAGCAGGCAGATGTAAATGTTAAAACTAAGTTTTATAATCAAATAGCAACAAGTTTCTCTTCATCAGCATTAATGTTTAATCAAATTATGATAGTTTCTTATGGAGTTTTACTTATTGGGGATGGTACTTTGTCTATGGGAGGACTAATAGGCGCGATGATTATTTCTGGAAGAGCACTAGCGCCTGTTGGACAAATTTCACAAGTCTTAGGAAGATTAAATGTTTCAATGGAATGTTATAAAAGAATCGATGAATTTATGAATGTAACAAACAGAGAAGAAATCGCTAACGAATATGTAAAAAGATCTGAACTTAAAGGTCCAATTAGTACTAAGAATTTAACATTTAGGTATCCTGAAAGCCAAGTTAAATTGTTTGATAATTTAACTCTTGAAATTAAAGAAGGTGAAAAAGTTGCAGTATTGGGAAAAATAGGTTCAGGTAAAAGTTCACTAGTACGAATATTACTTGGATTGTATTTAGCTGATGATGGTTTAGTTATGGTCGGTGGAACTAATGTTAATCAGATTAGACCAGAGGACATGAGAAGAAATTTTGGAGTGGTTCATCAAAATGTATCATTGTTTTCTGGAACAGTACGCGATAATATTATACTTGGTGTTGATGAGTTTGATGACGATGTACTTGTTAAAGTAGCTGAAATTTCAGGTGTCATGGATTGGCTAGGTAAACTCCCCAATGGATTTGATTATAAATTAAGTGAGGGTGGCAAAGAGTTATCCGGTGGCCAAAAACAAACTGTAGCTCTTGCAAGAGCATTGATGAGAAAGCCTCATTATCTTTTGTTTGATGAACCAACTGCAAATATGGATACAGGTACAGAACAACAAGTTTTGGCAGGTTTGAAAAAACATTTATCTGATGAAACTGTGTTAATTGTTACTCATAGAATGGCACCTTTATCACTTGTAGACCGCATTATAGTTTTAGATAGTGGAAGAGTGGCTGTAGATGGTCCTAAAAATTTAGTTATTCAAAAACTACAAGCAAAAAAAACAGCATAGATGAACACTTACGTGAAAAACACTGCCTTACTTGGCATACTAACCGTGTTTACATTATTTATAATAATATGGGCTAACCTAGTTGAACTTGACGAAATGTCTAGAGTTCAAGGTAAAATAATCCCTTCCTCCAAGGAAAAAGTTATTCAATCAGAATTTAATGGAAGGCTAGTTAAAATTAATGTTAAGGTTGGAGATAAACTTAAAAAAGGAGAAGAAATTGCGAGAGTGTCTGATGAAGAAATTATAGCTGATCAAAAATCTTATAATGAAGATTTTTTAAGATCAATTGCATCAATTAAAAGAATTGAAGCTATGAGAAGTTTAGATATACCTACCTTTAACAGTACATTTGTGAAAGACGAATTGCAAGGAAGAGCTGATATAGCACTTGAGCAAATAGAAATAGCTAGAACATCTCTCAATTCATATAAAGAAGAAATAACATTAATAAAAAATCAAAGAGATCAGATTGTTCAACAAATAAAGGATCTTAAATCAGAATTAATATCAGTTGTTGAAACAGTTCGACTTGTAGATGATGAAAAAAAAATAATCGAACCTATGGTAAAAAAAGGATATGAACCTAGATTGAGATTAGTACAAATTCTACAAAAACTTCAAGATACTAAAGCAAGAGAAACAAAGCTATTTAATCAGATCAAGCTCTTAGAATTGAGCGATGTTGAATTGGATACAAAACTAAAAAAAATGAAATCTGATTTTTTGAATAATCTTGCAGTTGAAATTTCTGAACAGCAATCAAGTAAAATGAAATCTCAGGCATCTTTAACAAAAGTTAATAGAAGGATTGGTGCTTCAAGCATAGTATCACCCGATGATGGAATTATAACGAGCCTTGATGTTACTACTCCAGGTCAAGTGATTGGGTCTGGACAAATTTTAGCTACCTTAGTTCCTATAACTGATGAATTAATCATTGAGGCACAATTACCTCCAGCTGATATTAATTACATATCCTTAGGACAAAAAGCTAATGTCATGATTACAGCTTACGATATAAGAACTTATGGAAAATTAATTGGAGAAGTATCTAAAATTGGTGCAAATACGGTTACTAGTGAACAAGATGGAATGAGTTATTATCCTATTGAAATAGTAGTTAAAGATAAAACATTTGACATGGCTAAAGATAAGGAAGCGGAGTTTATTCCTGGAATGGAAGCAAGTGTTGAATTGGTAGGTGAAAAAAGATCAATAGCAGCTTATTTAACCAAGCCATTCTCACAATTTAAAAGTGAAGCTTTTAGAGAAAAATAATTTAAATAATTTTATATTTGATAAAGACACAGTGTATTTGTTAAAATATAAATAAAGTAATGGTTTCTAATGCAATATGATTTATCAGATTTTTATTTGTTTAAAAATTGTAATGAAAAACTCATGGAAGAAGTTTATTTAAATCTTCACGTAAGAAATGCAATTTCGGGTGAAACAATTTTTGATCAAGGTGACGTTCCAAAGAATCTTTACATTATTTTAGAAGGAAGTTTGTATGTAACTGAATTTACTGACGATGGTAAATCAGTTGCTCATGAATTAATATCAAAAGGAGATTGTTTTGGAGAGATCGCCATCATTGATCAAAAATTTAGGTCAGCCTCAATTCTTTGTGCAGAGAACGTAAAATTAGGTGTTTTGTCTTCAAATTTTGTTCAAAATGTCTTACTTAACAATATAACTATTTGTACAAATTTACTTCAAAAGTTTTCCAGTATTATAAGAAAGATGAATGCTCAAGTTTTTAATTTAGTAACTGCATCAGCAAAAAAAAGATTACTTTTTCATATTTCATATTTATCTAAAAGTAGAATTGATCAACCAGGAAAAAAAATCTTAGACAAATCACTGTCTCACGCTGATCTTGCTGCACTTTCAGGTATGACAAGGGAAACTGTATCCAGAATTATGTCTGAATTGAGAAATGAAGGATTTATATTTAATAATCCTAATGGAGAAATAGAAATTTCAATTAAAAAATTATCAGAGAATACTTAAATTATAAATTCTTAAATATTTTTATTTTTATGTGATCTTTGTCACTTACAAGCCTTTATAATTTATTAAAGTATAAGTTGATTTTAAAATAAATATTTGAGATAATATTCATGTTTTTTTGGAGGTACCATGTCTATAACAGTATACGTATACAAAGGTAGTGATATAAGCGGTCAGGGTTTTACTCTCACAGATGGAAGTTCTATTAATTCTGAATCACGTTTTTTTCAAATTATGATTGATCCAAGTGATGGTAGTTATTTATTGCAAGAATGGATGAGTGCTACAAATTATGGACGTGTTACATGGAGCCCTTTAGAGGATCCGTTACCCGCAGCATCTTCAAACACTTTTAATAGTGAAAGTGAGATGCACGCTAGTTTCACCTCAGCTGGTGCAACTATAGTACATACTCAAGTTTATGAATCAAACACAGAATCAAACACAGATCTAGATGTTTATAATTTAGCTTTAAATCAGGCAGGGACACACCCTGCAGGAAATTATGTTCTTGAAGAAGTCCGTGACAATGGTACACTTACTGGCTACAAATTAATTCCTGCAGAACTTAATACAGATACTTCTGATATTAGCGATGATTACATAACCACAGCAAACTCTACTCCAATTAATATTACAGTGGAAGATTGGACTAATGCTGGCCTAGGAGATGGAGATGCAGTAGGAACATTTACCCCTACATCTAATTCTCAGAGTAATACTAGTAATGCTGGCAACCAAACTACAGTCCTAGATGTTTATAATTTAGCTTTAAATCAGGCAGGGACA
>QCNM01000022.1 GCA_003210115.1 SAR116 cluster bacterium AG-426-A06 | reverse complement strand
ATTTAATTATGATAAAGCTAAGCAGATCCTCAATAGAACAATATCTTAATTGTAAAAGATGTTTTATTTTAATTTACAAATATAAAGTAAGACTAAACACACTTCCATTTACACTAAACAGTGCTGTAGATAATTTATGTAAGAATGAATTTGACTACTACAGAGAAAAACAAGAACCACACCCACTTTTTTTAGAAAATAATATTGATGCTGTTCCATTTAAACATGAGGAAATGGATAAATGGAGAAATAATTTTCAAGGTATTTCTTATTATGACAGTGACACTGATGTTCATTTTTATGGAGCTGTAGATGATGTTTGGGTAAAACCAAATGGTGAACTTATTTTGTCTGACGTCAAATCCACTTCAAAAAACAATTTTGATTGGGAGGATACCTGGAACAAATATGAATATCCAAAAGGTTACAGAAGACAATTAGAAATGTATCAATGGTTGTTTCGAAAAAATGGATTTAAAGTATCTGACACAGCCTATCTTGTTTATTTTAATGGCTTAAAAAATGAACCAATGTTTAATCAAACTTTAAAATTTGAATTACATCTTATCAAATTAGATTGTAATGATAGTTGGGTAAGTAAGACTATCAGTGAAGCAAAAAATCTAATGGATCAAGATATTTATCCAGATGGATCTTTTGGCTGTGATACTTGTAGATATTTAAAAAAAAGGTGGAACGTTAGTCAAAAAATATAAACTATTTAAGTCCCACAAAATGTAATATATGGTTCACCTGATTTAATATCAGTTTTGTAGTAATTCGATATTTCTAAATTATTATCATAAGGATTTTCTAAAATTTTTAAAAACTTATTAAGAGGTTTTAAATCACCCTCATCAGCACTTAATAAAACATTCTCTACAATATGATTCCTTGGAATTATAACAGGGTTATTTTCCTGCATGAGTTTAAGTGATTTAGATTTGGAAAAATTTTTACTTAATTTCCTTTTCTTATAAATCTCAAGCCAATTTTTAAAATCATTTGATTTGTAGATAGTTTGATCAAGATTTTCTTCATTCATTAAATCAATGAAGGTCTTTGTAAAATCAGCATTATTTTTTTCCATCCAAGAAAGTAAGGAGTTAATAATATTTTCATCTTCATTTTCTTTATCAACTAAGCCTAATTTTTTTCTCATCATATTTAACCAACAGGTTTTATAAGTTTCTGATATAGACTTTATTACATCTTCAGCTTTTTTTATTGCTTCATTTAAATCACTTGATATTAAAGGAAGTAAAGTCTCTGCAAATCTAGCTATATTCCACTGTGCGATAATTGGTTGGTTTTTATAACAATATCTTCCCATATGATCAATTGAACTAAATTTAGTGTTAGGATCATAAGAATTCATAAAAGCACATGGACCGTAGTCAATAGTTTCACCTGAAAGTGTCATATTATCAGTATTCATTACGCCATGAACAAAACCCACTCTCATCCAATGCGTTATTAAATTAATTTGTTTTAAAGAAAATTCCTTTAGAACTTCAATGAAGATTTCATTAGAATTTTTTAGTTCTGAATAATGTCTGTCAACAGTATAATCAAATAAACTTTTTAAGATTTTTATGTCCTGTTGTGCAGCAGCATATTGAAATGTTCCTACCCGAATATGCGATGAGGCAATTCTCGTAAGAATTGATCCTTTTAATTTTTTTTCTCTAAATACATCTTCTCCAGTTTTTATAACTGATAAACTTCTAGTTGTTGGAATATTAAGATAATGAATAGCCTCACTTATTATATATTCTCGTAACATTGGACCTAAGGCTGCCTTTCCATCTCCCTGCCTGGAGTAAGGCGTTATCCCAGATCCTTTCATCTGAACATCAAATCTTTTGCCACAATTACTTAAATGCTCACCTAGCATCAACGCTCTTCCATCACCTAGGTTCGTAAAATGACCGAATTGGTGACCAGCGTATGCTTGTGCAAATGTGCTCATATTTTTATTATTAAAATTACCAGAAAAAATTTTGGCTAATTCTTTTTTATCATTTGAAGGAATATTTATATCGAGACTTTTAGCTAATTTATCATTGAAAATAACTAAATCCGGAGATGGAACCTCCTCAATATCTTGCATTGTAAAAAAACATTTAGGCAAGTAGGTATATGTATTTTCAAAATTAAAGTAGGAATTCATTGTAATTAATTATAATTAATTTCATATTTATCTTTGGATTATATATCATAAAAAATATATTGAAATAAAGTTGTTTAAAAATGGAAATAAAAACACTTCAAATTTTTACTGATTATGTTTGTCCTTGGTGTTATTTAGGACAAGCAAAACTAAAAAAAGTAATTTCAAAATATAAAATTAATACTGAGATTATACACTTTCCATTACACCCTGATACACCAAAAGGAGGAAAAAATTTACTTGATTTATTCGGTTGTTCCCAAGAAGAATTAAATCAAAAAAACTCTATAATGAGTAAACTTGTGAATGAAGAGAATCTAGAATATAACTACAGAGAGTATACCTATAATAGCAGATTAGCTCAAGAACTTGGATATTGGGCACAATTTAAATATAAAAATGAAGAGATACATGATGAACTTTATAAATCTTACTTTATAAATAAAAACAATATTTATGAAATAGATATTCTTTTAAATGCTGCATCCAGAGCTAAACTTCCAGAAAAAGAAGCAAAAGAAATCTTAGAAAAAAGAACCTACAAAGATGTGATCGATGAACATTGGGAATATTCATATAAAACAGGTATAACTGGAGTTCCAACTTATATTTTAGGTACAAGTTATTTAGTTGGGGCTCAGCAAGAACAAAATTTCCATGATCTTTTTGCAAAAGAGAATATAGAAAGATTTTAATTATTTATGAGAGTGTTTCTTGTTGTTAAATCATTTGTGCCATCTTACTTAAAAAAAAATTTTGATGATTGGTACAAAAATGAACACTTGTCTGAAGCCAAACAATCGTTTAATGCGATTTCTGCTTCTAGAGGATGGGAAATAGAAAATGAGGATATTCATTACGCATATTATGAATTTGATAGTCAAAAAAAAGCTAATGAAATTTTAAAAAGTGAAATCTTAAAAAAAATGATTAGTATTTATGACAAAAAATGGTCAAATCAAATTGATAGAACAAGAAAAATTATAACAATTACTCAAGAAATATAATTTTGGCATCATTTTTGCCTATTTTAGTTAGGAGTAATATATGTCAAAAAAATATTTAGAAATTAAAAAGCAGTTTGATGACTTGATATACGAAATTGTTAAAACAAGAACTCTTAATTATTCAGATGAAATTAATAGTCTTGTTAAACAAATAAGTCCTCAAATTGAGAAAATAAATAACTTACTTGAAGAAAAAAAAATTAGAAGTTAACTAGACTTTTTAATTTTTTTAGAAATTCTTGTTTCTAGATGGCTTATGAGAATGTTTCTCATTTGCTCAGCTCTAGCTCTGTCAGTAAATGAATATTCTCTTATATCATCACTTTCAACTCTTATTGAGAAAACGTAAAAGGCGCCTTTTTTAGTTACATTAGAAGCGGATCCTCTAGCAACTCTCTTTGAATCAACTAAAGTACCAAAGTTAGTTTCAACTATTTTTGACATAAAAACTCCCTAAAATTTTAATTTAACATATTTTCTTTAAAATTTAAATAAGATAAATAAAGTCATTCCACATAACCTTTTGGAAGTGGATCTTTAATTTTAAGTTGAGATTTTAATGTTTTAATTTCATCATCTGCTTGTTTCATTTCACTTTGAAATTGATCATCAGCTTCCTGATGCATTAACCTTTGTGTCTTAATTCTTCTTAGCTCCATTAATCTATCTTCTTGTTCTTCTGTCAAATCTTCCTCTTTAATTGCTTCTAACTTAGTAAGTTCATTTGCTAAGATATCTGGCTTAACTTCTTTATTTTTTTTCTTTTTACCCTTTTTTGGTTTTCCTTTAACTTCTTCCGGCAGTGAATCAGCAGCTTTTACAACTTCTTTTACTTCTTCTTTAGCTTCAATAACTTCTGCTTCTTCTGATGGTGCTTCAGTAACCTCACCCTCATCCTTTACCTCTTCTTTAGCTTCAATAACTTCTGCTTCTTCTGATGGTGCTTCAGCAACCTCAACCTCATCCTTTACCTCTTCTTTAGCTTCAACAACTTCTGCTTTTTCTGATGGTTCTTCCTGAGATTTAACCTCATCTAGCATTGCATCAATTTGGTCTGTATCTAGATTTTGAACTTCATCAACATTTTCTTCTTTGACTTCTTTTGATGATGCTTCAGAAGCTTCAACCTCGTCTTTAGCTTCAATAACTTGTGCTTCTTCTGATGGTACTTTTTCAGATTTAACCTCATCTAACATTTCATCAACTTGTTCTGTATCTAGCTTTTTAACTTCATCAACATTTTCTTCTTTGACTTCTTTTGGTGGTGCCTCAGAAGCCTCGACCTCTTCTTTTACCTCATCTTTAGCTTCAATTACTTCTGCTTCTTCTTGCGAAGGTTGAATAGATTGGGTATCTTTATCTGTAGGTTTTTTTGAATCTTTTGTTTCCTCATTTTTGTCAATTTCTTTAGTTTCTGATTTTTCATTAACCGATGATTTAGATTTTATATCTTTTACAGCTTGTTCTTCTAGATATTTAGAGTCAAGAAATGGTATTACGAAACGATTTCTAGCCGCTTCTATATTTTTTTTCAATTCACTAATTCGTGTGTCCCAATCTCGCATAGCAAACTCAAATAGATAATTATTAAATAATATACAATTTTTATACCAAATAAAAGATTAAGATTATTTTTTAAAAATCGTTATTTAAGTCTTTCATTTTGTGGGAACATGTGTTTGCTAGCATCTTCATCAATTTCAATTTTAAAATTATGTTTGTTAATTTTAGCAATATTTTCAGCTTTTTTACTTGCAGGTCTAGCGTTTATATAATCCATAAGTCTCTTAAGATTTTTTCTTTTATCTAATTCTCCAACTGCAATCACTTTTTCAATCATTCTAGTCCAACCCCATACAGCCATATCAACAATCGTATAAGTGTTACCCAACATATATTCATTTTTCTCAAGTCTATTATTTAAAATATTATAATGTCTCTCTGCTTCGTAGGTGTATCGATTAATTGCATATTTTATTTTTTCAGGAGCCATATGTTGAAAATGTACTGATTGTCCTGAGTAAGGACCTATTCCAGTTGCCACAAACATTAACCAAGAATATAATTCACTCTTAGATTTCAAATCATTATTTGGCATGAATTTATTAGTTTTTTCCCCTAAATACAGAAGTATAGCATTACTATCAAAAATTATATTATCACCATCTACAATAGTTGGAGCTTTTGCGTTAGGATTAATTTTAAGATAATCATTTTTATGTTGTTCACCTTTTCTTGTATCTATAGGAATTGCTTCATAATCAAGATTTGCCTCTTCTAAAAAAAGAGCTATCTTCATAGGGTTTGGGCCAGTGTTATAATAAAATTTAATCATTGTATATCTCCATACTATTACTAAGATAATCTAAACATAAATCAAAATTTTGAAAGGTTTTTATGAGTTTAATTGTTGCAGATGTTGGAGGAACAAATGCTAGATTGGCTTTTCAAAAAAATATTAATTCTGAAATAAGTCTCATAGAAAATTTTTTATGTTCAGATTTTAAATCTTTAGAAGATATTATTAAAACATATAAGCAAAAACATGACATTTTTAATGAATATATATCGATTGCAGTAGCAGGACCATGCGAGGATGATGATGTTATTTTAAGTAACAATCATATTAAATTTAATAAAGTTGAACTTTTAAAAAATCTCAAACTTAAATCACTTTTAGTAATTAATGATTTTGTAGCGCAAAGTTTTGTTTTTAAAGATTTACTTTTAGAAGAAGATGTAAAGAAATATAAAATTTTACTAAAAAAATTAAGCCTTAAGAAAATTAAAAATGGAACTTCAAAAAAAAACTCGCCTCTTTTGGTGACTGGTCCAGGAACTGGGTTGGGAGTGTGCAACTTAAAGAAAATTGACAAATATGTAGTCCCTATTCCTGGCGAAGGTGGAAATACATATTTTTCTCCAAGTAATTCTGAGCAAATAGAAATTTTAAAATATCTTCTTAAATCTCAAAAATACGTTAGTTTTGAAGATTTAGTTAGTGGAAGAGGTATTGAAAATTTATTTAACTTTTATCAACATAAAAATAGAAGCCAAATATTAAAAATTCAAGCTAGCGAAATCTCAGACTTAGCTGATAAAAATGATCGAGATGCTATTTCTGCAATTAACCAAATGTATAAAATTTTAGTAATGTCAGTCATCAATAACATTTTTTTAAATGGAAGTCTTGGTGGTGTTGTAATATGTGGTGGAATTTCAATAAAGTTGCAAAAATTTTTAAATAAAGACATCTTTCTTGATGAGTTTTTAAAAATTGATAAATACTTCGATTATCTAAATGATATACCAATTTATTTATGTAAAAATGAAAGTAATGGACTAATAGGAGCAAAGGATTGTTTTCATAATACTTATTTTCAAAACACATATATGATTTATAATAAATGATTATTGGAGGTTGTATGTACCAGATTAGTGATAACGTTAGAAGATTAACAAACAAAGAAAAACAACAATATTCAGAACAAGGTTACGTTAAAAACTTACCTGTTTTTTCATACAATGGAGCTTTAGAATTACAAGGATTATTTGAAGAATTAAGTTCTAGACTGCCATCTGACGTGGATATAAATAAAACAAATATGTGGCATAAAGCTAGTAAAAAATTTCATGACTTGTGCAGAACACCTGAGATATTAGACTATGTTGAAGACATATTAGGCCCAAATTTTGTTCAGTGGGGAGGTCAATTTTTTCATAAAGAGCCTAAAAGTGGATCTGTTGTCCCTTGGCATCAAGATGCACAATATTGGCCTTTAAAACCTGCAAATGCAGTAACTGTTTGGCTGGCAGTATACGACACCGACAAAGAAAATGGTGCAATGAAAGTTGTTTCGGGAAGCCATAAAAAAGGATCAAATGGATTTAAACACCATACAAATAATGCATCTCATTTAGTTTTAGACCAAGAAGTTTCAGAAGATCAAATTGATCAAGATAATATAGTTTATATGGATTTGAAAGCAGGTGAAATATCTTTACATAATGATGCTTTACTACATGGATCGGATCCAAATAATTCAGATAGAAGAAGATGCGGAATAACAATGAGATTTTCTCCTACAAATGTAAAAGGAGACTTAAATGAATGGCCTTTTTTTGAAACTCAATTAGCTAGAGGCATTGATAGTTTTAAACTTAACCCAATTGCGCAAATTCCTAGAGGCGAAGCCACTCCTATAAAACGTTTTTGTTATTCAAAAGATTTTGAAAAAGATTGGTAAATTATTATATCTTACCAAATATAAATTATAAAAATTAAATTTTATATTGTTATGATTTAAAGTTTTTTATTCGCTTGTCTTAATCTGTGAGATAATGCTGCCAAACAAGCTTTAACAAATATATTTGATGAATTAACTTGTTCATCAAATTCTTTTTTTGTAATAGCAATGATAGTACTTTGAGTAACACACCTTGCAGAGGCGGATCGAAGTTCATTATCAATAATACCCATCTCACCAAATAATTCATTTTCTTCGACAAAAAAATCTGCATCTTTTGTCTCATTTTTGGGCAAGAAAATTCCAACTTTTCCTTTAACTAGCAAAAACATTTTATCAGAACTTTCTCCTACTCTAAATACGCTTTGGTTCTCATTAAAATCAAGTTTTTCCATAAAAACTAATCTCCTTATTTTCTTGAGCAAAAATTAAATTAGAATTTTTATATTTAGCACTAATTTTGTCGATTTGTTCGTCAGTCCTATCTGGTGCATGATGTGAAATTATTAATTTTTTTAAGTCTAAATCTTCGGCAAACTTTAAACCTTGTTCAATGGAGGAATGACCCCAACCTTTTTTTGTTTTCAATTCATTTTCTGTAAACATTCCGTCCCATATTATGAAGTCAGAATTCTCACAAAATTTGATTAAATTATTTTTTTGTGTTTTATTAAATTCATTATCTAAAAGATAACAAAATTTTTGGTCTTGATCATTTAAACTATATCCAGAAGACTCCCCTGGATGGATCAAACTAAAAGAAGAAAAGTTATATAATTTAAATTCAGATACTATATCTTTAAACTCTACAACTTTTACGTTGTTGGTCAAATTTAATAAATCAAAAGGAAAAAATGGAGGCGAAAAACTTTGCTTAATAATTTCTTTTGTTTCAAGCTTTGATTTGTGAGCGCAGGCAACTAAAATTGGTTCTTTTGAGGAATATAAAGTTGGATTAAATGGTAGACCTTGAAGATGATCGTGATGGAAATGAGATAATAAAATTATTGTTGGTTTCGTATCATTGATTTTAACTTTAGAAAACCCACTACCGCAGTCAAGTATAATTTGAACATTTTTTGTAAGAATTTCCACACAAGGTGTTGAACCCCCATATTTGACCGTAAAAGGCCCTGAAGTAGGTATAGATCCTCTTACTCCATGATTAATTATCATAAAATTTCCTCATTTATATAAGAGAATAAATAACATAAAAAAACAAGAATTAATCATAACTAAATTTAAAATAATGTAGATTAAAAAACTTCTGTAATATATAATTATAAATATAAATAACAGGGGTGCTTAGATAATAAGCTGAGAAATACCCTTATAACCTGATCTAGATAATACTGGCGGAGGGAGAGTATGAATTATTTAAAAGATACTAATGCAGGAAACTTACTTAAGGACATAAAAACAAAATCGCCATTGGTTTGGAATATAAGTAACTTTGTCTCTATGGATATAGCTGCAAACATGTTATTATCAATTGGGGCATCCCCTGCGATGGCTCACGCAATTGAAGAAGCCAAATCTTTTGCAAATTTATCTAAAGCAATTAACGGTGCTTTAACTATAAATATTGGAACTTTTGATCAACATTGGCAAAAATGTGCAATTAAAGTAGCAAATGAAGCAAAATTACTTGGCATACCTTGGGTTTTAGACCCTGTAGGCGCAGGCGCAAGTGATTTTAGAAGTAAAAATGCTAGAGAATTATTATCTTTAAAACCAACAGTTTTGAGAGGCAATGGATCTGAAATTTTTTCAATATCTGGTATTTCAAATAGTGGGAAAGGAGTTGATAGCACATCTTCTTCAAATGAGGCCTTAGATGCTGCAATTAAAATTTCAAACGATAATGATATAATAGTAGCTGTAACCGGCGAAGTTGACTATGTAACTAACGGTTCAAAAGTTTACGCTATTCATGGTGGAAACGAAATGATGACAAAAATAACTGCAACCGGGTGTGCCCTTACATGTCTTATAGGAGCTGCATTAACAAGTAATCAAGATAATTTAGTTTCTACAGCTAATATGTTAGGGATATATTCAGTTGCATCAGACAAGGCGTCAAAGTCGGCAAGAGGTCCAGCCTCACTGAGAACGGAATTAATAGATGCTATTTATAATTTAACAACTGATGAGGTTGAAAAAAATATAAAAATTGAACTCATTTAAATTAAATACATATGTAATTGGAGGTCCTGAAAATATTCAAGAAAGGCATCTTTTACCATATGAAACCAAAAGTGGCGCTCTAGTTAGGTTTGTTAGTCTTTTTTCATCTTTAGGATTAGATGTATTTCAACTTAGATTTAAAAACTCAAGTGACACTGATTTTTTAAAACTTGCAAAGGAAATAGTACAGGTATTAAAAAATACAAATTGTAAGCTTTGTATTAATGATAATGTACAAGTAGTCAACAAACTTAGTAATGATGTTGATATTTTACATATAGGACAAAATGACATGAACCCTGAACTCGCAAAAAATCAAATTAGTAGTAGAGTAAAAATTGGTTTATCAATCACTGACTTAGATCAAATTCAAAATATTCCTAATTTTATAAATTATATTGGAGTTGGCCCTATTTTTCCTACTGAAAGCAAGACTGATGCATCAAAAGCAATGGGTGAATTAATATTAGAAGAAATTATAAAAAAAGTAGATATACCTGTTGTAGCTATAGGTGGTATAAAACTAAAAAACATTAATAAGCTTAAGTCCATGGGTGTTTCAGGATTTGCAATGATCTCTGAAATTTTTAGTAGTATTGATCCTGAAAAAAAATTTAAAGAATTTAAAAAATTAGCAAAATGAAAAAAAATATTTTAATCACAGGTGGAACAAGTGGCATAGGTTTTAATGCTGCAAAAACTTTAGTCAAGAACCAAGATAATAGTTTAATTTTAATTGGAAAAAACATAAATAAAGGAGAGCTTGCACTTAGAAAGCTTAAAGAAATTTCAAATAACAAAAATGTTTCATTTTTAAAATGTGATTTATCAAGTTTAGCAGAAATTAATAACTTTTTTAACGTTAATAAATTTTCAAAACTTGACATATTAGTCAATAATGCAGGGGCTGTTTTTTTCAATAAATCTCTCTCTAAAGAAAAAATAGAAAAAACATTTGCATTAAATCATTTG
This sequence comes from SAR116 cluster bacterium AG-426-A06, assembly GCA_003210115.1. GTDB lineage: Bacteria > Pseudomonadota > Alphaproteobacteria > Puniceispirillales > Marisalimonadaceae > TMED54. The sequence continues at coordinate 10,445 of QCNM01000022.1, read as the reverse complement.
GGATATTTTCTTTTCACATATTTTGTAATCAAAAAAAATTTAATTAAAAAAAACTCTAAAATAATAAATGTTGCAAGTGGTGCTCATTGGGGCGTAGATCTAGATTTTAATGATCTTCAAATGACAAAAAACTATAATGGTTGGATAGCTTACAAAAAATCTAAGTTGTGTAATATATTATTTACAAAAAAATTAAGTCAAATATTAAAAAAAGATGAAATATATGTTAATTGCCTTCATCCAGGTTTTGTTCAAACTAATTTTGGTAGTAATAATAATTGTTTTATGAAATTAGGAATTAAATTGGCTATGAAATTTGGAGGAATAAATATAAATAAAGGTACTGAAACTTTATTATATTTAATTGAAACGCATAATAAAATAACTGGAGAATATTTCTATAAAGAAAAGATTTCACCTTCATCAAACTTTTCTATGAGTAAGATAAACGCCGATAAACTTTGGAATAAAAGTTTAGAAATATCTGCTAAATACCTTTAATCAATTTATTAACGCTTTGTTTGTAATGAATGACTTATAAACAAAATAAAAAGATATACCGATCATTATCAGTGCAATAATTAATCTTGTAATACTTTCCATAAAGAGTAACGGAATAGCCAAAGCAAATACTGAAGCTGGAACGTAAATATTTGAAAATTTCGAGCCTTTTTTTGCATCTTGATAGAATGGGAAAATTACTGAAATTACTGCCATTATAAGGAAAAATAATGACCAAGGTCTTAAAAAAAACAATAACAAATCATCACTTATACCTGTAGCTCTTGCTAAATTTAGCTCAGCTAACTTTCCTAAAACCACTCCCAAAATCATTGGAGCTAGAGGAAAACCTAATTTCTTCATGAAGTAACCAATCACTCCAAAAAAGAACATGACCCAAATATCAAAAACAACATTATGCAAAGCAAAAACACCGATAGCACAATATGCTAGGATCACTGAAGCTAATACATACATTGGTATTTTTGTCACTAACAAAAATATTCTTAATGAAAAAGCTTGAAGACCAACCATGAAAAAATGAGCAACAAAAAAAGCTATGAATACACCATATGCTAAAAGTGGCTCATCTTGTATAAAAGTTGGGCCAGGTATAATATTATGTATCATTAATGCACCAAGCATTACAGCTGTAACAATATCACCAGGTATTCCAAGAGCCATCATCATTATAAGTGCACCTCCCGCGGTTGCATTATTGGCCGCTTCAGGCGCAACAATGCCGTCATATTCACCTTTTCCAAAATTAGACCTGTTTTTAGATGCTTTTTTTGCCTGATCATAAGCTAGTATATTTGAAATTGAACCTCCTGCAGCAGGCAAAATACCGGTAAAGATCCCAATAAAACTTGATCTAAATAAATTGATCCATCTTGTAAGAATAATTGCAATTGCTTGCCTGTGCTCTACTCGAACTAAAGTACCAGATTTTTCCATTAACGGACTTTTTGCTCTTTTGTCGTCTTCTACATCTGTTAATAATTGAGAAAATGCAAACAAACCGATTAAAACTGGTAAAAATGCAAATCCTTGTTTGAATTCATCAAACCCAAATGTAAAACGGGCTACACCATTAATTTCGTCTTCTCCAACTGTTGCAGCAAATAATCCTAAAAGTCCTGCAATTAGTCCTTTTACAATATTCCCACCAGACAGGCTTACAGTAATTGTTAATGCAAAAATTATTAGAGAAAAATAATCCCAAGGTCCAAATTCTAACCCTAAAAATGCCAATTGAGGTGCTAAAGCAACCAATATAACAGCACTTATCATTCCGCCAAAAAAAGAAGACCATAAACCCAATCCTAAAGCTAAACCAGGTTTACCAGATCTAACTAAGGGAAATCCATCAAAAGTCGTAGCTACAGATGACGGCGTACCAGGTATTCCAGTTAACATACATGACATTAATCCTCCAGAAAAACCTCCTACAAAAACACCTAACATTGTTGCTAAGCCTTGAATGGCAGTCATTCCAAAAGTAAATGGAAGTGTTAAAATCACACCCATTGCAATTGTAAAGCCTGGAATTGCACCAGCTAATATACCAGCTAAAGTGCCAACTAACATTAATCCTAAGGTAACAGGATCAAAAACTATACTTGCAAATGCTTGTAGAATTACATCTATCATATTCTTACCAAATTCTTATTAATTCCCCTTCTGGAAGAATAACTTTCAAACCAAAAGTAAAAATAGACCACATGACACCTATCGTAACTACCGAAATTATTAAATGATTAGTTGATTTTTTTTATAGAAAATCCACCTAGAAAAGTTAATAAACCAAATACAAATAAAATACCCCCTAGTAGCATTCCTAAATATTCTAAAAATGTTAGAAAAATTATAAACATACCAAAACAAATTAAAGCGTTTTTAAATTGCATGTAATTAATTTGTGAAAATGATCCTGCATTAATGCTATCAACTTTATTTGCAAAAGACTTTACCAACATTACAAGTGACATAATAGATAAAAGCCACAAAATTATTCTGGGCCAATAACTTGCTTTCATACCTTGATATCCTGGATCTTCAATATAATAACTGCTGTTAATCATTATTCCGCAGAAGATCAAAAGAAATATTGAAACGATTGTATCTTTGCTAATTTTCATTACTCATTGTAAAAGAAAAAAAGAAGAGATAATTAAATTATCTCTTCTTTGTAGTTTAACTTAGTCTTTTCTTTTGTATACACCAACCTGCTTAGCAATTGGTTTCCAGTAGTTATAAGTTGCTTGAAAATGTTTTTTGTAATCCTCAGGTCCCTTATAATTAATTAAGATACCTTTTTTATGCATGGCAGCTTTGAAATCTTTATCCATAGCTGCACCCTCAAACATTTTAGCGTAGTGTTTAACTATTTCAGGTGAAGTGCCTTTAGGAGCAACTACACCTCTTTCAACTGCAAAAATAACATTGGCACCTTGTTCTTTAGCAGTTTTAATATTTGGTATTTGATCAAGCCTTGCATCATTGGTTACACCAAGTGCTTTTAACTTTCCTGCCTTAATAAACTTAATTGCCGCAGCTAAATTTATTTCACCAAGTTTGATATTATCAGCTAGGAGTGCTGTCATCCTTTGCTTAGTTCCGTCATAAGAAACATGTTTAAATTTCACACCTGCCGCATCTTCAAGTAAAAGAAAAACAAACTGACTAGTTGATCCAAATGTACCACCCGCAGTGATAGTGCCAGGAGCTTTCTTTGCAGCTGCTACAAGTTCAGATAAATTATTATAAGGTGTATTAACATTTGCACCAATAATTGAAGGTGTGGATGTTACCATAGAAATAGTTTCAAATGCATCCCACGTTATATCAATTCGACCTGTGAAATAGCTTGTAATTGCACTTTGGTGAATTGCAAATAATGTACATCCATCGGGTTTTGCCTTGGATGCTTGCTTAGCACCTTTATTTCCACCTTGACCTCCAACGTTTACAACTTGCAATTGTGGTTTTGCACCATTTTTATTTATTTTATCAACCATTTGTCTAAAAATTACATCAGTACCACCACCAGCACCCCAAGGTACTATCAATTTTGCGGTACCACATGGCATACTTGCAGAATACGAAAAACCTATTGTTGTAAAAATTAAAGCTGTGGAAGCAACTATTAATTTAAACATTTTGTTAAAATTCATTAATCTCTCCATATATATTGTTTAAATAATCTTGATAAAATTTTGATGCTGTGTCAATTTTTTAGAGAAAAACTTCGATATAAAACTATGGACTATAAATTTTGTTTAATTTTACAACTAGACCTGAAATAACAGGTAACTTTGGAGTTGTTACAAGCACACATTGGATTGCTTCTGCAGTTGGCATGTCAATTCTAGAAAAAGGTGGAAATGCTTTTGATGCCGCAGTTGCTACAGGGTTTACCTTGCAAGTTGTAGAACCACATTTAAATGGTCCAGGTGGAGAAGTTCCAATAATTTTTTCAAAGAACAATCAACCACCCAAAGTAATCTGTGGTCAAGGAGTTGCTCCCCAAAAAGCAACAATTGATTATTACAAGAATCTTGGCTTAAACGTTGTTCCAGGAAGTGGTCTTTTGGCAGCTGTTGTTCCAGGAGCATTCGATGCTTGGATGCTTTTACTATTAAATTATGGCTCTATGAAATTAAATGAAGTTCTTGAGCCAGCAATATCTATCTCTCAAAAAGGTTATCCACTTGTGCCAAATATAATAAATACAATTAAATCAGTGAAAGATCTTTTTTTAGAAGATTGGAAATCTTCTGCTGAAATTTATTTACCTAATGGAAAATTACCAAATATAGGAGATTTTTTTTCTAATAGAAAAATGGGTGAGACATACCAAAAAATAATTAATGCCTCCTCCTTTTTATCTAATCGTGAAAAACAAATAGAAAAAGCTAGAGAAATTTGGAAATCTGGTTTTGTTGCAGAGAGCATTCATAATTTTTGTAAAAATAACCACTTCATTGACACATCTGACAGAAAACATAAAGGATTGCTAGATGGTAATGATTTAGCTAATTGGCAGGCATATGAAGAAAAACCAAGATCTTTCAAATATAAAAATTATGAAGTATTTAAAACTGACGTCTGGGGTCAAGGACCTAGCTTCCTTCAACAGCTAGCAATTTTAGATAATTTTGATCTATCAAAATTTAATGAAGATACATCAGAATTTGTTCATATAGTTACAGAAGCAACTAAACTAGCTTTTGCAGATAGAGAAGCTTTTTACGGAGATCCAAATTTTGTAAATGTACCAATAGATCACTTATTAAGTCGTGAATATAATGTTGAAAGGGCAAAACTTATAAATCAGAAAGCATCACTAGAAGTTAGACCAGGACATATAGAAGGTTTTGGTGGACCAGTAATTGTAAGAAAAAAAGGGGAAACAGAAGAATCAAATTCAAAATACGATATAGGAGAACCAACTGTAGCCAAATTTGATGACCTCTCAACAAATTCTGATGGACAAACTTCAGGCGATACAACTCATTTTGATATAATAGATCAATGGGGCAATATGGTAGCAGCTACTCCAAGTGGAGGATGGCTGCAGAGCTCACCAATAATTCCAGAACTTGGCTTTTGTTTGTCAAATAGAGCTCAAATGTTTTGGTTAGATGATAGATCACCTGCATCGTTAGCTCCTAAGAAACGCCCAAGAACTACACTATCTCCATCTTTTGCTTTTAAAAATGACAAACCATATATGGTTTTTTGGAACACCTGGTGGAGATCAACAAGATCAATGGTCTTTACATTTTTTTCTACGTCACGTTCACTTTGGTTTAAATTTACAAGAGGCTATTGATGCACCAGGCTTTAGTACATTTCATTTTCCAAATTCCTTTTTTCCAAGAGAAACTGACATAGGAAGTTTATTTATGGAAAATAGATTTTCACAGAATACAATTAAAGACTTAAGAAGAAGAGGTCATAATGTTACTGTTGAAGCAGATTGGTCACTTGGAAGAATGACTGCCGCATCGATAAATAATAAAATCCTAAAAGCAGCTGCAAATCCAAGGTTTATGCAAGGCTACGCGATAGGGAGATAAAATGAAAATTGGAATTATTGGTTTTGGAGCAATAGGCTTTGATGTTGCAAAAAAACTAGATCAAGAAAAAGATCAATTTAATGTTATAGGGGTTCATTCCAGAACAAAAAATAAAATAATTGACAAAACGACTTCATTTAACTCACCTCTAAGATACTTAAATCTTGATGAAATTTGTAAAAAGTGTGATGTAGTTATTGATTGTGCCCCAAAAGATACATTCAAAGAAATTATACAGAAATGTTTATATTATAAAACTAAATTAATTACAGTAAGTGGTGCAGGAATTTTAGAAAATTTAGAAATAGTCAATAAAGCTAGAAAACATTCTACCCAAATTTTTTTAGCATCTGGGGCAATAATTGGATTAGACGGGCTAAGTGCTGTTTCAGAAGGAAATGTTGATTATGTAAAAATGATAACAAGAAAACCTCCAAATGCATTGATTAAAGCTAAGTTTGTTTTAGAAAATAATATAAAATTAGAAAATTTAAATGAACCAAAACTCATATTTTCAGATAATGCATTTGAAGGGGCTAAAGCTTTTCCAGCTAATGTCAATGTAGCTGCTGCTGTCGGTCTAGCTGGAGTTGGTGCTGAAAAAACTCAACTTGAAATTTGGGCAGATCCAGGTTTAAGTAAAAACACTCATACAATTTTAGTAAAATCTGATAGCTCAAATTTTAAAATAGAAATTGAAAATATTCAATCTGAAGAAAATCCTGGAACTGGAAAAATAACTGCATTGAGTGTAGTAGCATCTTTAAGGGGTCTCATAAGTTCATTAAAAGTAGGTACATAAAATTTGGCATATTGCTTGCAACTTTTATATATGGACCCAATTACATTTATTTCATTAATTTACAAAATAACTATGTTTTCTCCACAAAAAAATTCAAATGAAGATGAAAAAAAATTTAATCAAAAAAGTAGAGCTGAAATCATAGAATTATATAGATCAACAATGACAAATGATAGTAAATTAGATCATTATTAATTATTAATTAACCTTCTTGACTTAAATTATCTTCGTAAATACACATGTTTAGATGACAAGTTTCTAATAAACTTGTGTTTAACTTTTTCTTTTTACCAAGTTTTATAAATTCAAAAAATATGTGTTCGTGCTCTGTCATTAATTTTTTTTCCATATCTATAAGCATAGATGCCTTAAATGGAACATCAGACTTAAATAGAAGATCTTCATGTAAGTTTTTAGATTCAGCTCGTAATTCATATCCGTTTTCTTTAGATATATTGATACATTCATTCCAGAGATTTTGAATGAATATTTTTCCATTCGGTTTTTTACTTATATTATCAATACTAGTTTGAAATAATGTTGTTGCCCCTGCGATAGTTGCAATAAAAATCCACTTTTCCCAAATATCTTGGTCTATATTATCACTTAAAACTGTTTGGAAGTCAGCCTTACGACATAATTGATAAAACTCATTTGCAATGTCTTGATTTGTCTGATGACGACTACCAATACTTAATCGTTTAATTTTGCCAACATGTTTTATTTCTCCAGGAGATTTAGTGTTTGAACTAACGTGAGCCACACCACCAAAGACATTTTCTTTTTTAAATGCTTTTTCTAATTTATTGATATGCGCTTGACCGTTTAAAAGAGGAATTATGATGGCATTTTTTTGACTTGGTTTAAGATCAGTAATTGCTTCATCTAAATGGTATGCTTTGCAAGAAATTATGACTACGTCATAATTAATCTTAAGATCTTTTTTTGTAATTAAAATTGGATTTATTTTAAAATTTCCAAAATCACTCATTATTTTTATGCCAGTCTCTGAGACTATTTTTTTAGTCTTGTCTCTGACTAAAAATGTAACATCACAATTTGTTTTTTGCAGGTGAGCTCCAAAAAAACCACCTAATCCTCCAATTCCTAATATTAAAACTTTCATTATTAATCCTCAGTAAAAATTTTTATTTTGTAATTCTTCAATTGTCATCAGAGTTTCTTCTTCAAGATGACCTTGGTCATATCCTTCTAATGCTTCCTCAAGATGTTCAATACTTGCCAGTCCTATTACTATTGTGGACATATCTTTGTTTGATAAACCATATCTTAATGCTTTTTGAGCTTTTGTTCCTTTAATATCATTAAATATTGAGTTAATTTTTTCAACCCTTCTATTAAGTTCATTTTCATTAATTCCAAATGTAACGGGTATTTCTCTCCCATGTCTTTTGTCAGTAGCTAAATAACCAGCAGCATAAATTCTAATATTCATTAGGCCCATATCTTTAGATATACAATTATTTATTAAATTTGAAAAATCATGATCATTCCAATTCCCACTGGTTTTGTATGAAGCACTTGGATTTAATAGATTATAATAAATCTGTGCAACATCAAAACAATCACTTAATACAACTTCATTAATTGCATCTATATCACCTAAAGCCGTTATTCCAATAGATTTAATTCTTTCATCAGATTTAAACTTTTCCATAGCATCAGCTACACCACCTCTTTTTAGGATATCTTTTGCAGAAAAATTATCTTTATCACCAACACTTTGTATACGATTATGTAGTTGATATAATTCTACAAAATCTCTTTGAAGCCTTGCTAATGATGCATCAATTTTCCGGTCTAACTGAGATATTACACTTTCACTGCTATTTGGGTCTAATCGAGCTTTTGTAGATATTTGAAATTTATCTTTAGAAAATAATGGCAAAAGTTCACCTATATTTTTTTCCGATTTTCCTTCACTATAAGATTCAGCTGTGTCAATCCAATTAATACCCTTCTTATAAGCTATAGAAAGTGCTTTATACATAATTTCTTTATCGGGATCAATTAATATCCCCCCTACCCAGCCTCCACCAAATGTGAGCTGAGAAATCTTAAATTCTGTTCTTCCAAACCTTCTAATTTTCATGTATCAATAACTTTCAATTCATACCTTAAAATAAAAACTAATACATGCCAAGCAATCAAAAAAACACTTATTTATATTTTTTTATAGGTTGTGTTTGTTCATCTTTTTCTGCGATGCTTGGAGGAACAACTTTTGTATTTACAAGAGCTTTGGTAATTTCTCTTGATCCGTTAGTCATTAGTTTTGTTAGATATGGCCTTACTGGGCTATTATTTTTAATATTTTTTTTTATTAGTTTCAAAAAAATAATTTTTCAAAAAAATGATCTTATATACATGGCTTTAATTGGGATATTTATGTTTACACTTTTCCCTGTATTTATGGCTCTTGGTTTGGAAATCACTACATCATCTAGAGCAGGCCTTTTATATGCAACAATGCCTATTTTTACTATAATTATTGCCTGTATTTTTAAAATAGAAACTTTTTCATTTCCAAAATTGATCTCTGTTATACTTGCCTTTTCAGGAGTTTATTTTTGTCTAAGTGAATTTATAGACCCGACAGCACCTCACCCCATCAAAGGAGATTTTTTAATGACAATTGGTGTGATTTCTGCGTCAGTTTTTACAGTTTTTTCCGGAAGGTTTTTAAAAAAATATGGGAATGTAAATGTGTTAATTTTTACATTATTTTCAGGATCTATATCAACAATGTTAATTTGTCTTGTAGTTGGAGAAAAAATATCAAATGTTCTATTTCTAACTGATATAAATTATCTTTATCTGTTCATGTTAATTATACCTGGTGGTATTTTAATGATGTATTTATGGGGCAAGGCTTTACAAATGATTTCACCAACACAAGCCTCTATAACACTTGGATTCAACCCTATTAGTGCTACTATACTGGGTCATTTTATATTAAATGAAATAATAAGTTCTAGAATATTTGTTGCTATAGGGCTAATAATAATTGCTATATTTGTTTCAAACTGGAAATAAAAATCTACTTTAATTTTGATTTCAATATTTTATTAACTAAACCTGGATTTGCTTTGCCTTGAGAAACTTTCATAACTTGTCCAACAAAAAAACCAAAAAGTTTATCTTTTCCACTTAAATATTCTTTTACTTTATCTTTATTTTCATTGACTACTTGATCAACAAAAACTTCAATAGCACTATCATCTGTAACCTGTTCTAAGCCCTTTTCTTTAACAATCATTTTTGGTGACTTAGATGTAGCAAACATTATTTCAAATACATCTTTAGCAATTTTTCCAGATATTGTTTTATTTTCAATTAATTCTACAAGTTCATTTAAATAGTTTGGAGATATTGGATTTTGATTAAATTGAACATTATTTTTCTTTAACAACCCAAATAGCTCTGAGGTCATCCAATTAACGACTAGTTTGCCATCTCGATTTTTTTGCTGAATTTTCATAATAGTGCACATATTCTTTTTCTTCTGCAATAACACTAGCGTCATATTTTGTTATGCCATATTCAGAAATTAATCTTTCTACCAATTGATCTGGTAATTCAGGCATATCACTTCTGATCTCACTGATCTGACTATCACTAAGTTTTAATGGCAAAAGATCTGGATCAGGGAAATATCTGTAATCATGAGCATCTTCTTTACTTCTCATAGATCTAGTTTCACCAGTTGAGGTGTCAAATAACCTTGTCTCTTGATCTATTACTCCGCCATTTTCTAATAATTCAACCTGTCGTTCTGCTTCATATTGAATTGCTTGAGAAATAAATTTGATTGAATTTAAATTTTTAATTTCACATCTTGTTCCTAAATTACCATTTGGTTTTCTTACTGATACATTGCAATCAGCTCTTAAAGATCCTTGTTCCATATTTCCATCACATGTTTCAATATACCTTAATACCGTTCTAATTTTCTTTACATATGATGCAGCTTCCTCAGGTGATCTTAAATCTGGTTTAGAAACAATTTCCATTAACGCAACACCTGTTCTATTTAA
>QCNM01000021.1 GCA_003210115.1 SAR116 cluster bacterium AG-426-A06 | reverse complement strand
TTAGGGTTTATCATTAGGAAAGATCCAAAAATTAGAACAATGCCAGAAATTATCATAGAAAAAAAGAATGAATTATAATAATCAGTTAATAGTCCACTTAGATAAGGTCCTATCATTTGTCCAATACTGAAAGAGAATGTCAATATTGCAGTCGAAACTATAAATGATCCAGAGAACCTTTTCTGACCCTCTAAAAGACACATTGAAGTTATAGGTACAAATGATAAACCAAATAATATACAGGAAATAAAAATTCCTAATTCATTATTAATTAATACAGAAAATAAAACTCCTAACCCTAATATTAAATTCGCTAAAAAAAGCCCAATATCATTTCCAATTTTACTACCAAACCAATTCCAAAAAAATACCGAAGGTATTCCTGTAACTCCTACTACAAACCATACGAAGGGTTCAGTTTTTTCTAACCCTGGTGTCAATCTTGACATTGTTGATATAAAGGTACCAAATGCAACATACCCAAACCCATATAATCCATAACTAATAGTAATTAAAGAAAATCCTAAACTTGTTTTATTTTTGGATTTTAGATTATATTTAACTTCTGCTTTTTGAATTGGTGTAAATTTAATAATTTGAAATGACAGCATTATAGCTAAAATACCAATTGAAAACCACAGTTCATCCCATGTAAAATTTAAAAAACCTAGATAAGATACGACAATAGCTGACAGTGCCATGCCCAGTCCAACTCCAGAAAAATGAGCAGTTCCTAAAAATATTTTACCTTTTTTTTGAACTTGTGAAACTATTAGAGATGTTCCTAATATTAATACAAACGCGCTAAAAATTCCATGTATGAAACGTATGAGTATAAATACCTCAAAAATATTTGTTAAGCCCATAGCAAAAAGAGATATGATAGAGATAAAGATTGAGTAAATAAATATTGATCGGATATTTTTTGGAAATTGCGGGAAAATAGGAATTAACGAACCCAATAAATAACCTAAATAATTTGAAGAAGCTATTAAGCCTGCTTCTGTTGTGGTTAAATTTAATTCAGAAATCATATAAGGTAAAATAGGAGTATAAGAAAATCTCCCTATTCCAACAGCAATTGTAAGTGCTGCAATACCAGTAAGAATTAAAATAGCAACATTATTTGTCTTATTCATTAATTTAGATTATCTTAAATGTATAAATAAGCATCTAACAATTTTAATTTTTAAATATGGAATTTATAGAAACAAAAAAAATTACAAATAATATTGCTAAAATAACGCTGACAAATGGTAAAAAATACAACCCATTATCTCTAAATGTGTTAAGACATCTAAATAGTGAATTTAATGATTTATCAAATGATTCAAATGTGAAAGCAATAATAATCTCATCAAATGGTCCTGGTTTCTCGGCAGGGCATGATTTACAAGAACTTAAACAAAATAAAAATAATAAAGAATTTTTTACCAAACTTTTTGATGAGTGTTCAGATCTAATGTTAAAAATAATGAAATCACCTCAACCGGTAATAGCTCAAATACCTGGGGTCGCAGCTGCGGCAGGATGTCAATTAGTTGCAACATGTGATCTTGCTATAGCGTCTAATAAAGCAGTTTTTATAACTCCTGGCGTAAATATAGGTTTATTTTGTTCTACACCAATGGTTGCGGTTTCTAGATCTCTAGGTCGAAAAAAAACAATGGAAATGTTGTTAACTGGTGAAAGTATGAATGCTGAGGATGCTGTTAGTTTTGGGTTAATTAATAAAAAAGTTCCTTTAAACGAATTAGAGATAACAGTATTAAACTTTGCAAAATTAATTGCATCTAAACCAACTTCAACTGTTAGAATTGGGAAAGAAGCATTTTATAAACAAGCTGAATTGCCAATAGAAAAAAGCTTATAAATATACATCTGAAGTTATGGCTCAAAATATGTTAAAAAAAGATGCTAAGGAGGGCATAGAAGCGTTTCTAGAAAAAAGAGAACCCAAATGGGAAAATTAGAGATTATCCAAAGATACTTTTAAATCATTGATAATATCATCACTGTGTTCTAATCCAATTGATAACCTAATGACGTTATCCCCCGCACCAGATATTTCCCTCTCTTTGGGGTTCAATTGTCTGTGCGTTGTTGAAGCGGGGTGTATTATTAAAGATTTTGTATCACCAACATTTGCTAAATGTGAAAATAAATTACAGTTTTCAACAATTTTTTTAGCTCCCTCAAACCCAGCTTTAACTGAGATTGTAAAGACAGATCCAAAACCAAACTTAAAATACTTTTTTGCTAATTGATAGGATTTATTTTTTTGAAAGCCACTCCAAGATACAGAATCTACTTTATCATGTTTTGTCAGGAAATTTGCAACTTCATCCGCGTTTGACATATGTTTTTGCATTCTTAAGTTTAATGTTTCAATTCCTGTCAGAGTCAAATAAGCATTAAATGGTGACATAGTAGTACCTAAGTCTCTTAAAGCACTAGCATGGCAAAAATTGATATATGCTAAGTTGCCAAATGTTTCAAAAAATTTAATTCCATGATATGAAGTATCAGGTTCAGTTAATTTTTCAAATTCTCTACCATTATTCCAGTCAAATTTACCTGCATCTACTACACAACCTCCCATAGCATTTCCATGACCAGATAAAAATTTAGTTGTAGAATATATTATTATGTCAGCACCATAATTTGCTGGCTGACAGATAGCTTGTGTAGCCATTGTATTATCTATTAATAGAGGTATTCCCTCATTATGAGCCAATTCTGATAATTTCTCTATGTCGGAAACAACTCCCTCTGGGTTAGATAAGCTTTCTGCAAATAGTGCTCTAACATTCTTTGCTTTGATGGCTTGTTTTATCTCATCATAATTTGTTATATCAACAAGATCGGTTTCCCATCCAAATGATTTAAAACTTTTAGTGAATTGTGTTATTGAACCACCATAAAGTTTTGAACTAGCAACTATTTTTTTGCCTGGACTTAGTAAAGGATATAAAGCAATAAGTTGAGCCGCATGGCCAGATGAAACGCAGCAAGACCCAACAGCATTATCTAATGCTGCAATTTTTTGCTCTAAAGCTGCAGTTGTTGGATTAGATAAACGTCCATAAATATTACCATTTTCCTGCAAATTGTATAAAGATGCTGCATGTTCACTGTCATCGAAGGCAAAGGCTGTTGATTGATAAATTGGAAAACTTCTTGCGCCTGTAATTGGATCTGGTGACGTTCCAGCGTGTATACTTAAAGTTTCTATATTATTTGATTTAAAAAAATTTCCTGAATTGTCATTATTGTTTGTTAATTTATTTTTTTTGGATGAAATCAATTTAGAATAAAATCCTCCACTTCCTAACTCACCAAATATTCTTGAGTGTTCAATTTTAGGGCATCTGTTATAAATACAATCTAAATTATTTTTCAAAACTAAATCATTAGCTTCTGAGTTAAAGATACCGATTTGCATCCAAAAAACTTTTGCTTTAATTTTAATTGTATCTTTAGCTAATTCTAAACATTCGTCACTCTTTCGAAAAACATCAACCATATCAATATTTATAGGGATGTCTTTTAATGATGCATAACATAATTCATTATGAATTTCTTTTCCAGCTTCCTTAGGATTTACAGGTATTATTTTATAACCTTTCCTTTGTAAATATTTCATTACAAAATTAGATGGTCTTTTCCAATTATTACTGGCCCCAACTACTGCAATCGTTTTTACTGAGGATAAAATATTTGCAATTTTTAGATCACTAAATTTATCATCATTCATATTTTTCCCTTATTTAATTTAATAAAAATATTTGTTCAAAATTTTAATATCTAACTTATACTCAATACAATGGATAAACAAGTTTTTGATATAATTATAGTAGGTGCTGGGACTGCAGGTTGTTTGTTAGCCAATAGGTTATCTGCTAACAAAAACTTAAATATAGCTCTTATTGAAGCAGGTGGGAGTGATAATTATCATTGGATTCATATTCCAGTTGGATATCTATATTGTATGGGCAATAAAAGAACTGATTGGTTATATAAAACTTCTTCTCAACCAGGTTTAAATGGTAGACACCTTAACTACCCAAGAGGAAAAGTGATGGGTGGTTGTTCATCTATCAATGGCATGATATACATGCGAGGACAATCCAAAGACTACGATCATTGGAGACAATTAGGCAATATTGGTTGGAGTTGGGACGATGTTCTACCATATTTTGTAAAAACTGAAGATAATTTTTCTGGAACAGATGAGTATCACGGTCAAGGAGGAGAATGGCGTGTTGATGAACAAAGATTACATTGGGATGTATTAGATGATTTCCAAAATGCTACTGTAGAAGCAGGTATTCCAAAAATAAAAGATTTTAATAATGGTAATAATTTTGGTGTTTCTTACTTTAAAGTTAATCAAAAAAATGGGTTTAGATTAAATACAGTCAAAGCCTTCTTAAAACCAATCCAACAAAGAAAAAATTTAAAGATATTTAAAAATTGTGAAGTTGAAAGTTTAATTATTAAGAACAAGATTGTTACAGGTTTAAAAATTAAAACAAATGGAAATGAGCTTCAAGTCTCATGTAACAAAGAAGTTATATTATCTGCTGGATCAGTTGGGTCACCAAAAATCCTTGAACTTTCTGGGATTGGAAATCCTCAACTTTTGATAAAATTAGGCATTAAACCTATAATCGATTCAAAAAATGTTGGAGAAAATTTACAAGACCATTTACAACTTAGAGTAATATATAAACTACAAAACGCAAAAACATTAAATCAAGAAATAAATTCAGTTTTTGGCAAAATGAAAATTGGAATGGAATATCTTTTTAAAAGAAAAGGTCCCATGTCAATGGCTCCAAGTCAATTAGGTGTTTTTGCAATGTCAGATTCTTCATATGAAATGCCTAATGTCCAGTTTCATGTTCAACCTCTTTCTTTAGATAAATTTGGAGATCCACTTCATAATTTTCCTGGCCTAACAGCAAGCGTTTGTAATTTAAATCCTTTAAGTAGAGGTTCAGTTCACATTAAATCGAAAGATTTAAAAGTGCAGCCAGAAATTAATCCTAACTATTTATCACATGCAACTGATAAAAAAGTTGCAGCTGATTCTATTAAATTAGCAAGAAAAATTATTTCACAACCATCAATGAAAAAATATAATCCAGAGGAGTATGCACCTGGTATAAATTATCAGACTGATAAAGATTTAGAAAGAGTAGCAGGTGATATCGGAACAACAATTTTTCATCCAGTTGGAACTTGTGCAATGGGGGTAAGAGATGATTCTGTAACTAAGCCAAATCTAAAAGTAAATGGTATAGAAAAATTAAGGGTGGTTGACGCATCAATAATGCCTTCAATAACTTCTGGTAATACAAATTCTCCAACTTTAATGATTGCTGAAAAAGCTTCCGAATTAATTTTGAATGAGGTATAAATTACTCATGAGATGATTTATGGAATTTAATTTATCTGAAGATTATAAAAATATACAGGAGATGGCAGCTTCATTTTCTGAAACCGAATTGATGCCTTTTGCATCTGAATGGGATCAAAAAGAGATTTTTCCAACTGATGTTTTAAAAAAATCAGCTGATCTAGGTTTGGCAGGTATTTACGTCAGTGAAAAGTTTGGAGGGTCAGGCTTAGATAGATTGTCAGCTGCTTTAGTTTTTGAACAACTTTCAAGAGGATGTGTTTCAACAGCTGCATATTTATCAATTCATAATATGGTTGCTTGGATGATTGATAGCGAAGGATCAAATGAATTAAAAGAAAAATTTATTCCACAATTATGCTCTATGAATTTATTTTCAAGTTACTGTTTAACTGAATCAAGCTCAGGTTCAGATGCATCAGCATTAAAAACTACTGCTAAGCGAAAAGGTAATAGTCATTATGTTCTCAATGGATCAAAAAGTTTTATTTCCGGTGGGCCAACAAGTGATGTCTATGCTGTAATGTGCAGAACAGGTGAAGATGGTCCGAAAGGTATTTCATGTATATTAATTGAAAAAGATACTCCTGGCTTGTCTTTTGGTAAAAATGAAAAGAAATTAGGCTGGAATAGTCAACATACTTCAACAGTTAATTTTGATAATTGTGAAGTGCCAATTGAAAATTTAGTAGGAAATGAAGGTGACGGATTTAAGTTAGCAATGAAAGGTCTGGATGGTGGTAGAGTTAACATTGCAGCTTGTTCTATTGGAGGTGCAACTTTTGCGCTTGAGAATACAATTCAATATACATCAGAGAGGAAGCAGTTTGGTAAAAAAATAAATGAGTTTCAGGTAAGTCAATTTAAATTAGCTGATATGTCTACTGATTTAGAGGCTTCTAGATTAATGGTTTATAAAGCTGCAACAAGTATAGACAATAAAGACAGTGATGCTACAAAATACTGTGCAATGGCCAAGAGATTTGCGACAGATGCTTGTTTTGATATTTGTAATCAAGCTTTGCAACTTCATGGTGGTTATGGATATTTAAAAGATTTTCCTCTAGAGAGAGTGCTGAGGGATTTGCGGGTTCATCAAATTTTAGAAGGAACAAATGAAATAATGAGATTAATTATCTCAAGAAAAATTTTAGATGTTTAAAGGGAATAATATGAATGAAGAAATAATTTTAAAATCTGAAGACGGGGTAGGTATTATTACTTTAAACAGACCAGAAAGGTTAAACGCTTTAACGTATAATATTGTTCAAAAAATGAATGACTTTTTAGACAAATGCGAAAGTGATGATGATATTAAATGTGTAATAATTGAAGGTGCTGGTGAAAAAGCTTTTTGTGCAGGTGGAGATGTAGTTTCATTAAGAAAACAAGTTCTTGATGAGGGTGGTCCACCAACAGAGCTTTCAGAGAAATTTTTTTATGATGAATATCTTTTAAATTATAAAATTAATAATTTTACAAAACCTTACATTGCTCTAATTGATGGCGTGACCATGGGAGGTGGTGTTGGTGTTTCAATGCATGGAAGTCATATTGTTTGTACTGAAAGAACTATGTTTGCAATGCCAGAGACTACTATTGGTCTTTTCCCCGATGTAGGTGGAGGATGGTTATTAGCCCAACTACCTATAACTATAGGTTTGTGGTTAGCGTTAACTGGTACAAGATTAAAATCAATAGATTTGATGAAAACAGGACTATCAAATTATTATATTGAATCGAAAAATATACAAAATTTAAAAAATGAAATTTTTAAAAATCCTTCTAAAGATCATCAACAAATTACAAACTTAATTGATAAATTTAGTGGTCAAGTAAGTGGAGAAAGTATTATTGAAAAAAACCAGGTTGAAATTAAAGAAATATTTGAACAAGAAAATATTGAAGAAATTTTAAATAAAGCATATTCACTTAGTCAAAATGGAAGCGAGTTTTCAAAAAATACAGAACACGAATTAAAAGGAAAATCTCCAACATCTTTAAAAATAACTTTTAAACAAATTCATATGGCAACAGAAATGAGTCTCAGAGACGCTCTTATAATGGAATATAGAATGGTACAAAGGTGTCAGGCATCAGGTGACTTCTATGAAGGAGTAAGAGCTATGCTTGTTGATAAAGATAGGAACCCTCAATGGAAGCCTAGTAACCTTGATAAGGTTGATGAGATTTGGGTAAATCACTTTTTTGAGCCCTTACATGAAAAAGATTTAAAAATTTAAAATTATTATACGGAGAAGTTTATGAATGAAGTTTATATTATGTCTGCTACCAGATCACCTGTAGGTGCATTTGGAGGTTCTTTAAAAGATTTTGATCCTGTAGATTTAGGTGCAATTGTAGCTAAAGAAAGTATCAAAAGATCAAATATATCACCAGAAGAAATTGGTCATGCTGTTTTTGGCAATGTAATCCATACTGAGCCAAGAGACATGTATGTTAGTAGAGTTATAGCTTTGAATTCAGGTTTGAATAAAGATTCTTGTGCTCTTACTGTAAATCGATTATGTGGTTCCGGATTACAAGCTATAGTTAGTGCTTCACAACTTATATTGCTAGGCGACACAGAAATTGCATTGGCTGGAGGTGTTGAAGTAATGTCAAGCGGAACGCATGTTGTGAAAGGGTTTCGTTGGGGAAATAGAATGGGAGATAGCAAAGTTTTTGATATGATGTTGGGAGCTCTACATGATCCGTTTGGACATGGTCATATGGGTATAACGGCTGAAAATATTTCAGAAAGATATCAAATTGATCGATCAAAACAGGATGAGTTTGCATTAAATAGTCAAACACGTGCAAAAGAGGCTATAGAAAAAGGTTTATTTAAAGAGCAAATAACCCCAATAGAAATTAAATCTAGAAAAGGTATTAATATTTTTGATACAGATGAACATCCCAAATATGATACAACAATAGAATCTTTATCAAATTTAAAAACAGTTTTTAAAAATGATGGGTCTGTAACTGCTGGTAACGCATCTGGTATAAATGACGGTGCATCAGCACTAGTTTTAGCCAATGAAAAGCATGCAAAAAAAGGCAAACCAATGGCCAGAATTATTTCCTATGGTTTTGGAGGAGTAGAGCCTGATGAGATGGGTTTGGGACCAATTCCAGCCTCTAAGATGGCATTAAAAAAAGTAGGGTTATCAATTGATGACTTAGATTTAGTTGAATCAAATGAGGCATTTGCTGCTCAAGCATGTGCCGTTAATAAAGAGTTAGGATTAGATGAAGCTAAAGTAAATGTTAATGGTGGTGCAATTGCTTTAGGACATCCTGTAGGAGCAACTGGTTCAATTATAATGACAAAACTTGTTCATGAACTCAAAAGAAGAAATGGCAAATATGGTTTAGCTACAATGTGTATAGGTGGTGGTCAAGGGATAGCAGTCATAATTGAAAATTGTTAGTTTAATTTTTAGTTTTAATTAGAAAGTTTGCGATCCAAGTCATTACAACTTTGTCATTTTGATTGGTAACAGTATGAAGAGTTCTAACAGTCCCTTTGTTAGGATTTTTAGAAGATAATTTTTTTTCTATAACTTTTACTTCTGATTTAAGTTCATCATTTGGATAAACTGGAAAAGTCCATCTTAATTCATCTATACCCCAAGCACCCATGCCAGTATCTTTAACAACACCAATCTCAAAAAATTGTGTAAATGATACGCCAAGTGTCATGAAACCACTTGAAACAAGTGTTCCAAAGGGCCCATCTTTTGCTTTATTTTCATCAACATGAAAATATTGAGGATCATAGTTTTTTGCAAAACTAATTATTTCATCTTTAGTAATTATTTTTGATCCTGTGTTGAAAACTAAACCAATTTCAAAATCTTCAAAAAACATTTTTGAATCTTTCATTTTATTTAGGAGCTAATCTCACTGATCCATCAAGTCGGATTGTTTCTCCATTCAACATAACATTTGTGACTATACTTTCTACTAAAAGTGCATATTCATGTGATGTGCCTAATCTTTTAGGAAATAGAGTAGTTGCAATTAAACTCTTTTGGACTTCATCAGGCATTCCAGTTAACATTGGTGTTCCAAACAAACCTGGTGCTATTGTATTAACTCTAATTCCATGTGTTGCTAATTCTCTTGCAATTGGAAGTGTCATTCCTGCAATACCACCCTTTGAAGCTGAATATGCTGCCTGTCCTATTTGACCATCATAAGCTGCTACAGATGCAGTATTTATAATAACACCTCTTTCACCATCTTTGTCTGGAGCGTTATGTTGCATTTTATCTGCACATAGTCGAATCAAGTTAAAACTACCTAACAAATTTATTCTAAGAACTTTTTCAAAAAGTCCTAAATCATGTATTCCTCTACTAGATACAACTTTGGATCCTACAGCGATTCCTGCGCAATTGACTAAGCAATTAATGTTGTCTAAATTTCCAATTGCTTCAGACATTAAATTTGGATCAGAAACATCTCCAACAAAGTACTCTGCATCCAATTCTGAAGAAACTTTTTTCAAGTTATCCTCATTTACATCTATAAGAAATACATTTGCTTCTTTACTTTTTAAGTATTTGGCAGTCCCTTCTCCAAGACCACTGCCACCACCTGTAACAACTGCATTAACTTTATTAATATTCATTTTAATCTCCAAAATCTCTTAAATCATCAATAACTTTACCATCATTAGGCAATGAGCCTAAATTGACAAATTCAACTATACCATTCAAATTAAGAATTTTTTTCATTTCATCAACAACTTTTTCATTTAAAGCTATTTTATTGTTTTCATTTGAAACGTGTTCTATTAGAAGTTTTAAATTATCACGATTATTCTCTCTACTTACTATTAATTTTTCTTTTGGTTTGTTAGCGAACAGGCTATCAATAATTTTCGCAATTTGAGATGGTTGAACAAACATTCCCCTAACTTTTGTTGTTTGGTCAGCTCGACCCATCCATCCTTTGATTCTAATGTTTGTTCTTCCTGTTTTGCTTTGACCTTCAATAATTGTAGATAAATCTTCAGTTGCAAATCGTATGATTGGTAATTCATAATTATTTAAAACTGTTACTATAACTTCTCCAACTTCTCCATTTGGTACTCTTTCATTAGTACCTGGTTTTACAATTTCTAAAATAATGTCTTCGTCTACAATCATTCCATCATTAATGTCAGCCTCGTAAGCAATAAGACCGAGATCTGCAGTTCCGTAACATTGATAAAAATTTATATTTTTACTTTTGAAATATTCAGCAACATCAGGAAATAATGGGCCTCCAGAAAATAAAGCTTTTTTTAAATTACTTATTGGTAAGTCATTATTTTCAGCTTTTTCAATAATAATTTTTAAAAAATCAGGTATTCCAACATATCCTGTAGTATTTATTTCAGACATAATTTCGGCTTGCATATCTGAATTTTCTCCACCTGCAGGAAAAATTGTACATTTTAAAAGTTTTGCAGCTTCATCAAACATCATACCAGCTGGAGTGAAATGATATGAAAAACAATTTTGAATTATGTCTTTATTATTAAATCCTGCTGCATTTAAAGCTCTTGCGAAGCGCCACCAGTTGTTACTATAACCATCTAAATCATAAATTGGACCAGGTGATCTATAAATATGAGAAAATTCTGAAACTTTTTTAAAATTTAAATTACCAAATGGTAAGTTTTTCTTTTGTATTTCAATTAAATCACTTTTACGAAAAACGCCAATTTTTTGTAAATCAGATAGAGTAGAAATTTCAGTTTTTAAACGATCGGAATGTAAAGTAATATTTTTAGCTTTTTCAATAAGTTTTTTTAAGCTTACTAAATGATCATTTTCTCTTTCATCAGATGATCTAACTTCTTTAGAATCAAAAAATATTGGACTCATAATTATATTATAGCCAACGTTTTCTTCTACGGTATTGTTTAAAATCTCGGTATGACTGACGACCTTCTCCAGAAATACCTAAATAAAATTCTTTAACGTCCTCGTTGTCTCTCATAGATTTTGCTGTCCCTTCCATTACGACTCTTCCATTTTCTAGGATGTAAGCATATTCAGCATATTGGAGAGCCATATTTGTATTTTGTTCAGCTAAAAGAATTGTTACGCCTTCTTTTTTATTAATTTGAGAAACGATTTCAAAAATTTGTTTTACTAACTGTGGAGCCAATCCCATTGACGGTTCATCAAGCAAAATCATTTTAGGGTTAGCCATTAACGCTCTTACAATTGCTACCATTTGTTGTTCACCACCTGAAGTATAACCAGCTTGTGAAGTTCTTCTTTCTTTTAATCTTGGAAAATACTCGTAAACCCTTTCAAGATCGTTTTTTACTTCCTTATTACTTTTTCTAGTATAACCACCTGTTAATAAATTTTCTTCAACAGTTAAATGCTCAAAACAATGTCTTCCTTCCATTACTTGAATAACTTCCATTTTTACAAGTTGAGACGGATCTAATTGATGAACATCTTGATTATTAAATGTTATAGAACCTTTGGTAACTTCACCTCTTTCTGAGGCTAGAAGATTAGAAATTGATTTTAAAGTAGTAGTTTTTCCAGCACCATTGCCACCTAATAAAGTAGTTATACCACCTTTTTTGACATTTAAACTAACGCCTTTTAATACTAAAATGACATGGTTATATACAGCTTCGATGTTATTTACTTCCAAGAGATTTTGTGTTGATTTTTTATCAATTTTTGAAAGTTCATTCATAAAAATTCCTTAAAAAAAGAGAGCCCTAAGACTCTCTTTTAAAATATTTAATTACAACGCATTGCAATTTTTTGTTCCTTAGCATATTTAGTTGAATCTTCAGCAATCAATTTATCAACTACTGCAGCATCACCATACATATAATCTGTGATCATGTTCCACTTTTTAGCTTTAGCATCCCATTGTTGTACAGCTGCTAAACCACTTCCACCATGATTTTCACAAGAGTTTTTAAATGGAGGCGCAAAATTTTTAAATCCTAATTCTTCCATTCGTTTTGCATTAAGATCAACATTTTCCATTCCATCACGATACATTGCTGGTGTGATTTTAGATGTGCCATGAATTTTCTGAGCTACTCTAGCAGCTTCAACTTGAACCATAGCTTGGAATAAACCTCTATTATAAAGAACAGTTCCAAAATGTGATCCATCTCCAGATGCCTGACCTTTGTCATGTACATATTTTTTAATATCTTTTTAATACTAAAACATCACCTTTTTTAAACCCAATTGATTTTAGGCCAATTGATAATTCTGAAACAATTTTATTATATTCATCCCAAGTGATTTCATTCCAAATTCCCAAGTCTTTATTTCTTAAAGCAACTTCATCTGGCATAATTTCAGATCTATGTTTTAACAATTTTGGAAAAGTATTAAATTTACCAAAATCTGGATATTCGTATTTATTGGCTTTCAAGAATTCCTCCCCCCAAAAAAATTTTAAAACCCAATTTTATTATAGGCTAGCGATGTAAATATTAAAATCAACCTAAAGTTTGTGTTTTTACACAAATTCTTCTTCAGTTTCGGAAATAATTTTTGATCCATCCAAAACAATATCAAAGTGACCAAAACACCTAGGCAAAATATGTTTATTATAAAAATTAGAAGAGATTATTTTTGACATTAAAAAATTTGTATCTTCATTTTGATTATTTATTTTTTCTTCAGCTTTAATTTTAGATTTTTGCATGAGCCAGGCACCAATGAGATATCCAAAACCCATCATGAAATCATAACTTATACATGAGAGTGCTTCTTTGTCATCTCTGTTATCTAAAATAAAACCTAACACTTCTTCACACTTATTAACAGCTTGCAGTGTTACCTCATCAGATTGGACTTCATCTTTTATAATAATGAGAATTTGTTGAGCTGTCTCTCCACTATCTTTAAGTGTTTTTCTGAACATTAAATCATTGGCTTGTATAGCATTTGTTCCTTCATATATAGGCAAAATTCTTGCATCTCTCATTATTTGAGCTGCTCCAGTTTCTTCAATATAACCCATTCCACCGTGTATCTGAACACCTAAACTCGTTACCTCTTGAGCTAATTCTGTGCACCAGCCTTTTATTATTGGGATTAAAAAAGCTTCTAAGTTCATTTTACTTTTTTCTTTTTCAGCTTCTTCCATTATTTCAGCTGAAACCAGGATAAGTGCTCTCATAGCTTCAGTTAATGAACGCATAATTAATAATTGTCTTTTTACATCACCATGACCAATTATTGGAGTACCTTTTGTTTTGTTCAAAGGTATGCCTTGTACTCGTGTTTTAGCGTATTGAATTGCTTTTTGTCTTGCAGTTTCAGCAATCGCCATGCCTTGTAATCCAACATCAAATCTTGCTCTATTCATCATTATAAACATATATTCAATGCCCTTACCTTCTTCGCCAAGCATGTAACCAATAGCACCTTCATTGTCGTCACCATAGGACATTACAGCAGTTGGACTTGCTTTAATTCCTAACTTATGTTCAAGAGAAATACATTTTAAATCATTTCTTTCGCCTAAAGAGCCGTCTTCATTAATTAAATATTTTGGAATGATAAATGTTGAAATACCTTTTATTCCGTCAGGCGCCCCTTCAGTTTTTGCCAGAACTAAGTGAATAATGTTTTCAGAGAAATCGTGTTCACCATAAGTTATGTATATCTTTTGACCTTTTATTCTCCAATTTTTCCCATCATTAATAGCTTTTGTTTTTATTGTACTTAAATCAGTTCCAGATTGAGGTTCAGTTAAATTCATAGTACCTGTCCAAGAACCATTTATTAATTTTGGCAGGTATAATTCTTTTTCTTTATCTGTACCAACTAGCGTCAAAGCGTCTATCAAGCCTTGACTTAAAAGGTTGCACAATGCAAATGACATATTTGCACCTTGCCAGTATTCACTAACTGCAGCAGCCATTCGAAATGGTAATCCCATCCCATCATAATCAGGATTACTCGAAACTCCTATCCATCCACCTGAGGCTATTTTTTTAAATGCATTTTTAAATCCTGGTGAAGTCTCAACTTCATTATCCTGTCTTAATTTAGGTGGATTTTTATCGCCTTCATGGTTTAAGGGCGCTAGATTTTCGTTAGCTAATTTCCCAGCCTCTTCAAGGATTGAATTCATTAAATCATTTTCAATTGCTGAAGGATTATTTAATAAATTTTCTAAAACAAATTTCGTATCTTTTACTGGTGAAACATAATTCATATCAATATATCTCCTTATAAAGAAATGCCATTACATATTGATAAAATCAAGTGTAAATATTAAAACTATATATAAGGAGTTTAATATGAGCATTTATGAAACAAATCTAGATCAAAATTTAGCTAATTATACAGTTTTAAGTCCATTATCTTTTCTTGAAAGATCTAGAAAAACTTTTCCAGATCAAATTGCGGTAGAATATGAAGATTATAAACTTACATATAAACAAGCAGCAAAAAGGTGTAATGCTCTATCTGAGTTGTTAAAAAGTTATAATGTTAGTAAAAATGACACTGTAGCTGTAATGCTTCCAAATATTCCAGAAATGTGGGAGTGTCATTTTGGAATTCCAATGGCAGGAGCTGTTTTAAATGCTATAAATACTAGATTAGATTATAACACTATTAATTTTATTTTAGGTCATGGGGAAGCTAAGGTTTTTATTTATGATTCTTCTTATTCTAACATTGTAGAAAAAGCTGTTCAAAATATTGAAAACAAACCAATTCTTTTAGAAGTTGTTGATCAAGTTGCTGGTTTAAAAAATTCAGAATTTGCTGAAAGTCAAAAAATTCTAAATTATGAGAATGAACTGAATAAATTTTTTGATTTAGAAATAATTTATCAATTACCCAAAAACGAATGGGATGCTATTGCTTTAAATTATACATCAGGAACTACTGGTAATCCTAAAGGTGTTGTATATCATCACAGAGGAGCATATTTGAATGCTATTGGAAATACTCTTGTTTGGGAAATGCCAATGTTCCCAAAATATTTATGGACACTACCTATGTTTCATTGCAATGGCTGGTGTTTTCCTTGGACTGTTACCGAAAGAGCGGGGACGCATGTATGCCTCAGACAGCCAGCTGGAGAATTAATTGTAAATGCTCTAATTAAACACAAAGTATCTCATTTAAGTGGCGCACCAATAATTATGCAAATGATAGCAGATCATTTGATTAGTAATAATATTGACTTAAATCAAGAGATTAAAATGATGACTGCTGGAGCTCCTCCACCTGAAGCTGTTTTAGGTAAAATGAAATCATGCGGCATAGATGTAATTCATGTTTATGGGTTAACTGAGACTTATGGTCCTTCAGTTGTTTGCGCTTGGAAAACAGAATGGAATAATTTAAGCCCAGATGAACAAGCCAAAATGAAGGCTAGACAAGGTGTGCCTTATTCTGTTCAAGAAGATATTAAAATAGTTGATCCTAAAACATTAAAAAATGTACCTCAAGATGGTGAAACAATAGGTGAGGTTTTTACAAGAGGAAATATTACTATGAGGGGATACCTAAAAAATGAAAAAGCTACAAAAGAATCATTTGAAGACGGATGGTTTCATACTGGTGATTTAGGGGTTTGGCATCAAGATGGTTATATTCAATTAAAAGATAGATCTAAAGATATAATTATATCTGGTGGTGAAAATATTTCATCTATAGAAGTTGAAGATATCTTGTATAAGCATCCATCAGTTGCAGCAGTTGGAGTTGTTGCAAAATCTGATGAGAAATGGGGTGAAACACCTTGTGCATTTATAGAATTAAATAGTGGATTTGAAGAAAATAAAGTCGAGCTTTTAAACCATTGTAAAGAAAATTTGGCTGGCTTTAAGGTCCCTAAATTTTTTATATTCTGTGAATTACCTAAAACAAGCACAGGAAAAATTCAAAAATTTGTATTAAGAGAAAAAGCTGAAACACTTGATTAAGCGATTTTATAATTGGCTTTAGTTTCTTTTTTAAGAATTCTTATCATTAAATGATTTATTTTTTCTTCAGATTCTTTTATAGACCTCAACTTAACATGCCCAAAACCTTTGTATTCTAATGGAATTGAGGATCTTTCAATTATTTCATCAATAATATCATTATGAAAGTTATTTATGCACAAATTTATGTCTTTTTCAAATTCAGATGCAAGCTTTCTTTCCAGTTTTCTTTCTGCAGTATGTCCAAAAATGTCAAATACAGTTCCTCTTAGAACTTTACCCTTAGCGAGTAGTTTCATAATCGGAAATACCCATGATCCAAATTCTTGTTTAATTAGATTACCTGATTTATCTTTTCTTGATATCAAAGGAGGTGCTAAATGAAATTTAACTTTTCCAATATTATCAAAAGTATTCTCTAAACCTTCTTTTAGGTAGTTTACATGTAGTCTTGCAACTTCATATTCATCTTTATAAGCTAGCAATTTATAATATGATTTAGCAACCGTAATTCCAAAATTTTTATTACACATATAAGCTTTATCAACTAATTTTTTATATTTTTTTGCAAGTTTGGAATCTTGATAATTTGTTAATCTTTCAATTCTATCTTTTAAAATTTCCTTAAAAGTTAGTTTAAAGGAGGGCTCGTCTTTTTTTACTAATAAAGTATTTACGGTTTTGAGATCGATTACTGACCATCTTCCAAGTTTAAAGGCATCTAGGTTTCCCTGTATGGAAGCTCCATTAAGCTTAATTGCTTCTAAAATAGCTTCTTCTGATAAAGGTATCAAACCTTTTTGCCAAGCAGCACCAACTAAAAATATGTTTGAATAAATCGAATCACCCAGAATTTCTTCCGTTAGTTTTGCTGTATCAAAAAAAGAAATGTTATCTGGACCAATTTTAGCTTTTAAAGACAATAGCATTCCTTCTTGAGGTAATGAAAAGTTTCTATCCCTGGTGAATTCACCAGAATTTGCTTCTACACTGTTACATACTGCTTTAGTTTTATCTCTTTGTAGTAAAGATAATGTTTTATTGCTCGCTGAAACCATTAACTCTCCACCAATTAAAGAGTCCGCATCGCCTATAGCAACTCTAATAGCATTTAAGTCTTCAGGTTTTTTTGAAATTTTACAATGTATATGAACCGCGCCACCTTTTTGAGCTAAACCTGTCATCTCCATAACTCCAGCACCTTTTCCCTCTAAATGTGAGGCCATCGCTAATATTGCACCAATTGTTACAACTCCAGTTCCACCAACTCCAGTAATTACAATATTAAATGTCTTATTTATTGTTGGTATTTTAGGGTTTATTAGTTTTGGAAATCGAAACCCATTAGTTTCTAATTTTTTTATTTTTGCATCACTTACAGTAACAAAACTAGGACAAAAACCATTTACACAGGAAAAATCTAAATTACATGCAGATTGATTAATTTGCCTTTTCCTTCCTAAAAGAGTTTCCTTAGGCAATATAGAAACACAATTAGATTTAGTGCCACAGTCACCACAACCCTCGCAAACTTCAGGATTTATAAATACTCGCTTGTTTGGCGTAGGAAACAAATTTTTCTTTCTTCTCCTACGTTTTTCTGCGGCGCATGTTTGAATATAAACAATTGCTGTTACACCCTTAACTTTTCTTAATTCCTCTTGGGTTTCTATGATTTTATCTCTTGGTCGCATGTCAGCAACTTGCTTGAATTTATCTAAGTTAAGCTGTTCTTTTTCATCAAAAACACCAATTACTTTTTTTACACCTATTGCTTTTAACTCTTGTAAAATTTCTAATGCGCCAATATCACCATCATGTTGTTGTCCACCAGTCATGGCTACTGCATCATTATAGAGTATTTTATATGTAATATTTACATTTGCAGCTACGGATGC
Organism: SAR116 cluster bacterium AG-426-A06; assembly: GCA_003210115.1. Taxonomy (GTDB): domain Bacteria; phylum Pseudomonadota; class Alphaproteobacteria; order Puniceispirillales; family Marisalimonadaceae; genus TMED54. The sequence continues at coordinate 3,208 of QCNM01000021.1, read as the reverse complement.
TCTAATTGACATAATTCCTGAGTGGTTATAAGTTCCGTCACCCATGTTCTGAATTATGTGCTCTCTAGTTGAGAATGGAGCTTCACCAATCCAATTTGCTCCTTCACCTCCCATGTGTGTGTAACCTTCTGTATTTCTATCCATCCATAAAGCCATGTAGTGGCATCCAATCCCAGCATATGCCCTTGAACCTTCAGGAACTTTTGTTGAAGAATTATGAGGACATCCAGAACAAAAATAAGGAGTTCTGTCATCAACTACCGCATTTGATTTAGGAGATAACAATTCTTTTAAGAGAATTATTCTATCTTGAAGACTTTTTAAATTAATTTGTTTATCAAGTATTTGAGCAATTTTAATTGATATATCAACTGGTTCTAAAACGCCTTCATTTTTAAACAATAAATTACCTTGAAGATCCCTTTCGCCAAATATCTTAGGTTGGTTTTCAGTACCAAATAAAATATTTTTTATTTGTTCTTCCATTAATTTTCTTTTCTCTTCAATTATGATTATTGTTTTTAAACCTTTAGACCAATTTTTAAGTCCATTTGGTTCAATAGGCCATACAAGGCCTATTTTGTAAGACGTTAGCCCAATTTCTTTTGCTGTTTCACTGTCAATATTCAAAAGTTCTAATGCATGCTCTACATCAAGCCAACTTTTCCCAGACGAAATAATTCCGATTTTTGATAGTTTTGTTTTTTTAAAACCTTCTCTATCAATTTTATTCTCTAAAGCAAATTTTTTTACAGCCGGTAATTTTTGTCTATGAAGTCTCTCTTCTTGAGCATGAGGTGTATCTCCAACTCTTATTGAAAGTTCTCCTCTTTTAACAGGGTTTTCTGGATATATAATTTTTAGTTTATCAGGACTACCGTCAACTACTTCAGTTGCGTCTATAGTATCTTTTAAACATTTTAATCCAACCCATACCCCAGCATATCTACTTAGAGCCCATCCTAGTATTGAATAGTCAATAAGTTCTTGAACGCCTGAAGGTGACAAAATAGGTATCATTGCATCTTTAAAAGCATATTCTGACTGAAAAAGTACTGTTGAACTTTCGCCTGAATGGTCATCTCCCATGGCTGCGATAACCCCACCATTTTTTGATGTTCCTGCCAAGTTAGAATGTCTAAATACATCCCCAGACCTGTCTACTCCAGGACCTTTGCCATACCAAAAACCAAACACACCGTCATAATTTGATTCTCCTCTCATTTCTGCTTGCTGACTTCCCCAAAGTGAAGTAGCAGCAACATCCTCATTTAAACCAGGATGAAATTTGATATCTTTTTCAGAAATCAACTTTTTAACTTTACTGAATTGCAAATCCACATTTCCTACAGGTGAGCCTCTGTAACCAGTTACAAAACCAGCAGTTTTTAAATTTTCTTTTTCATCTCTAAATTTTTGAATAAGAGTAGCTCTAACAAGAGCTTGAGTTCCGTTTACAAGAATAAACTTATTCTCTAGTTTATACTTATCATCTAGGGAAATATTCTTTAACATAAGAAAAATTTACAACACTTCTCTAGAAAAATAAATAATTTATAAGAAAAACCTTCACTAATTTATTATTTGTTTATTTTAAGAGCTATTTCTTTTTCAGACATTTTAAATTTCTGAACTTTGCCACTTGCAGTCATAGGAAATTCATCAACAATTCGAAAAAATGATGGGATTTTAAAGCTTGCAATTTTATTTTTACATTTATTTTTTATTTCATTTTCAGAAATAATTTTATTTTTTTCGAGTTTTAACCAACAACCAACTATCTCACCATATGTTTTGTCAGGTACTCCAAAAACATAAGCTTGTTCTATTTGATCTATTTTGATGAGGAACTCCTCAACTTCTCTAGGATAAATATTTTCACCCCCTTTAATTATCGTATCTTTTATTCTTCCAACAATTTCTAAATAACCATCATCTCTCATTAACACTAAATCACCAGTGCGCATCCATCCATCTTTATCTATACATTTTTTTGTTTCAGTTTTATTTTTCCAATATTCTTTCATTACAGAATATCCTTTGATACAAAGTTCACCAGGTTTACCTCTATCAAGAATAAAATTTTTATTTGAATCAATAACTTTGGCTTCTATATGAGGATTAATATTGCCAACTGTTGAGACTTGTAAATCCACATCATCACCAATATTAGTTTGAAAGGAAATAGGCGAAGTTTCGGTCATTCCGTAAACAATTGTTATTTCTTTGATATTTAAAATATTTATGATCTTTTTCATAACTTCTTTTGGACAAGGAGATGCACCTATAGCTCCAGTTCTGAGTGATTTGAAATCATAATTTAATAAATTGGGCAAACTTAAAATTGAAATAAACATCATCGGTACGCCATATAAAGCAGTACACTTATATTTTTGAATAACTTCCATACATATCTTCGGATCAAATGATTCACTTGGTAAAACAATACAACTTCCATGTGACAAAGCTGCAAATGCACCTAAAACTGAACCAAAACAGTGAAAAAAAGGAACAGGTAAACATATCTTGTCATTTATAGAAAAATTTTGATTTAGACCAACAAAATATCCATTATTGATTAAATTATAATTAGTTAATAGCGCACCTTTTGGTTTTCCTGTAGTTCCTGATGTGTACTGAATATGGCAAGGTTGATCAAATACAATTTTTTCTTCGATAACTGAGACAATATTTTTGTCAATTTTAAAACCTAATGTCATAAAAGAGTCCCAACTCAAATAAGGCCCAACTTTATTGCCAAAAACAACGACTGACTTAAGTTTCATTAAATTGTCTTTAATAGATGAAATTGAATCTAAATATGAAAAAGCTCTAAAATTCTCAGCCATAAATAAAAATGTACTCTCTGAATTTTCTAAAACATATTTTACTTCACTTGTTCTAAAAGCAGGATTAATTGTAACAACAATTAATCCAAGTCTCATAGCAGCATAATTTGTAATCAACCACTCAGTTCTATTGGTGCTCCATATAGAAATTCGATCATCTTTTTTTGCTCCTAAATTAATTAATGCCCTGCATGCTAAATTCACTTCAGTATTTAGTTCTTTATATGTATAGGTTTTATCTTCAATATGACTAATAATTGCTTTTTGATTAGGACATGCTTTTGCACTTTCCTGCAAAATACTTGATATAGTCTTTTTTATTAGAGGGATTTCATGACTGCCTTTACAAATTGAGATTT
>QCNM01000020.1 GCA_003210115.1 SAR116 cluster bacterium AG-426-A06 | reverse complement strand
AACTTTGACCCAACTAGGGTGAGGTTCAGGAATTTTATTTTCCAAGTCTTGAAAACTTAAATCAGTAGATTTACTCAAAAGATTTTCAAAGTCTTTTTTAAGGTTTTTGTTTAATTTATTGAAAGATAAAACTGAAGGATCCCCCCAAATTTCTGAATTTTGCTTTTCTAATTGCGCTTCAGGTGAAATCATATAATTTATTACGACTTTCGAAGCATTTTTATTTGTGGCATTGTAAGGAATTGTGAGATAATGAGTATTAGCTAATGAACCGATATTTGGTATAAAACTTTTAACTGAAGATTTAAAATTTCCTTTTGAAATTTCATTTTTTGGATATGCAATATTGAATGTTAAACCTATGTCTAATTCATTATCAGAGAATAGTTGACCAAGTGACAAATAATTATTTGGGTATGTTTTACCACTTTTCCACAAAAAAGGTGTGATTTCGTCAAACCAATTCCATAATTCATTCAATGACAATTTATGTTTATCATTGTTAAGATTATACTTATCATAAAAAAGTTTTTTATCTTTAGATACTTCTATCAAAATTTGTTTCAAAAAACTTGTTCCTATAAAATCTGGTGGTTGAGGAAAAGTAAATCTTCCGGGATTCTTTTTTATGAAATTTTTTAATTGAGATGCACTTTTTGGAACAATTTTTAATTGATCACTATCATAATAAAAAATAAGTTGAGATAATCCCCAAGGCATCTCTTTCCCTTCATTAAAGATACCAAAATCATAGAAGTAGGCTGATGATTTAGAAAAATCGATGAATTTCGAATTAGGTAATTGCAATATCCAATTCTTATTTAACAATAAGTTATTTTTTTTCATTGTTAAAAAATTCTCTCCATTAATCCAAATGATATCAACTGAACCATTATCATTTTTTTTTGCAATTTTTTCGAATAAAACTTTTTTAACTGCATCAGATGTATCTTTAATTTTTATATGTTGCAATTTGATACCATATTTTTTATAAACTTTTGCTTTGACCCAATTAATATAATTATTGATATTTTTAGAACCTCCCCATGCATGAAGTTTCACAGTTTTATTTTGAGCACTGTTAACGATTTGATCCCAATTATTCGTTTGTCCACTTTTACTAAATGAAGGATTTATAAAATATAAAATAAATAGAATTATTAAAAATAAAGATTTCATATCTGCCCGTTTAAAATTTTATTTTAAAACTTATATCAATATAGTAACAAATATTATCACAACTATGAACGCTTTATTTATATTAATAGATCAAATCATATCCATATATTTATATACCCTTATAGTTTATGTGATAATAACTCTCCTGGTTCAATTCGAAATCGTAAATCGATACAATAGAATTATTGATTTAATATTAAGAGGATTAATTGCACTTCACGAACCTTTGTTAATTAAAATTAGAAAATATATTCCATTTATTGGTGGAATGGATTTCTCACCTGTAATAGTCATATTGCTTTTATCATTTATTAGAAATTTGTTAATTGATTACAGATTAAGTTTGTAGGAGTAAGACAATTGATAAGTGATAATATGAAAATTATTGATGGAATTAATCATTCTCAAAACTTAATTGATAGTATCAAAGAATTAGTTTTAAAATCTGAAAGACTTAATAAACGTAAACCTTCTATAGCCGTAATTTTAATTGGAGAAAATTTAGCTAGTGAAATATATGTTAAAAACAAAATTAAAACTGCAGAAAATATTGGAATAATATCAAAGAAAATTGTATATCGCTCATCAATAACTGAAAAAGAATTATTAAATAAAATTAAAGAATTAAATCAGAAAAAAGATATTGATGGAATTCTTGTTCAACTCCCACTACCGATGCATATTTCTGAAGATAAAGTTATTTTATCAATTGATCCAAAAAAAGATGTGGATGGATTTCATCCAATAAATTTGGGCAACTTATTTCTAGGTAATAATAATGGAATGATCCCTTGTACACCTCTAGGGTGTATTTACATGTTAAAAAAAGAATTAGGTTCACTTAATGGATTAAATGCAACAATAGTAGGTAGATCAAATATTGTTGGAAAACCTATGCAATCATTGCTACTTAAAGAAAATTGTACAACTACAATTACACACTCTAAAACAAGAAACTTATCTGAATTTACACTAAAAGCTGATATTTTAATTGCTGCAATCGGAATGACTGAATTTATCGATAATAGTTATGTAAAAGATAAGGCAACTGTAATTGATGTTGGTATAAATAGAAAAAAAATAAATGATAAAATTAAAATTTTAGGTGATGTAAATTTTAATGATGTTATTAATAAGGTTAATTTAATTACACCTGTACCTGGTGGGGTAGGTCCTATGACAATTGCATGTTTAATGTATAACACAGTTAAAGCAAGTTTCTTAAGAAATAATCACGAATTTAAAGAGATTATTTTTGATGAATGATTTTCTTGCAAATTCAATATTAGTAATTTGTCTTATAATAGTTTTTGGAATTTTAATGTGGGGCGTTATTACAATGGGTAGAGGTGGTGATTATAATAAGTCTAAAAGTAATTTGATTATGAGATATAGAATTATTTTCCAAGCAATTGCAATAATCGTTTTTGTATTTATCTTATATATGAAGAAATATTATAATGGTTAAACTCAATAAAATTTATACTAAGACAGGAGATGATGGGACAACTGGTCTGTCAGATGGTAGTCGTGTAAAAAAATATAATTTAAGACCCTCTGCATATGGTGATGTTGACGAATTAAATTCTTTTATTGGCCTTTCAATTAACTGTATTAATAAAGAGAAAAAATATAATTTTTTAGTTGAGATTTTAAAAAAAATCCAAAATGATCTTTTTGATTTAGGTGCCGACTTATCTACACCAATTGAAGAAAACCCAAAATTTGAACCATTAAGAATTAAAAATTCTCAAGTTTTAAATTTAGAGAATATGATTGATAAGTTTAATAATAAATTAGAACCATTAAATTCATTTGTTTTACCTGGTGGATCTGAAATGTCATGCTGGCTTCATATTGCAAGAACGGTAGCAAGAAGAGCTGAGAGATCCATATCAAAACTTGCTGAAAAAAATAAGATTAACAAGCAATCATTAATCTATATAAACAGACTATCAGACTTTTTATTTGTAGTTTCAAGAGTAACAAATGATAATGGAAAAATTGATATATTATGGGTTCCTGGAGAAAATCAATAATTGAAATGGGAGATGATTTATGAAGATACTAGTTCCAGTTAAAAGAGTTGTAGACTATAACGTCAAAGTTAGAGTTAAAAAAGATGAAACAGACGTTGAATTAGATAATGTAAAAATGTCTATGAATCCTTTTGATGAGATAGCTGTAGAGGAAGCTCTTCGATTAAAAGAGAAAGGTATTGCTAGTGAAATAATTGCAGTATCCATAGGCTTACCAGAAGTACAAGAAACTATTAGAAACGCTTTAGCAATGGGAGCTGATTCTGGTATTTTTGTAAATTGCACATCGAAACTTGAACCATTATCTGTTGCTAAAATCCTGACGTCAATTTGTAATAAAATCAAACCTGATCTTGTGATTATGGGCAAACAAGCAATTGATGATGACATGAATGCTACTGGACAAATGCTTTCAGCAATGCTGAACTGGGGTCAAGCAACCTTTGCAAGTAAATTAGAAATACAAGATAAAAAAATAAAAGTTGGAAGAGAAATTGATGGAGGCATAGAAAATATTGAAGTTAATTTGCCAGCAATTGTAACAACCGACTTGAGGTTGAATGAACCACGGTATGCAAGTTTACCTAACATCATGAAGGCAAAAAGAAAACCAATAGATGAAATGAAAGTTGAAGATTTAAATATCGACATTGAACCAAGGTTAGAAATTTTAAAAGTTGAAGAACCAAAATCCAGAGAAGCTGGGATTATGGTGAAATCTGTTGATGAAATGATTGAAAAATTAAAAAATGAAGCTAAAGTAATCTAGAATAGAGGTATATATGAAAACGTTAGTAGTAGTAGATCACAATAATAATAAGTTAGAAAAATCGACATTAAATACTATTAAAGCTGCTATTCAACTTGAAAATGTTGATCTATTAGTTTTAAGCGATAGTTGTAAAGATATTTGTAATGAGTTAATTAATATTAAAAATATTAATAATATTTTTATTAATGAAAACGATGCATTTAAAAACCAATTAGCCGAAGACTCTGCAAATTTTATTGCTGAAAATTTCAAAGACTACGCGAATATTCTATTTTCTAATACTTCTAATGGGAAAAATATAGCGCCAAGACTAGCAGGATTGATTGATACTATGATAATTCCAGATGTGATTGAAATTGTTGATAAGCAAACATTCAAAAGACCAATTTATGCTGGAAACGCCATTGCAACTTGTAAGAGTAAAAATAAAATAAACATCATAACCATTCGAGCTACTGCATTTGAAGAAGCAGAAATTGGTAATGATAATGTTGGTAAAATTAAAGAAATAGGTAATTTAAATGTTAATAACTTATCAAAGTATTTAGATTCTGAATTAACTAAGAGCGAAAGACCTGAATTAACCTCTGCTGATATAGTTGTATCAGGTGGAAGAGGGTTAGGGTCTGCAGAAAACTTTCAGATATTAGAAAAATTGGCTGATAAACTTGGTGCTGCTATGGGAGCAAGTAGAGCAGCGGTCGATGCTGGATACGTGCCAAATGACTGGCAAGTTGGTCAAACTGGAAAAATTGTAGCTCCAAACCTTTACATAGCCGTAGGTATTTCAGGTGCGATACAACACTTGGCAGGAATGAAAGATAGTAAAGTAATTATAGGCATTAATAAAGACGAAGAAGCACCTATTTTTTCAATATCTGACTATGGTTTAGCTGAAGATTTGTTTAAAGCTGTTCCAGAGATGGAAAGCAAAATTAATTAAAAAAATTATTTATTTGCTCTATTGAATTTTTATTATAACTAAAAATTCCCTCTTTTTTTGCTATAATTTTACGTTCTTTTATTAGTAGAGTTGTAGGTATGCCTCTTAGTTTCAAACGTTTAAAAAAAGTCATATTTTTGTCGAAATAAGTTGTTAGGTCATCTACTTTATTTATTTTTAGAAAATTTAATTGGTCTTTTGTTGATTTTTTATCTATTGAAATAATTATGATTTTAAGTTCTTTATTATCAGTTTTCATTTTTTTTAAGTCTGGCAATTCTTTTTTACATGGAATACACCAAGTAGCCCAAAAATTAACAACGTATTTTGATCTTAAATCTAAGATGTCATACAATTTTTTTTCAAAGTTCTTTTCATCACTTAGTACTATTTTGTTATTTAATTTTATATCTATTTTCTGAAACAAAGAATTAGATTGAGATGGAAACGGTAGAAAAATTAACAAAATTAATAAATATTTTAGACTGATAAACAATATTGTTTCTCTTTTTTAATTTATATATATGATAATTAAAAAAATTATAAAGTTAAGATAATGTCAAAAAGAAAAAAAAGTTTAAAAAGCACTATTTGGGGTGGGAGATTTGAAGGAGAAACAAGTGATAATTTAATTAGGTTCAATTCTTCAATCGATTTTGACAAAAATTTGTATACTCAAGATATTGAAGGATCAATAGCTCATGCTGAAATGTTATCAAAACAAAAGATAATCTTAAAAAAAGATTTTTTAGAAATCAAAAGTGGTCTTCTTAGAATTAAAAAAGAAATTGAAACAAATAAATTCAAATTCAAAATTGAACTAGAAGATATTCATATGAATATTGAAAGTAGGTTAATTGAATTAATTGGAGAGTCTGGAAAAAAATTACACACTGCACGTTCAAGAAATGATCAAGTAGTTACCGACTTTAAAATGTGGATAAGAAGTGATTTGGATTCTGTTTCAGAGCTTTTAAGGCAACTTCAAGAAAAGTTAATTATTCAAGCTGAAGATAATTATGAGACCTTGATGCCGGGTTATACTCATTTGCAAGTTGCTCAACCTGTTACCTTTGGACATCATCTTTTGGCCTATGTAGAAATGTTTGGAAGAGACAGAGCAAGGATACAAGATTGTAAAAATAGAATGAACGAGTGCCCTCTTGGTTCAGCTGCACTTGCAGGAACGAGTTACCCTATAGATAGAAATTTTGTAGCAAAAAAATTAAACTTTTCTTCACCTACGCGAAACTCTATAGATTCTGTCTCAAGCCGTGATTTTGCTATAGAATATTTATCCGTACTTTGTTTGATAGGTGTGAATTTATCTAGAATTGCTGAAGAGCTTATTCTATGGTCATCAAACGGTTTTAATTTCATTGTAATTAATGAAGAATATACAACGGGATCAAGTATCATGCCACAAAAAAGAAATCCTGATGCAGCTGAACTTATTAGAGGGAAATCCAATAGACTTGTAGGAAATTTAGTCAATTTAACAAATTTATTAAAAGGGTTACCCCTTGCCTATAGTAAAGATTTACAAGAAGATAAAGAACCAGTATTTGATTCATCTGAAAATATTAAAAATTGTTTGTTAAATATGATTGGTATTATTCAGTCTTTAAAAATTAATAAAAATAAAATGCTTAAAGCATTACAAAAAGGTTTTCCAACTGCAACAGATCTAGCTGATTATTTGGTAACGTATTTAAATATTCCGTTTAGAGATGCCCATAAAATTACTGGTAAAATAATTCTTCTTGCAGAAAAGAAAGATTGCTCTCTTGATGAATTATTATTAGAAGATTTGAGATCCATTGAACCTAAAATTGACGGTAATATAATGAAATCAATAAGTATTAGTTCGTCTATACTAAAAAAATCATCATTTGGTGGAACTTCTCCAAGATTAGTTTTAAAAGCAATATCGGATGCAAAAAGGAGATATCTATAAAGTTATGCCAAAATTAAAACAATTAAATACTCTACTTTTTTTATTGATAGTTTTAAGTATGTTTTCTTCTGGATGCGGTAAAAAAGCCGACCCTATTCCACCATCACAAAAAATAATTTCAACAAAAAATTAAAATGCAAAAAATCGGATACTATCGTAAATCAGGAGAATTATTTCTTCAAAATGTAAGTTTGAAAAGATTGGTAGATTTCTATGGAACTCCAACCTTTATTTATGATTCAAATTTAATCAAAAATTCTTTCTATTTACTTAAAAACATTATGGATCCTCTTAATGGAAAAATTCATTTTGCTGTTAAATCAAATGATAATCTTGGAATAATAAAATATATAAATAATTTAGGTGCAGGAGCTGACGTAGTATCGATTGGTGAATTAAAAAGATGCCTAAAAGTTTCAGTTAAACCAAAAGACATTATATTTTCAGGTGTTGGAAAACAGAAAGATGAAATAGAGTTTGCTATTAGTCAAAATATTAAACAATTAAATGCAGAATCAATTGAAGAGTTAAAAGATATAATTGAAATTTCAAACAATTTAAAAAAGAGAGTAAATGTTGCATTAAGAGTAAATCTTGACATTAATGCTAAAACCCATAAAAAAATATCAACCGGTGACGAAAACTCTAAATTTGGAATAATTTATGATGATATTGTAAATGCTTATAAATTAATAAATGAAGCTTCTTTTATTAATCCTTATGGACTAGCAGTACATGTAGGATCACAATTATTTGATTATGATGTTTTTTTTCAAACTTTTTCAAAAATTAAAAATTTAGCAATAGAATTAAGAAATCTTGGATACGAAGTTAATCATTTAGATTTAGGAGGTGGATTTGGAATTGATTATACAATGGAAAATTCACTAAATTATAAGTCATTCAGTAAAGCTTTAAATGAAGTTTTTAGAAATGAAGAGTTTCAACTGACTGTAGAGCCAGGAAGGTCGTTAATTGCTGAATCAGGGATTTTACTAACTAAAGTAATTAGGACAAAATCAACTAATCTTAAAAACTTTTTGATTGTAGATGCTGGCATGAATAATTTAATTAGGCCTACTCTTTACAATGCAACTCATTCGATTAAGCCTCTTAAAATTAAAAGTGATCGAGCTTCAAAAAAATATGATATAGTTGGACCAATTTGTGAAACAGGTGATTTTTTAGGCATTGATTTTAATTTACAAGAAACAAAGAAGAATGAGGTTCTAGCAATTATGACATGTGGCGCATATGGAAGTGTCATGAGATCAAATTATAACAGTAGGCCAAGTGCCGCTGAGGTATTTATATTCGATAATAAAGAAATTTTGCTCAGAAAAAGAGAAGAAATAGATCAATTACTTAAACTTGACATAATTCCAAATTTCTAGCTTGAACTTTCAATTTTTTTCATAATAGTAGCACGAATTGTGGCATTATTGTATTTTTGATTAGTTAGAATTAAATGATTAATTTTAATAAAATTTTTAGATGAAATAAATGTTTGCGTTGATTTTATTATTGTTTCCGCAAGTATTTTGCCATCTTCTGTTGTCATAATTACTTTTAAAGTAGGTGTTAATATCGAGTATTTCGAATTATTTTTTATATTACCAAAAAACTTTACTGACTTACCTTCATAAACTGCACCAAAATTTTCTATCTCTAAATTTTTAAAATCCGCATAAAATGGTATTTTAACTCGTTGAAATAACTCGAATACTTTATGAAAATTTTTATCTACAAAATTAGGAAAATAAGAATGACTAAAACTGACAACATTGTTTCTAAAGTAGACAGTACTACTTATCAATAAAATAGAAATAAAAATAATCAGAGGAATTGCAAAACTTTTCTGCTTTGAATTAACATTTTTGAGTGTTTCAACATTTGATGTTTTTTTATTGATCTGTTTTTTATTCTTAATTATTTTTTGTTCTCTATTTTTTACACTAGCTTCAGCTATTTCTTCAGCAATTTGAGCAACAGTTTTTTTCTTAGTATTATAGTTTTGATTTTTTTCCTTAGTTAATTTTTCTCTAGGCTGAGTTTTCATTCCATTACTTAATATGTCAGTTTTCTTCTCTATTTCTGACCTAATCGCATCAAGGTCTTTGCGTAGTTTTTCATCAGATAAATTTTCTGATATTTTTTTTTTAGAATTTTTACTATTTACAAATGGCCATTCATTATTACACACACTACACTTAAATAATTTTAAGTTTGGTGTAATTAAACTTTCATCAACTTCAAATAAAGTATTACATTTTAAACATTTTTCTAACATAATATTTAACCTGAATAATTAATTACTGTATAGTAAAAAGCATGTCTTTCCAAATAATTAACTGAATAAAATGATTAAAAAAAAATATCTATTACTAATCATCACAATTTTAATAATATTAGTCATTGATTATTTATTTTTCTATAAAAAAATCTTAAATTATAATAATAATTTAAACTATAATAATAATTTTATTGTTTTAACTGGAGGTGATAATAGAGTAAAAAAATCTCTTCAAATTTTTTTTCAAATTAAAAATAAAAATAAAAATTTGTTCATTAGCGGAGTAGGAAAAGGTTTTAATAAAAAAACATTAAAAAAACTTACTCGACAAAACCTAAATAATGAAAAAATTATTGACTGTTGTATTCAAATAGAAGGCATCTCTAGAAATACTTTTTCAAATGCTGTAGAGAGCTTAAAATGGGTTAAATCAAAAGAAATAAATTCATTTGTTTTACTGACAAATAATTACCATATGCCAAGGGCTTTGTTAGAATTTGAAAGTATTTTTAAAGATATTAAAATTACACCTTATGTATTTATTGATAAAAATAAAATATGGTGGAAAAAACAAATAAATTATATTTCTGAGTATTTTAAATATAAACTAACATATTTTAGAATAAATTTACTTCAATTTTGATGTTTCTGGTAAATGTTGTTTCGCTTCAATAATTTTATTTCTTATTTCTTTAGAATTTTTGAAAAAATTATATAGTTCATTAGAATCTTTCTTTCTAATTAATTTTTGTAATGCTGAAAGATCCTCATTAAACCTTTGTAACATTTCTAGTACTGCTTCAGTATTATTTAAAAAAACATCTCTCCACATAGTTGGATCAGATGATGCTAATCTAGTGAAGTCTCTAAATCCAGTTGCCGAATATCTAACAACATCATTTTTTAAGTCACTCTCTAAATTATTAGCGGTGTCAACAATTGAATATGCGATTAAATGGGGCAAATGCGAAGTTATAGCAAGTACTTTGTCATGATAAAATTCATCCATAAACTCAACGTTAGAACCAAACTTTTTAAACAAATTTTCTAAAAACTTTCCATTTTTGTCATTTTTTTTACTAATTATAATCCAATATCGGCCTTCAAATAAATTATGAAAGCCTGCTTTAGGTCCAGAGTGCTCAGTTCCTGCTAAAGGGTGTGAAGGCACTAAAAATACCTCCTCAGGTATTAATGAAGAGAGGTCTTGAATTACAGAAAGTTTTGTTGACCCAGTATCTGTCAAAATAGCTCCCTTTTTTAGATTTGGTGAAATTAATTTACCCACTTCGGCCATTACACCTACAGGGATAGCCAAAATTACTAAATCTGATTCTATTACAGATTCCTCAACAGAATTACAAATTTCATCTGCTATATTAAATGACTTAACAACTTTCAGGTGTTCAGAATGATTATCATAAACTTTTATGTAAAATTTATTTTTTAAATAATAATTAAATGCTCTTAATATAGAACTACCTATTAATCCTAAGCCGATAATAGTAACTATTTTTTTCTCAATCATCATTTTGTGAAATAAATTTTTTAAGTAATTTTAAGAAATAATTATTTTCTTTTTCAGTTCCTAAAGATACCCTAATATGATTTGGTAAATTATAAACATTCATTTCACGAACTAACACACCATTTTTTTTAAAAAATAATACAGCATTTTTTGCTAAAGATTCATCTTGGTCTGACAAATTTATAAGAATAAAATTAGTAGAAGAATTTATAAATTTTACACCTAATTTACCTAGTTCAATTTCCATAAATTTCATCGATTTAAGATTAAAATCAAAGCAATAGTTTTGAAAATCAATGTCTTTCATGGCAATAATACCAGCTTCAATGGCCATAGAATTAACACTGAAAGGACCTCTAACTGCCATTAGAAAATTTATTATTTTGCTATTACCATAACCCCAGCCTAGCCTCAAGCCTGCAAGTCCATGTAATTTTGAAAAAGTCCTTAACATTATAACATTATTATAATTTTCAACTAATTCAGATCCATCTATATAATCATCATGTCGAATGTATTCTGCATAGGCTGCATCATAAACTAACAATGTATTTTCTGGTATATTGTTAATTAACCTATAAACTTCATTTTTGCTAATAAATGTACCTGTCGGATTATTAGCATTAGCAAGAAATATTAAACGAGTTTTATCAGTTATTAAGTTTAGAATATTATCAACACTTACATGAAAATTAATATCTTTAGCAACTTTTTTAATTCCTCCAGCAACTGTAATGGATTGCGGAAATTGTAAAAACCCATACTCTGTGTAAATTGCCTCATCTCCAGGTTTTAAAAATGTTTGAGCAATTACAGAAATCAATTCGTCAGAACCATTACCAAGAATTAATTTATTTTGGTCTAAATTTTTAATTTTGCTAATTGTTTTAATAAGTTCTTCACTATGTTGTGGAGGATACCGATTAAAACTTTCAATCTTCAACTCTTTATCAATTCTAGGTGAGTACCCTAATGCATTTTCATTCGCAGAAAGTCTAATTAATTTTTTTAAATTAGATGAACCAAAATTTGGCTTATAGGCATCTAAATTTAAAATTGATTCTTTTGGTTCTAAAAACATAATTTTTTCTAACCTAAGTTATTTCAAAATTAAATACTTTTTTTTGTAAAAGTATTCATTTAATGGAAATTCAGATACAATTTTTAATTTAGGATTAATTTTATTCAAATCAAATTGTGATTTATCTATTATAGCTACATCAATAATTTTTTTATTTATTCCTTCAATAAGCTTAATTACATTTTTAAAATCTGTAATTTCAAAATATGGACCAAAATAACTTTCATAAGCCGCTATAGAAAACTTATCGTCTCCAAGATGTCCAATTTTTAATTTTTTTTGTGTTGACAGATTAAAAGCTATAATTTGTCTCCATATTCTTTCAGCAAGTTTAGAATCGATGTCGTAAGAGAAAATTTTTTCCATTACTTTCCTTTCCCTTACTGGGTCATAAGTAAACTTCCCTCCTTTAGCTTTTAAAATTTTATTTGAAAGTCCTTGTCGTTTAGAAATTAACTCAGCTATCATCTTATCAAGTTGGTCTATTTCTTTTCTAAGTTTTTCTAATTCTTCCATGGTAAAATTAATTATAAATTTATATAATATATCTTTATTGATAACATAATTTTTTATTAAGGATAATAGTATTATGACTCAAATTGAAATCATAAAAGCATTAAGTGATAACTATATTTATGTTTTACATAATCCTATTAATAAACAAACTGCAGTAATTGATCCCGGAGAAGCACAACCTGTTATTGATCTACTAGAAAAAAAGGATTGGAATTTATCGCATATATTTAATACTCATCATCATAACGATCACGTTGCTGGTAACCAAAGATTAGTTAACAAATATAACTGTAAACTTATTGCTCCAAAATATGACCAAAATAACATACATAATTGCGATCATTATGTTTTGGATGGAGATGAAATTGATATTATTGGTCAAAAAGCTAATGTTTTACACACACCTGGCCATACTATCGGTCACATATGTTATTATATTGAGAATTTAAAAATACTCTTTTCTGGAGATACCTTGTTTAGACTTGGATGTGGAAGAATATTTGAAGGAACTTTTGAGCAAATGAAGAGCAGTTTAGACAAAATTATAAATTTACCTGATGATACACTTGTGTATTGTGGTCATGAATATACATTGTCAAATGCAAACTTTTGCAAAAGTTTAATTTATAATAATATTAAAGATTTAGATGCAAGCATTTTAGAAATTAAAAACTTAAGAAACCAAAATAAACCAACTATACCTTTTTTTCTTGGCCAGGAAAAAAAATTAAATCCATTTTTAAGATATAATGATGTGAATTTTAAAATTGCAAATAATGTTGAAAAACTAAATAGTACAGAAACCTTTAAATATTTTAGAAAACTTAAGGATAATTACTAATTTCATATGAAACAGAACAATCTTCAAAAATATCAGGCTTTGTAATTTTTAATTTAATATTTTTAACTTTTTCAAAAGTTTCTATTTTTTTAATTAATTTGTCAGCAAGGGTCTCAATTAAATTAAAATGCTTAGAATTAATAATTTCTAACACAATTCTTCTAAATTTTCCATAATCAGCTACGTCATTTATATTATCAGTATGAGTTTTTATGTTATTAACAAGCACAATTTCTAAGTTAATTATAATTTTTTGTTTATTTAATTTCTCATTTTCGTAAACCCCAACAGAAGCATTACAAGTTAAATTTTCAATAAGAATTTTCTTAAGCATTAAAATTTTACCTTATTTAAAAGCAACATCTCTTTGAGGAGGAGCTAGGTGTGCCCCTCCGTCTAATAATGAAATATGTCCTGTAACAGAGTTTGAATTAGTCAAAAAATCAAGCGCTAAATATAAATCATCTATTGTTGCAGAACTATTTAAAATATTTTTTTTATGAGAATTTTTGAACTCGGCATCATTTTGATTTTCTGCAGGTAATATTATTCCAGGAGCAATTGCATTTACTCTCAAATCTGGTGCATAAGATAAAGCTGACATTTTTGTTAATCCTGACATTGCTAACTTTGATAAAGTATAAGAATAATAATCTGGATTTAGACCCTCAATTTTAGCGTCAATAATATTTATAACCATATTATTTTTACTTTTTGGAATGTAATTTTTAGTTATATTCTTAAAAAGTGCTTTTATAAGTAGTGCAGGTGTAGAAAAATTAACAGACATGTGTTGATTTAATTTCTCAATAGTAAAATCTGTCCCTGTATCATATTCAAATAATCCAGTATTATTTATTAGACCTATCCACTCCTTCTCTTTTAAAAGTAAGTTTTCTACTAAATTTTCAACATCCTTATAATTTGTGAAGTCTGCTTGATATAATTTTATGTTTTTTGAATAAGGTGATAACTCATTTGCTGTTTCTTCTGCTTCAACTTTTGATTTATTATAATGTAAAATTAAATCCCAATCATTCATTACAAAAAACTTAGAAATATGCTTTCCTAATCTTTTTGATCCCGATGTAATCAATATAGATTTTCTTTTATTCATTTTAAGGACCATCAATCAAATAATCTGGTATAATTCCAGTTTTTTTTATACAAGAAGCAATATTTTGATTTCTTAATAAACCATATTTTGTCATTAAAATTGATTTAATTCCAATTGAGTTTGCACCCAAAATGTCAGTATGCAATGTATCTCCAACCATTCCAATTCTTGACATATTAATTAAAGATCCTGTTATAAACTGCACTTTTTCCAGAGCCATTTCAAAAATTGTTGAAAATGGTTTACCAAACCATAAAGGTAAATTGATACCTTCATTTATTAATTTTAAGGTAAAATAACCTGGCTCAACACTAAAAAAATCCTTGTGCGGAGCAACAATATCCGGATTGGAAACAAAAAATGGTCTCGGATTTGAGGCCAATGAATCTTTTAATAAATCTTGAAAATCTGTATCCCAATTACCTGTACCTAAAAAAATAAAAGTGTCCATTTCATCAAATTGTTCAATATCTTTTGCTAAATCTATTGTGATACTATTTTTAATGTTTAGTTCTTCATCTTTATTACCTAGAACACCTATTTTAGATGGTTTAAGATGAGTAGATAAAAATCTTTCTGTTGCATCGCGACTTGATATAATTTCATCATAAGAAAATTCTAATCCGAGATTATAAAATTGATTAATTTTTTTTTCTGAACAAAAAGTTGCACCATTTGTTAGAATAATTATACATATCCCTTTATCTCTAGCAATGTTTAGAGTCTCAATTATCCGTGGTATTAATTGATCTCCTATATTTATAACCCCAAAAGCATCTAAAAACAAAACATCAAACTCATCTAAAATATCACTTAAGTTTCTTCTCACTTTTAAATCTTTGGAGTTTTTTTGAGAATGAGGTAAAATTTTTTTAAAATTTTCATATAATGCTATGACTTGCTCAGTATTAATATTATTAATAGATGGAAAAATAAAATTTTTATTAAAGTCTTCATGTTGAATTAAAAATTGTTGATTTTTATTTGTCATTATTTATTTATATTAAATTATCAATATTAATCTATTGGAAACTTATAAAATGACAATTAAATCTTGTTTTTCTTTAGTTCAAGAAGCAAAGCGAAAAATCAAAAGTATTAACTTTAAAAATGCTATGAAATTATATAATGAAGGTGAAACAATTTTTATTGATCTAAGAGATATAAGAGAGTTAGAAAAAAATGGGAAAATAAAAAATGCTAAGCATGTACCAAGAGGAATGTTAGAGTTTTGGATTGACCCTAAAAGTCCTTATTATAGAGATTACTTTGATTCTAAAAATAAGTTTATATTTTATTGTGCCTCTGGATGGCGATCATCCTTATCTTCTAAAACAGCTTTGGAAATGGGCTTAATTAATGTTTTGAACCTAGAAAATGGTATTGATGATTGGATAAAGCAAAATGGCCCAGTAGAAAAGATAACTATAAAAAAAAATTAGTTTGATTATTTTTTAAATAGAATTATTATATGAATGTCATTTCCTCTTTTTGTGAGAGCGTTTTAAATAACCGCCGAAGGAGCAACTACCCTAGAAACTCTCAGGTAAAAGTATCATAAAGAGTTGACAATCTGGAGAGAGACATATTTTATGTCCGCCGAAGGAGTAAGCTTATACAACAAGTTAATCTCTCAGGTACACATGACAGATTAGGGCTTGATTTGTCGTGGAGTTTTTATGAAAAAAATAGCAGTTATCGGTGCAGGCATAACAGGCATAACAACAGCATATCAGTTAATGAAAAAAGATTACGATGTAACTGTTTTTGATAAACAAAAGTATGCAGCAATGGAGACAAGTTATGCTAATGGTGGACAACTATCCGCATGTAATGGTGAAGTTTGGACAAACTGGAAAACCATTTACCAAGGAATACAGTGGATTTTTAAAAAAGATGCTCCTCTTTCTATCAATTTAAAACCTTCCTTACATAAAATAGGATGGTTTTTAAGTTTTTTATCAAATGTAAAAAATCATGAAAAAAATACAATTGCCACAGTAAAGATGGCTATTGAAAGTGGCAATATTTTAAAAGAACTATTAAAAGATGAAAATATTAATTTTGACTTTAAAGAAAGAGGTATTTTACATCTTTGTAATACAAAAGAAAATTTTAATCATGGATTGAAAGTTAATAAATGGCTAACTAAAGCAGGTTTAAAAAGAGAACCACTTAACAACAAAGAAATTCAAAAAATTGAGCCTACTATTAATTTAGATAATTTTTTTGGTGGTTTTTTTACAAAAAGTGATATGTCTGGAGATATACATCTATTTTGCACTCAATTAGCTGAAATTTGTAAAAAAAACAATGTCAAATTTAATTATAATACATCTATAAATGATATAACTCATAAACATAATTTAGTTGAATTAAAATTTAGTACTCAAAACACTGACAATACTGATACTTATGATGCAACTGTAATTTGTGCAGGTGTTTCAAGTAAGCTTTTAGCTTCTAAATTAGGAGATAAAGTTAATATATATCCTGTAAAGGGCTATTCCATAACGATCGATCTTAATGATAAAATTAGCCAAAAACATGCCCCTGAAGTTTCACTACTAGATGATGGAGCTAAAATTGTATCCAGCAGACTTGGTATGAATAGATTTAGAATAGCAGGTACAGCTGAATTTAATGGTTACAATAAAGATATAAGAGAAGATAGAATACTTCCATTGATTAAATGGAGTAACAAGCTTTTTCCAAAAGTATCAACTGAACACTATAGACCGTGGGCAGGACTGAGGCCAATGACTCCAAGTATGATGCCTAAAATTGGTAAAGGCAAATTACCTGGAATATTTTATAACACTGGCCACGGACATTTAGGATGGACATTAAGTGCTTTTTCATCTTTATTAATTTCAGATATATTATTAAGAACTGACAATTTAAATTAATTTTATATGTCTAAGTTTGAGACATTTAATGCATTCTCTTGAATAAAGTTTCTTCTAGGCTCTACTACCTCTCCCATGAGTGTTGAAAAGGTCTCTTCAGCATTTATTTCTTGATCAACTTTAACCTGAATTAAGCTTCTAGAGTTTGGATCAAGAGTTGTTTCCCAAAGTTGGTCTGGGTTCATCTCCCCTAACCCTTTATATCTACTTATTTGAGCACCTTTTTTTCCTTTTTCTAAAATAAGATCTACTAAATGTAAGGAAGAATTGATCACTAATTCTTCGTTTTCGAAGACTAATTTTACATTTTCTTGAAAAATTTTAGAGTGTTCAGACAGATTATTAATTTCAACAACTTCGTGATAATTTAAATTCTCAGATTTTAATTCAAACTTTTCTGTTACACTACGATAAGTATTTTCAAATAAAATTGATTTTTCAGAAGAATTTAAATTAATTTCCCAATATTTATTTTCAGGATTAAATCTATTTAAAAAATTTGAAATTATATTAATTTTTTCTTTATCTTCGAAAATGTTTTTGTTGAGTAATCCTAAATTTGATAAACTAGATATAATTTCTTCACAACCTATCTTACGAGTCAATGACCTAACATATTTGTTAAGAATTATACATTTTTCAACAAAATTAATTAAATCTTTCTCAATGAGTGTCTCATTATCACCAATTGTCAGAGAACAATTTTTTATTCCATTTTTAATTAAAAAATCATCTAAATGAATTTGATCTTTAAGATAAATTTCTGATTTATTTAACTTAATTTTAAATAGTGGTGGCTGAGCAATATATAAGTAACCAGCATCTACCAAAGGTCTCATATGACGAAAAAAGAATGTTAGAAGTAAAGTTCTAATATGACTTCCATCAACATCAGCATCTGTCATTATGATTATCTTATGGTAACGTGATTTTTCTAAGTTTAACTCGGCATTTCCTACTCCAGCTCCTATCGCCGTAATTAGTGTACCAATTTCAGTTGATGATAACATTTTATCAATTCTTGATCTTTCAACATTTAATATCTTTCCTCTAAGTGGCAATATTGCCTGATTTGATCTATCACGACCTTGTTTTGCTGATCCGCCAGCAGAATCACCTTCAACTAAAAATATTTCAGCTTTCTCAGGATCCTTCTCCTGACAATCAGCAAGTTTTCCTGGCAAGCTTGCTATATCTAGCACTCCTTTTCTTCTAGTTAATTCTCTAGCTTTTCTTGCGGCTTCTCTTGCGGTAGCTGCTTCATAAACTTTATTTATAATTTTTTTTGCATCTACAGGATTTTCTTCAAACCATTGTGACAATGATTCATTTATACATTGTTCAACGATTGGTCTAACTTCACTGGAAACTAACTTATCCTTGGTTTGACTAGAAAATTTTGGATCAGGTAACTTTAATGAAATTATTGATGATAAACCTTCCCTACAATCATCTCCAGTCAGTTGAATTTTTTCTTTTTTGGAAAACCCAAAGTTGTTTGAATAATTATTTATTACCCTTGTCAAAGCAGCTCTAAAACCTGCAAGATGTGTCCCACCATCTTTTTGTGGAATGTTATTTGTAAAACATAAAGAAGTTTCATGAAAGACATCAGTCCACTCAAGGGCAACCTCCATCGAAATATCTTCTTTTTGATGTGATGTAATTATTGTTTCATGAAAACTATTTCTAGATTTATTAATGTGTTTTATATATTGACGCAAACCTCCTTCATAACTAAATTGAAGATTTTTATTTTCAGGATTTCTTTCATCAGTTAAGTTTATTGTTATTCCACTATTTAAAAATGCGAGTTCACGAAGCCTGTGTTCTAAAATCTTAAAATCGAAAATTACAGTTGAAAAAATACTTGAACTTGGCTTAAAAATAATTTCTGTTCCGGTAACATGATCATCTCCAATAATTTTTAGAGGATTTTCAGCATTACCATTTATAAATTTAACAAAATACTTTTTACCGTTCCTACTTATATTTAATAAAAGGAAATCTGATAAAGCGTTAACTACTGATACACCAACACCATGTAATCCCCCTGATACTTTATAAGAATTATTGTCAAATTTTCCTCCAGCATGAAGTTGCGTCATGATAACTTCTGCAGCTGAAACGCCTTCTTCAGGATGTAAATCTACGGGTATGCCTCTACCATCATCTGAAATTTTAACAGAACCATCAGATAATAAATTAACGTTTATATTTTTACAATAACCTGCAAGTGATTCATCAATTGAATTATCTAAAACTTCATAAACCATGTGATGTAATCCTGAACCATCATCGGTATCCCCAATATACATTCCAGGTCTTTTTCTAACGGCGTCTAAACCTCTTAAAACTTTAATAGAGTCTGCATCATAATTTTTGTCACTTTCATTTGTTAAATCATTATGCATATTTCAACTCTCTTTTTTTGGAAAAAATTTTTTGTAATTTATTAACATCAATTGATTTATAAGAAACAGGATAATCTTTAAAAGCTCTGGAGTTTGTGCACGTAAACCAACATTGTGAGTTGTGTTCAGATGTCTTTTCAAATAAAGCTTTTTTATGAATATCATCAAGATGCTCTATTATGTCATCTAGCAACAGAATTGGTGTTTGTTTATATATAGACTCCATTAAATCACAATGTTTAAAAATTAAAGAGATTAACATTACTTTTTGTTCTCCAGTAGAACAATACCTGATTTCTTGTTTACTTTCTCTTTTAAAAATCAATAATTCTGATTTATGAGGACCAATAAATGAACTTATACCATTATTTCTATTTTTTCTTAAAATCTCTATCATTTTAGAATGATATTTTTCTTTACCCAAACTATCTAATAACTCTTCCGCTTTTCCGGTAATTTCTAAACTTATGTCAGGGAAAAAATCTTCATTTAAATCAGATTTAAAAAAAATACTCTGCATTTCTGAAACAAATATTTTTCTGCTTTCTAAAATTTTTATCGATAAATTGATGATGTCATTTTCAATGGTATCAATCCAAATTTTATTACCATTATAATTATTAATTATTTTAAGTCTTTCTTTGATTAAAAATTCATATCTATATAATAAACTTACATGAGTTGGATTAGATATGTTAATCAATCTATCAATAAATCTTCTCTTTTCTTGCATTCCATTATGAAAAACAAGAAGCATTTGTGGCGTAATCCACGAAATTTTTACTAATTTTGACAAGTCAGTTTGTTTTGCAAATTCACCATTAATTTTTACTAATCTAGAATTATTGTTTTTTTGAATTCCAGTACCTATTTCAAATGTTTTATTCATCACAAAAACACTTGCATGGACTCCCCAGAAAAAATCTTCATAAAATTTATCATCAAACTTTTTAAAAATTAAATCTTTTGATTTTGCTTTTCTTATACCTCTTCCTGAAGTCAAATAAGAAACAGCTTCTAATATATTGGTCTTACCAACACCATTATGTCCAACTAAAACAATATTATCAGGAGATAAGTTTAATTCTAGATTTTTATAATTTCTAAAATAACTTACTTTTATTTGTTTAATAAAAAGTTGTTTATTATTTACAAAATTTATATTTTTATTTACTTGGGTTTGTTTCATCAACTTATTAATTCTATACCCTCATCGGCATCAAAACAAAAATTGTACCCTCTTGTTGCTCATCTGTAATTAAAGCTGGAGAAGAAGGATCAGACAATGAAAAATGAATTTTACTGCCTTGAATTTGATTTGCAATATCTAGTAAATATTTAGAATTAAAACCTATTTCAAGATTTTCTCCACCAAATTCAACTGTTAACTCTTCGATGGCATTACCAATTTCACTATTATTCACCTTCAGAATTAATGAATTTTTATTTATTTCAAGTTTAATTGCCCTAGTTTTCTCTATAGATATAGTAGAAACTCTATCAACAGCTTCTTTAAAATCTTTAGTTAAAACTTCTAGTTTACTTTTATTTTCTTGTGGTATTACCCTTTGATAGTCTGGAAATGTACCATCAATCAATTTTGAAGTTAAAATACAATTATTTATTGTAAACTTAATTTTATTCTTAGAAACGTTTACTAGTATATCTCCATCTGTTTCTTCTAACAGTTTTCTTAACTCATTAACAGTTTTTCTTGGAATAATGATTGATGGAATTCCGTCAGCACCCTCTGGAAGCTTAAGTTTAACTTGTGCTAATCTATGTCCATCTGTAGCTACTCCTTTTAAAAAGTTGTTATTTTCTTCATCTTGGTGAACATAAATTCCATTCAAGTAATATCTTGTTTCTTCTAGAGATATTGCGAACTTCGTATTATCAATCAAATTCTTCATATCTTCAGAACTAATTGAAAATTCTTTTCCATCAGATATATCTGTCATAACTGGAAAATCATCAAAAGGCAAAGTAGGCAGAGTAAATTTTGATTTTCCACATTCTAATATTAAATTATTATCGTTTACATACATTAAAATTTCTGCACCATCAGGAAGTTTTCTTACAATATCATGTAAAGTATGTGCAGGAACTGTAATTTTTCCATCTGAAACTATATTTGATAAAATTTTTTCTTTAATATCTATTTCCATATCTGTAGCTATAAAATATATTTCTTTTCCGACTGCTTCAATTACCAAATTTGACAAAATAGCAATTGCATTTTTTCTTTCAACGACTGAGTTAATATGACTTAAGGGTTTAATTAAATCTTTTTTTACAATTGCAAACTTCATTTCATTTTCCACATTTTGATTATATTAATTTAAAAAGCTTAATATTTTTTTAATACTATATATAGCACCAATTTTATAAATCAGCAAATTTTTACGTATATGTAGTATATGCAATTAATCTAATTTTAGACTCACGATGATTTTATCTAGTTCCTGTTTAACTTTACTATCAGTTTCACTTAAAACTCTAATTTTGTTTACACCATGTATAACTGTAGCATGATCTTTCCCACCAAAAAGTTTTCCTATTTCTGGGTAAGAAGAGTCTGTTAATTGTTTAGATAAAAACATTGCAATCTGCCTCGGTTTTGAAATATATCTTGATCTATTCTTTGAACAAAGTTCATGAAATTGAAGATTATAATATTTTGAAACTTCAAGTTGAATATCTTTTATAGTTATTTTTTTATTATTTTGATTTATATAATCGACAAGTATAGTTTGTGTGTTTTTCAGATTTAGTTTGGTCTTTGTTATATCAGAATACAAGATTATTTTATTTAAAGCTCCTTCTAATTCTCTTACACTACTAAAAATATTTTCAGCTAAAAAAGTTATTACATCTCTTTCTAAATTTACATTTTTAGCAGACACTTTATTTCTAATTATTTTTTTTCTTAACTCAAATGTGGTTGGCAAAATGTCTACAACAAGACCTCCTGATAACCTTGATCTAATTTTATAATCCAGGTTTTTAATATTAGAAGGAGATTTATCAGCTGTTATTATAACTTGTTTTTTATTATCAATTAAATCATTCAATAAATGAAAAAACTCTTCTTGAGTAGATTTTTTTCCACCAATAAATTGTAAATCGTCTATCATCAAAATATCAATAGATCGAAATTGGTCTTTAAAACGTATCGTTTCATTCATTCTTAAAGATTTTATAAACTGATACATAAATCTTTCAGCTGAAATATATATAAATTTTTTCTTATTGTTTTTTTGTATATTCCACGCAATTGCGTTTAACAAATGAGTTTTTCCAATTCCAACGTTTCCATATATAATGAAAGGGTTGTAGTCTATATTAAATTCTTTACCAACTCTCTGTGCTGAAAAATAAGCAAGTTCATTTGATTGATCTACAATAAATTTTTCAAATGTGTAATCTTGATTTAAAATTTTAGAAGTATTATCTGTAAATGATATTGATGACAAAGTTTGTTTTTCATCTTCAGACTTTTGTTTTTTTATTGTATGTATAAGCCTTTTATCTTTTTGAACTGCAAACTTAATCTTATTTAATCCAATAAAAACTCTTTTTGCCCTAAAGAAAATTTGATCGTAATATTGATTGTCAATTCTATTTTTAACTAATTCTGAAGGTGTCTCAATTTTTAAAATAAAATTTGAGTACTCCACAAAGGTTAAAGGCTTTACCCACGAATTCCATATAATACTTTTAAAATCATCTTTAAGATCATATTGAACTATTGACCATGAGGCATCATTATTTTTTGAATTTTCAATAATTTTATTCGACATTTTAAAACCTTAAGTTATTAAAACTTAATTACTATTTAATGCAATTCATATGGCTTAAAAAAAAAAAAATATTTATTGATTTTCATTTTTCATAAATTTATGTAATAAAAACATATACTTATAATGTTAAAAATATATAAAAAAATGATAAATTTAAAAAAAAATTAGTTTATACATTTTTATTATAACAAAAATTTTTCGAAACTATATTAAGATATATACATACACTATTGATTTTATTGCGATTCTTAAAAAGTATCGGAAAAATATAATTATTAGTTGTCTATGTATTAAATTTTGTTTTTAGGGTACTTGATTTGAAAAAGTAAATATTTATTGTAGTTAAATTAGCGAATCGTTTGTATGTATGTAAAAATAATTATTGAAAATTACTTAAGCAGTTTTATTTTATTTGAAAGTCTTGATAACTTTCTAGAAATAGTATTTCTTTTAAAAACACCTTTAGATACTGATCTATGCATTTCTGGCTGAGCTTGAACAAAAGCTAGTTCAGCTTTTTTTTTATCTTTCTCTTCAATGAAATTTTCAACCTTCTTAATAAATGT
This sequence comes from SAR116 cluster bacterium AG-426-A06, assembly GCA_003210115.1. Classification (GTDB taxonomy): domain Bacteria; phylum Pseudomonadota; class Alphaproteobacteria; order Puniceispirillales; family Marisalimonadaceae; genus TMED54. Next base: position 54 of record QCNM01000020.1, on the reverse strand, counting down.
TCTAACTCTAGTTTTTCTGATCTTATTAATTAATTGAAATTTATCATTTCTTCT
>QCNM01000019.1 GCA_003210115.1 SAR116 cluster bacterium AG-426-A06 | reverse complement strand
TGACGGCAACTCTTTTGCTTTAAATGATGATGGTTCAATCTTTTTAAATTGTAAATCATTTGAACATGACATTTCTATAATAGACTTTACAAAAGATAATAAATGGATAGGAAACGGGCAAATTTTAAAATCAGCAACTAAATATGAAAGTTTGTACAAAGCGCTTGTTTTAGGTTTAAGAGATTATGTTAAAAACAACAAATTTCCTGGAGTTGTTTTAGGAATGTCTGGAGGTGTAGATTCTGCATTAGTAGCATCCTTGGCTGTAGATGCTTTAGGGTCTCAAAATGTCCATACCGTTATGATGCCAAGCCCCTACACTAGTAATGAAAGTTTAAATGATGCTAAAGAAGCTCTAAATTTTCTTAATGTAGAATACAATGAGCTAAATATTGAAGACAGTATGAAAATTGTTGATAAAACACTATTAGATTTTAAAGGACCAGATTTTAAAATAGGCATCACAGAAGAAAATATCCAATCAAGATTAAGAGGTTTATTATTAATGGCTCTATCTAACCGATTTGGATATATGTTGTTAGCTACTGGAAACAAATCAGAATATGCTGTTGGATATGCAACTTTATATGGAGATATGTGTGGAGGCTACGCTCCAATAAAAGATGTTTGGAAAACAGATGTGTTTGAATTGTGTAAATGGAGAAATAATAACCACTCATCATTTTTTTTAGGCCCTAATACAAAAGTGATGCCAGACAATATTATTAATAAACCACCTACTGCTGAGTTAAGAAACAATCAAAAGGATACTGATAGCTTGCCAGATTATAATATTTTGGACGAAATTTTGAAAAGCTTAGTTGAAAAAGAATTATCCGTTCAAAATATTGTAAGTAAAGGGTTCAATGAAACTGAAGTAAAAAAAGTTTCTAGATTGTTATCTATAGCTGAATATAAACGTTTTCAGTCAGCTCCTGGTCCTAAAGTTACAGATAAGGCTTTTGGACGAGATAGGAGGTTTCCATTAACTAGCGGATTTTCAAATTGGAATTAATTACCTTTACATGAACGTTCCTAGAGTTTATTAAATTTAAAATTGATTATTTTTGGAAAATGTAATGATGAAGCTGCGATTTGCCCCTAGTCCTACTGGTAATCTACATGTTGGGAATTTTAGAACCGCTCTTATAAACTATCTATTAGCTAAAAAGTTATCAGGTCATTTTATGTTAAGAATTGATGATACTGATGTTGAAAGATCTAATTTAATTTATGAAGAACAGATCAAGAAAGACCTTTTATGGGCTGGGTTGAATTGGGATAGTGAAGTTAAACAAAGTCATAGAATTAATAAATACAAAGAAGTTTTAGACACCTTAATTAGTAAACAACTTGTTTATCCATGTTTTGAAGATCCTGAAGAATTGAACCTTAAAAGAAAAGCTCAATTATCATCTGGAAAACCACCAATTTATGACAGAAAATCATTAAATTTAACTGATAAAGAGATAGACGAGAAAATATCAATGGGAAAAAAAACCTCATTATAGATTTTTTTTAAAAAATGAAAAAATTATTTGGAATGATTTAATTCGTGGTGAATGCAACCTATACACATCATCTGTTTCTGATCCGATTATTGTTAGAGAAGATGGGAGATTTATTTATACTTTAGCGTCAGTTATAGATGATTGCGATTTTGAGATTACGCATGTAATTCGTGGTGAAGATCATGTTACTAATTCAGCAGTTCAAATTCAAATTTTTAAAGCTTTAAACTCAAATGTTCCAAAAATGGGACATCTGTCATTAATGACTGATATTGATGGACGAGGATTGTCAAAAAGAATTGGAAGTCTGTCTATTGATGAACTAAAAAAACAAAATATTGAACCTCAAGTATTAACTAGTTATTTAGCTAAAATTGGTTCTTCTCAAAATGTTGAATTACAAAACTCCATGAAAAACCTTATTGATGAATTTGATATTAATTTATTTAATAAAGCACCAACAAAGTTTGATTATGAATTTTTAAAAAATATCAATGCCAAATTTTTTCAATTAATTAATTTCAATATTATTAAAGATAGAATAACTGAAAATAAATTGTATTTTACAAAAGAATTTTGGAATTTTATTAAAACTAATGTTTCTTCTGTTGATCAAATTCATGAGTGGTTAAATATAATTTATGGTCAATTTTATATTGATAAAAATAATAATTTGGATACCAAAAACCTCTATTTGAAATGTTTTCCAGATCAGCCAATTGATAATCTAACTTGGTCTAAGTGGTTAGAAAATATAACAAAAGAAGTTAAAGATAAAAAAATTAATATTATTAAAAATCTAAGAGCATTTTTGACTGGCAAATCATCAGGGCCTGAGTTATCAGGTTTAATAATTTTTCTTGGAAAAGAAAAGATTTTTCAAAGGCTTAAGACTGATATTTAAATATGTTGAAAATTTATAACACATTATCTAAAAAGGTTGAAAATTTTATTCCCATAGATAAATCTCATATAAAAATTTACGTATGTGGTCCAACTGTATATGATAAAATTCATATAGGAAATGCAAGACCTTTAGTTGTTTTTGATACTCTTGTAAGGTTGTTAAAGTTTAAGTATCCAAAAGTGACTTATGTTAGAAATATCACTGATGTTGATGATAAAATAAATGATCGATTATTATCTGAAAAGATTACTTTAGATGATCTTACTAGTAAAACAATTAATGATTTCCAAAAAGATTCTACTTCATTAAATAATCTAGGTCCAGATTATGAGCCCAAAGCTACTGAACATATTTCAGAAATGATTAAAATGATTGAAGATTTAATATTAAAAAAATTTGCTTATTTATCAAAAGGTCATGTTTTATTTAATATTAAAAAATTTCCAGATTATGGAAGTTTGTCTAATAGAACATTAGAAGAAATGATCTCTGGTTCGAGGGTAGAAGTCGCTGATTATAAAATAAACCCTGGAGATTTTGTTCTTTGGAAACCTTCAGAACAAAATATACCTGGATGGGAAAGTCCATGGGGAAGGGGTAGACCAGGCTGGCATATTGAATGTTCTGCCATGAGCAAAAAATATTTAGGAGTTCAATTTGACATTCACGGAGGTGGTGCAGATTTAATTTTTCCACATCATGAAAATGAAATTGCCCAATCTAGATGTGCAAATAACTCTAATTCTTTAGCAAATTATTGGATGCATAATGGTTATGTAAACATTGACAATGTAAAGATGTCTAAGTCTTTAAAGAATTTTGTAAGTATATCAGAACTTCTTAATAGATTTAAGGGTGAAACTATAAGATATTTTTTATTACAATCACACTATAGAGCGCCATTAAATTTCTCTAATAATTCTCTTTTGGAAGCAAATACATCATTATCAAGTTTGTATAGATCAGTTGAAAATTTGTCTGTAAATGGTGATCCTGATAAAGAAATATTAACTAATTTAGAGGATGACGTTAATACTCCTAGAGTTTTTTCTAGATTACACTATTTGTCTGAACAAGCTAATAAAGGAAGTATTGAGGCTGCGCAGCTTTTAAAAAATTCATCACCAATTTTAGGATTGCTTGAAAATACCTCAGATAATTGGTTTAAAACAAATTCATTTAATGAAGATAATTTATCAATCAATGAGTTAACAAGAAAAGAAATTTTAGAACTTATAAAAAAAAGAACAAACGCTAAAATCAAAAAAAATTTTGAATTAGCAGATAAAATAAGAAGATCTTTAGATGATCAAGGAATAGTTTTGGAAGATAATGCAGACGGTACAGATTGGCGATATAAATAATTTATATGAATAATGTTTTTATAATATTGGTCAAGCCACAATTAGGTCAAAATATTGGTTCTGTAGCAAGAGTAATGAAAAATCTGAATTTTAAACATTTAAGGATTGTAGATCCGAGAGATGGTTGGCCAAATCAAGATGTAATGTCAACTGCAGCTGGTGCTGACGATATCATAACTAACACTAAAGTGTTCGATAACGTTTCTGAAGCTTGTAATGATTTAAATTTTTTGTTTGCATCTTCTGCAAGAAAAAGAGACTTAAATATTAAAACTTTAGATTTAGTCAATACAATCTCTTCTTTAAATAAAACTAAATTTTCTAAAAATGATTTTAAATTTGGTATTTTATTTGGTTGTGAAAGTTCAGGATTATCAAACGAAGATTTAATTACTGCAAATCAATTGATTTATATACCATCTAATTCAGATTTTTCTTCATTAAATATATCTCATGCAGTTTCATTAATATGTTGGGAATTCTTTAAATTTTTTAATGATTTAATTTTAGATCAAAATTCAAAAATTTCTCTAAATACATCTCCTACAATAAAAGATATGGATTATTTTTATAAAAATTTATGTGAAAAATTAAATAATTCAGGTTTTTTCCATTCAGATTTTATGAAAAAATCAATTATGGAAAATATTAAAGTTTTATTTAATAGAGCTGAATTATCTTCTCAAGAAATAAAAACTTTAAATGGTATAATAAAATCTTTGTATGAATACAATAAACAAGCTTGACATTAATGATTCAAACGTTATTTTAGGGAAAAAATAGGAAAAATATGGCTAAATCTGATCATAAACGTTTAAGTTCAAAACATAAAATCGATAGACGTCTTGGCGTTAATTTATGGGGTCGTCCCAAATCTCCTTTGAATATGAGAGATTATGCTCCTGGTCAACATGGACAGAGAAGAAAAAAACCTACTGACTTTGGTGTACAGTTAATGGCTAAACAAAAGTTAAAAGGTTATTATGGAAATATCGGTGAAAAACAATTTAAAAAATATTATGTAGAAGCTGTAAGACGCAAAGGTGATACAGGTGCTAATCTTGTTGGTTTATTAGAATGTAGATTGGATGCAATTATATATAGAATGAAATTAGCTCCAACTGTTTTCGCTTGTAGGCAATTAATTAATCATGGACATGTAAATGTTAATGACAAAAGATGTAATATTCCATCTAGAATGATTAAAGTTGGTGATGTTATATCTTTAAAAGAAAAGGCCAAAACAATACCGTATGTACTTCAAGCAATAGAAACACCTGAACGCGATGTTCCTGATTATATTGAAATTGATCATTCTAAATTTTCAGGTGGAATTTTGAGAATACCTGCACCTGATGAAATTCCATACCCAGTGCAAATGGAAACAAATTTAGTTATTGAGTATTATTCTAGATAATAATCAATTTAATTTAAAAAAAGTCCGCTTTTAATAGCGGACTTTTTTAATATCTAATCACTAATTTTTTCTAGAACTTTTGGAGGAGACATTGGTAAACTATAAAACCTTGTTCCTATAGCATTGTAAATAGCATTTGCAATGGCTGACAATGGTGGAACTATTGGCACTTCTCCTACACCTCTAACTCCTTGAGGATGTTGTGGATTTGGAACTTCTACAAGTATTGTATCTATCATAGGCAGATCAGAACAGACCGGAATTCTATAATCTAAAAAGCCAGGATTATCTAGTTTTCCTTCTTTATTATAAATATACTCTTCATTTAATGCCCAACCAATTCCTTGAACAACTCCACCTTGAAGTTGCCCTTCAACATAAGCAGGATGTATAGCTTTTCCTACATCTTGTGCAGCTGTATATCTTATAACTCTTGCTATACCGAGCTCTATATCCACCTCTACGTCACATATGTGTGTGGCAAAACCACCTTCTGCTCCAACAGTGTTAACTTGATGCCCTGCACCTATAGGTCCACCTGTTGGTGTAGCTTGTTCAGCTAGTTCAACAAGAGATAATGGTTTGAATTTACCTGCATTATCTCCAGCAGGACGAGCTTCACCATTTTCCCATTCAATAGCTTCTTTGTCGATATTCCAGATTTTTGATGCTCTATCTTTAAGTATATCAATTACCTGATTTGTTGATTCTGTAACTACCAGTGCTGAAGCAAATAATACACGGCTTCCACCTGTTAAATTACTGAAACCAATTGTAGCTGTATCACCAATCAGTACAGATACTCTATTAACGTCAATACCTAGAAGTTCAGCTGTAATATTTGCAATCGATGCTCTAGAACCACCAATATCTGGATGTCCAGTTGTTACTACAACATTACCATCTTCGGTTATGTTAACCTGAGCACTTGATTCGCCACCAGCATTAAACCAAAAACCACTCGCATAACCTCTTCCTTGAAGTTTTTTTAATGGAGCTTTGTAGTGTGGATGTGATAAACAAGCTTCTAATGTTTCAACATAACCCATTACAGGATAAGTTGGTCCATGAACGGCTTTAGTACCTTCTTTTGCAGCATTTTTTAATCTAAATTCTAAAGGACACATCTTAAGAGCTTCTGCAACTTCATCTAATACACATTCAACAGCATATGCACCTATTGGTGCGCCTGGTGCTCTATAGGCAGCCACTTTTGATCGATTTGAAACAACATCGTAACCAAAGGTATGTGCATTTGGTATGTCATACGGTGCTAAACAGCATCCTGCAGCACCTCTTATTGGTGCGCCAGGAAATGCGCCAGCTTGAAGATAAAAAGTTCCTTGAGCAGCTGTAATTTTACCATTATTTTTGGCACCAATTTTAACCTTACTTTTTGAACCGGATGTTGGCCCACTAGCTCTCATAACTTCTTCTCTAGTCATAACCATTTTTACAGGTCTACCTGACTTTTTTGATAAAATTGTAGCAACTGGCTCAAGATATACTATTGTCTTTCCTCCAAATCCTCCACCGATCTCTGCGGGTATAGCTCTTATGCTACTTTGAGGAATACCTGTAATGAATGATGTCATTGCTCTAACCATAAATTGACCTTGGCTTGAACTCCATATAGTGGTTCTATCGTCAGGAGAAACACTTACCAAACATGCGTGAGTTTCTAAATAACCTTGATGTACAGCAGCTGTTTCAAACTCTTTTTCGATTATAATATCAGCATCTTTAAAACCTTCTTCAATATTTCCTTTTTTATGTTCTAATGTTCCTGCAATATTTGAAGGCTTTCCATCAAATTTAATAAAATCATGCAAAATTGGAGCATCAGGCTTAATAGCATCGTCTATCTCGATAGCCCAAGGATGAACAACATAATCAACTTCTATCAATTCGCATGCTTTTTCTGCTATTTCTTCTGTCCTTGCAGCTACAGCAGCAATTGGATGACCATGAAAAAGTGCTTTTTCTTTTGCCAAAACGTTTCTTGCCATCCATCTTATATCTTGAATTCCTAATATCACTGGAGTATCAACAGGGAAATCAACACAGTCAGCTGATGTTGCAACCGAAAAAACACCATCTAACTCTTCAGCTTTCTTTGTATTAATTGATTTAATTGTTGCATGAGGATAAGGGCTTCTTAATACTTTTCCCCATATCATGCCTGGCATAATAGTATCTGCACCATATTCAGCTCTTCCAGTTACTTTATCAGCTCCATCTGGCCTAATTGTATTTTTACCAATCCATTTGTTATCCATTTCATTCATTATGCATTCTCCCTAATTTCTTCAGCTGCTGCTTGAACTGCTTTTACAATTTTATCATAACCTGTACATCTACAAAGATTCCCAGCTAACCAATAACGAATTTCAGTCTCTGTAGGATTTGTATTTTTCTCAAGAAGAGATTTAGCGGCAACTAACATTCCAGGTGTGCATATACCGCATTGAAGGGCAGCATGTTCTAGAAAAGTTTTTTGTAAAACATTAAACTTACCATTTTTTGCCATACCTTCGATAGTTTCAATGTTTTTATCTTCTGTTTCTGCAGCTAATACTAGACAGGAACATACCAGTCTTCCATCCATGGTGATGCTACATGCTCCACAGTCTCCAGTACTACAAACCTCTTTAGTCCCAGTCATGTTTAAATCTCTTCTTAGCACGTCAAGAACTGTATCATATGGCTGGCATAAAAATTCTGTCTCTTCACCATTTATTTTTGTTTTAACCTGTATTTTAGCCATTTCTTTATCCTCTTTTTGCTCGTTCAATTGCTTTTTCTAAAGCTCTTTTAAATAATACTTTTGAAACTTTTTTTCTATAACTTATGGTTCCTCTTTTATCGTCAATAGGATTACAAGCTGCTTCACATGCTAAAGCTGCTTTTTCTACAGCTTTTTTCTCAAAATTTGATCCAATTAGGGCTTTAGAAGCATCTTCAATTAACAATGCTGTAGGAGCAACTGCACCAAGAGCGACTCTTGCATCAACACATTTATCATTTTCAATTGTAACATTCACAGCGCAACCAACGACAGCTATATCCATTTCAGTTCTTGGTATCATTCTAAGGTAAGCATCGCCAGAATGTTTTTGTTTTTTTGGAAATTGAAAGTTAACAACAATTTCACCATTCTTTAAATTTGTTTTTCCTGGACCTACATGAAAACTTTCAATAGGCATTTTTCTTTCACCTTCAGGACCCTGTATCTTTACAGTAGCACCAGATGCTATTAAAGCTGGCACACTATCTCCAGCAGGTGAGGCATTGCAAAGATTACCACCTAATGAAGCTCTACCTTGTATTTGCTCAGAGCCAATTAATTTTAAGGCTTCAAGAACTCCTGGCCAATTATTACCAAAATCTTCTTCTTCATCTAAAACTGCACCTGCAACCGCTGCACCAATTGTATATGATCCATTATCATTACTTATCTCTTTTAACTCTTTTATATTTTTAATATCAATTATTGTATCAGGTTGAGATATCCCAGACCGAATTTGAACCAAAAGGTCAGTTCCTCCTGCTAAAATTTTAGTGTTTCCTTCTTTACTTGATTTAGAATATGCATCTACAGCTTGTTCAATTGTTTCAGGGGATATGAATTTAACTTCAGACATGTTTTTTATTCTCCAATTATGTTTATAACAGCTTAAAAATTTAATAAGATTAAATCAATAGTTAAGGTTAATTAGTTTTAATATTTTTTTCTTCAAAAAAGCTTGTTAACTCTCCATTTTCATGCATTTCTCTAATTATATCACAACCTCCAACAAATTCATTTTTTACGTAAAGTTGAGGTATAGTTGGCCAATCAGAATATTCTTTAATGCCTTCTCTGATTTCTGGATCTTGTAAAACATTGCTGGTTTTATAATTAACTCCTAAATGATTTAAAACGCCTACAACTGCTGCAGAAAATCCACACTGTGGCATTTCAGGAGTTCCTTTCATAAAAAGCATTACTTCACTTTCGTTTATAAGATTTTCAATTTTTTCTTTTACAGAATTTTCCATTTTAATTCTCCATTATTTATTTAGGTTCAGACGTACTTAATGCTAATGCATGAAGATCATATCCCATTTTACCTTTAAGAGCCTTGTAAACCATTTGATGTTGTTTAACTTTTGAAAGACCCCTAAATGAACTTGTTTCAATATAAGCTGCATAATGATCTCCATCACCTCTAAGATCATCAATCTTAATTTTAGCATCTGGAAACGTTTCTAAAATTAAATCTTTTATTTCATCTGCTTGCATTGGCATAAATTCACCTCTAAGGAAATAAGTTTGGGATAGCATTGTTGTATAAATCTAAGCACTTATTAATACATATGCTATCATATTTTGGTATTTCAACAACACCTGTATTATTGGTTTTTCCAATGCAATATATTTTAATATTTTCAGATTTTGAAAACTCCATTAACTTATCAGGTTTTTTTGTTGAAATTATTATTCTGCTTTGATCTTCCCCAAATAACCAGCCATGTAAAAATAAAAGATTTTCTTCGTTTAGATTTTGTATTCTAGGAGGCAAATTAATATTAATACCCAATTTGTTAAATAATAGCATTTCAATCATGCAGGGCAATAATCCACCATCAGAAATGTCATGAGCAGAGTTAATAACTTCATTATCATTCAGCTTCATTACAAAATCATGAATTTGTTTTTCTTTTTTTAAATCAATTGGTGGGACTTGTCCTAAAAGGTCATCACAAAAAATTTCTTGGTATAAACTTGATTGAAGAAAACCATCATATTTGTTTTCATCTTGGCCTATTATAAATAAAGTTTCATTATTTTTTGCATTCATGTAAATAATTTTTTCAATATTATTTACAATACCTACCATGCCAATCACAGGTGTGGGCAATATACTTTTCCCATTTGTTTCATTATACAATGATACATTTCCAGAAACCACAGGAGTATTTAACTGTTCACATGCTTCTTTAATTCCTTTTATTGAGCCCACAATTTGACCCATAATTTCTTTTTTTTCTGGGTTTCCAAAGTTAAGGTTATTTGTTATGGCTAATGGCTTTGCACCCGAAACTACTAAATTTCTTGCAGCTTCTGCTACGGTAATTTTTCCACCTTCAATTGGATTGTTTAAAATATATTTTGAATTGCAGTCAGTTGATATAGCAACTGCCTTACCTTTGAATTGACCTTTTTCACTACCATGAATTTTAACAATTGATGCATCACTTTTAATACCTATAGAAATAGTGTCTCCCATTACAGAACTGTCGTATTGTTCATAAATCCATTTTTTTGAAGCAAAGTTTTCGTTTCCAATTATATTATATATAATTGTTTTTATTGATTTTTTATTAAAAATTTTATTATTGCTTAAATTTACTTTAGAAGTTTTGATCTCGTATTCTCTATCAAGTTCAGGAGATTCATTTACTAAGAAGTCAAGTGGTAAATTACAAACTATTGTGTTTTCTTTTTTTAAAATTATTTTCTTTGGACTAATGATTTTTCCAATTACAGCAAAATCTAAATCCCATTTTTTAAAAATTTTTTTAGCATCTTCTTCAGCTCCTTTTTTTAAAATCATTAGCATTCTTTCCTGGCTTTCTGAAAGCATAATTTCGTAGCTTGACATGTTTTTTTCTCTAAGAGGTATTTCGTCTAAATCAATTTCTATTCCAACATTTCCTTTTGAAGCCATCTCTACGCTTGAACTTGTTAATCCAGCTGCACCCATATCTTGTATAGATAATATCAATTCTGTTTTCATTAATTCTAAGCATGCTTCTAATAAAAGTTTTCCAGTGAATGGGTCTCCAACTTGAACAGTTGGTTTTTGACTATCTGTATCATCAGAAAATTCAGCTGATGCCATAGTAGCTCCATGTATTCCATCTCTTCCTGTTTTTGCACCAACATAAATCACAGGGTTTCCAACGCCGCTTGCAGCTGAGTAAAAAATTTTATTTTTATTTACTAAGCCTGTAGCCATTGCGTTTACAAGGATGTTCGAGTTATAGGATTTATTAAAATTTGTTTCTCCGCCAACTGTTGGAATACCTATGCAATTTCCATAACCTCCAATTCCTTCAACAACTCCACGTAGCAGATGATTAGTTAATGAATGATTAATATCTCCAAATCGTAATACATTCATAAGTGCAATTGGTCTTGCTCCCATTGTAAAAACATCTCTTAATATTCCTCCAACACCTGTGGCGGCACCTTGGTATGGGTCTATAAAAGATGGATGATTGTGAGATTCTATTTTGAAAACAATAGCTTGATCGTCCCCAATATCAATTATACCAGCATTTTCTCCTGGCCCTTGAATAACGTGATCTCCAGAAGTGGGTAATGTTTTTAACCATTTTTTTGAACTTTTATAAGAACAATGTTCAGAAAACATTGCTGAGCAAATCCCAGCTTCCGTTAGATTTGGTGTTTTACCAATTTTTTGGCATATTAGTTTAAACTCTTCTTCTGTAAGTCCCATCTCTATTGCTTGATTTAATGTACATTCAATATTTATATTTTCTTTTGTCATTATCAACTCAATAATTGTTCCATTAAATTCTGAAAGAACAACTTACCATCTAAAGAATTATGATGATTAAAAACTGATCTTTCTGGATGAGGCATCATTCCAAGAATTCTTCCGTTTTCAGATAATACACCTGCAATATTTTCTACTGAGCCATTAGGGTTAAAATTTTCTTCATATTTAAAAGCTATTTGGCCATTGAATATTAATTTTTTTAATTCATTACCATTGACATAGTAATTTCCTTCGTTGTGAGCAATTGGAATATTAAGTTTAGTAGTTGGCTTAAATCCCCATGTAAAAGGGCTTGGAAGTGTATCTTGGACGATCACATTTAAATCATGACATAAAAATTTTAAAGCATTATTTCTAATTAACGTTCCAGGAAGAAGTTTTGTTTCTGTTAAAATCTGAAATCCATTACAAATACCTAATATTGCACCACCTCGACTAGCATGGTCTCTAATCGATTTAATTACTGGTGAATTTGAGGCCAAAGCACCACATCTTAAATAATCTCCAAAAGTAAATCCCCCAGGAATTATAATTAAATCAAAATTTTCAATATTAGTTTCTTTATGCCATATATACTTAGGCATTTTTTTTGAAATATATTTTATAGCCTCGAATATATCTCTATCACAATTTGAACCGGGAAAGACTATAATTGCTACTCTCATATTAATCTTTCTTTAGAAGTGAAATTTCATAGTCTTGTATATTAGTATTTACTAGTATCTGATCACACATTAGTTTAGATTGATATAGACAATCTTCTTCATTTAAATTTTTAAACGAAAGTTTTATTTGTTTGCTAAGAACTAATTCTTCAATATTTTTGTAACCCAAATTTGATAAGGTTTTTTTAACTGCTTCAGTTTCAGGGTTCAGAACTTCTTTTTTTGGAAATATATCAATTATAACATCAATTATCATTAATTAACTCTCTATTTTTATTTCAAATCTTTTTACAATTTCTTGATAACCTTCAATCAAATCACCTGTATTATTTCTAAATATATCTTTATCAAAATTCTTTTTCGTATCTTTATCACATAACCTGCAATTATCTGGACTAATTTCATCTGCAAGTATTAATTTATTTTCATTGTCATTAACCGTTTTTCCAAACTCAATTTTAAAATCAATAAGTTCAATATTAATTTTGCTAAATAAATTAATTAATTGTTCATTAATTATTAGTGCCTTATTTTTTAGATCTTCTAATTCTGATTTTTTTAACCAACCAAGTTCGACTATTAAATCATCATTAATGAGTGGGTCATTTAATTCATCCTTTTTTAAAAATAATTCAATTAATGGTTTTTTGAATTTATATTCTTTTTGTAAATTATATCTTTTTACTATAGAACCAGATGAAAAATTTCTGACTACAAATTCTATCGGAATTATTTTTACTTTTCTTATAAGTTGTTCTCTTGAATTTAATCTTTTTATAAAATGAGTATCGATTCCATTTTTACTAAGAAAATTCATTATATGTTCGGATATATAATTGTTAATAATTCCTTTGGAATTAATTATTTCTGATTTTTGTGCATTATGCGCTGTTGCATCATCTTTGAAAAATTGAATAAGTTCATTAGATACATTAGTTTTATATAAAATTTTTGCTTTACCCTCATATAAAATATCTAATTTTGTCATATTAATTTTCAAATACCCTTTTAAAAATATTATCAATATTTTTTGTGTGGTATTTATAATCAAACTGATTATTAATTTCATCTATATTTATGTTTGATATTATTTCCTGATCTTGAATTAAAAGTTGTTGAAATAAACCTGACCTTTCAGATGTAGGAGCTTCCCAAACTTTCATTGCATTTCTCTGAACTATTTCATAAGCTCTTTCTCTACTAAAGCCTTTTTGTGTGAGTAATAATAGAATTTGCTGAGAAAAAACTAAACCACCTAAAGCATCTAAATTTTCCTTCATTTTATTTGGATAAACGACTAAATTTTTAATTACATTTGTTAGTCTGTTTAATGCAAAGTCTAATGTTATAGTTACATCTGGTGCAATCATTCTTTCTACAGATGAATGAGATATGTCTCGCTCATGCCATAAGGCAACATTCTCTAATGCGGGTATTACTGAGCTTCTTATAACTCTTGCTAATCCCGTTAAGTTTTCAGTAAGAACTGGATTTCTTTTGTGTGGCATTGCACTAGAGCCTTTTTGACCTTTTGAAAAGTATTCTTCAACTTCTCTAACTTCAGTTCTTTGCAAGTGCCTAATTTCTGTAGAAATTCTCTCTATACTTGATGCTATGACCCCTAGTGTTGCAAAATACATAGCGTGTTTGTCCCTAGGAATAACTTGTGTAGATATTTCTTCTGGAAATAAATCTAATTTTTTAGCAACATATTTTTCAACAAATGGGTCTATATTGGCAAAAGTACCTATGGCACCAGAAATAGCACAAGTCGAGATTTCTTTATTGGCATTTTCTAAACGCTTTTTGTTTCTTTTAAATTCAGAGTAAAAAGATGCTAACTTTAAACCAAATGTCATTGGCTCAGCATGTATTCCGTGGGATCTTCCAATTGTAAGCGTTTGCTTGTGTTCATATGCTCTGTGTTTTAAAGCTAATAAAAGTTCATCAATCTCTTTCAAAAGTATCTGATTAGATTTTTTTAATTGAATTGATAAAGTTGTATCTAGGACATCAGATGAAGTCATGCCCTGATGTACAAACCGAGAATCTTCTCCAATAGATTCTGCTAGGTTAGTCAAAAAAGCAATAACATCATGTTTTGTAATTTTTTCAATTTCTTCAATTTTAAGAGGATCTACTTTTCCTTTTTCCCAAATATTTTTTACTGACTCTTTTGGTATCTTGCCTAATTCAGCCATAGCTTCACAAGCATATGCTTCAATTTTAAACCAAATATTATATTTTTCTTGAGATGACCAAATTTCTTTCATCTCAGGTCTGGAGTATCTTTCAATCATTTATTTACCTAGAGATATAATTATTATAAAATATCATATAAATAAAGTATAAACATATAAATAATTAGTATCATAAATGTTAAATATAATTAAATTTGTTGCAAAATTAGCATTACAAAATCCAAAGGTTAGAGAAGGTATCAAGAAAGTTGCGATTAAATCTTACAAAAAAGCTAAGCCAATAATTAAGAAAAATATTGAGGTTGCAAAAAAAACATCTAACGAATCGTCACCTTTTACAAATTTTAAGTCATTTAAAAAAAAGTATAGTGAAAACTTTAAAAATTATGATTGAGGAAATCCCAGTCCCTTTGGCGAAAGAGTAAAAATCTCACAACCCTCAGACGTTACTCCAATGCTATGTTCAAATTGAGCTGATAAACTTTTATCTCTTGTAACCGCTGTCCATCCATCAGATAGTATCTTTACATCGTGTTTTCCAGAATTTATCATTGGCTCAATTGTAAAAAACATTCCTTCTTCAAGAATTAATCCAGTTTTAGGTTCACCATAATGAAGTACAGTTGGAGCTGTATGAAAAACAGTGCCAAGTCCATGTCCTGTAAAATCTCTTACAACAGAAAATCCATTTTTTTCAGCATGAGATTGTATTGCAAAACCTATATCACCTAATGTTTTCCCTGGTTTAACTGTTTCAATTCCAATCATCAAGCATTCATAAGTAATTTTTGTTAAAATTTTAGCTTTTGCAGATGGTTTTCCAACATAAAACATCCTACTTGTATCTCCATACCAACCATCAAGAATTACTGTAATATCTATATTTAAAATGTCTCCATCTTTCAAAATTTTATCTCCAGGAATTCCATGACATACTACATGATTTACAGATATACACGTTGATTTTGGAAATCCTTTATAATTTAATGGCGCAGGAATAGCGTTATTTTCTATAATGAATTGATGACACAGATCGTTTAAATAATTTGTAGTTATATCAGGTTTTATAAAATCATTTATATAATCTAAAACTTTAGCTGCAAGTTTTCCAGCGTTATGCATTTTAATAAAATCTTTTTTTGAATGTTTTAAAATAGATGACATCATTTCTATTTACTCATTTTTCTTTAACTTGTAAATTGTATATTTTAGGAGATTATTTTATGAGTTCTTCAGCGGGAATTATAATTATAGGAGATGAAATTTTATCGGGAAGAACTAAAGATACGAATATCAACTGGATTGCAAATGAATTAAACGAGATCGGTATTAAACTTAAAGAAGCAAGAGTTATAGAAGATGATAAAATGATAATTATTAATACAGTCTTAGAGTTTAGCAAAAAATTTACATACGTATTTACCTCTGGAGGAATTGGTCCTACACATGATGATATAACAACCGAATCAATTGCTGCAGCATTTAAAGTTGATTTAGAGAAAAATAAAATAGCAATGAATTTATTAAAAAAACATTATGAAAAATCTAACATCGATTTTAATGAAGCTAGACAAAAAATGGCAATTATTCCTAAAGGAGCCTCACTTATTGATAATCCTGTTTCTGTGGCTCCAGGTTTTAACATAAAAAATGTATTTGTATTTGCTGGTGTTCCAAAAATTATGCAAAGTATGTTTCATTCCATTTCTAGTAATTTAAAAGGTGGAATTATTATTAAGTCTAAAACAATAACTTGTGATGTAGGAGAAGGTAAGATTGCTAGCGATTTAGGTCAAATTGAAAAACAATTTTTAAATATGAAAATTGGTTCATATCCATATTTTAATCCTCAATCCTTTGGAACTTCAATTGTTATTAGATCAGAAAAAATAGGGGATATTGATCTGGCTTTAGAAAAAATAATAAAAATAATTAAACAATTCGGTGGAAAATATGAAATTATTACATAGTTATTTACTATTCGGTAATGTGCCTTTAGTTAATTTTTTTGATTGATTTGATATTTTACTTCTAAACATAATTATTAAAATAACTCCCGCTACAAATCCTCCAATATGAGCTAAATAAGCAATATTACTTTCATCGCCATTATTCAAACTAAAAAACTGAATAAATATCCAGCATCCAATTACGTACATGGCCGGAATTCTAAAAATTTTAATAAATATAAAAAACCAAAAAAATACCTTTATGTCTTTTTTTGGAAATAAAACTAAATAAGCGCCAAGAATACCTGATATTGCTCCTGAAGCGCCTATCATTGGGATTTCAGAGTGAACATCAATTAATGCTTGACACAATCCTGCAAATATACCACAAGATATGTAAAAAATTATAAATTTAAACTTTCCTAGTACATCTTCAATATTATCACCAAATATGTATAAATATGTCATATTTCCAATTAAATGCATCCATCCCCCATGTAAAAACATAGATGATATTAATGTCATATAAGCTGGGATAATTGAAAGATCATCAGATAATTGTTTAAAATTAAATAATACTGAAGGGATCATTCCAAAAGATAGTATAGTTTTTTGTTCAAAATGATAGCCTAAATATTTTTGACATATAAAAATTAGTATACAACAAACTAAAATTATCCAACTTATGATAGGTTTGTTTTTAGTGTTGTTTACATCTGATATAGGGAAGAAAAACATTTAACTAAATTCTACATTGTCAATTAGTCTGGTTTGTTCAAGTTTAACAGAACTTAAAAGTATTTTTTTATCAGAAGTATTTAGTTTTATTTTTTCTAATTCTGCATTTAAGAATGATACATAGTTGACTAAAAAGCTATTTTTTTCTAAATTTGTAGTAATATAATTAACCGTTTCTTCAACATTATTTGAGTTCTTTAGATAATTAATTCCATCTAATAATATTTTGTAGAAAACAGGTGCAATTTCCATTGATGTTTTATCTAAGTATGAGTTTCTTGAAGAGAGTGCAAGTCCATTTTTGTTTCTGATAGTTGGTGCAGAAATAATTTTCAATTTTGGAAAATAAATTTTTGCCATTTGCTTTATTAGATAAAGTTGTTGAAAGTCTTTTACGCCAAAAACTGAAAGATCTGGTTCCGTCAGTTGAAAAAGCATGTAGATTACTTTTAATACTCCATCAAAATGACCAGGCCTAATTTTTCCACATAAAATATTTCCTTTTGGACCGGCTTTTAAATTTTTAAGATTATCAATTTTATTAAAAACTTCATTTTTACTTTTAGGTGCAAAGAGAATATCGCAATTTAGTTTTTGTAATTTATCTACATCTTGGCTCATTGTTCTTGGGTATGAGGTAAAATCCTCGTCTTTTCCAAATTGTAGAGGGTTTATAAAAATTGTGGTTATAACTTTACTTGATTTTTTCTTTGCAATTTTAACCAGAGATAAATGGCCATCATGTAGATTGCCCATTGTTGGAACAAGTGAAATTATTTCACCCTGTGATTTAAGAAGATTGATATGTTTTTTATAATCTTTTTGTGTATCTAAAATAATCAACTAACAACCATTTTAACAAGTGGTACGAGCGGGGGGACTTGAACCCCCACGACCATTACGGTCACTGGATTTTAAGTCCAGTGCGTCTACCTATTCCGCCACGCTCGCATTCTGTAAAGATTTACCAATCTAATTATATTAAGGCAAGTTTTTTGTGAATTAAGTGTATGTCACAATAAATGATAAATTACTTTATTTGATTTATTTTTAAAGTATGTCATAAGAATTCATATGGATTATTATGAAACAAAAAAAAAATACAGAAAAAAAAGCTTTAAAGTATTTGCAAATTTATTTTTAAAAGTTGTGTTAGTTGCTATCTCAATTTTAATTGGGTGGAGAATTGGTGCGTCAGATAAAGATATTGTATTACTAGAAAATGAAAAAAAATTAAAATCATTTGAAGTATCTATATTAAATCTCGAAGAACAACTTGTTTCAATCAAATTAAAGCTTAAGGAAGCTAATAGAGCACTTCGAGAAAAAAATATTATAGAAGGTAAAAATTATGGATTTGAGGCTAAAAAAGTTCTTGCTGTTGCTTTAGCAAGTGGGATATCAGAGAAAAAAATAATAAATCATTTACGTATTTTGAATGCTAAAGAAAAATGTCGTAATTTTACCTCAAAAGAGATGTCTGTATCAACAGAAAATTTTATACCGCCAAATAGTTTTTTAACTTTACTTGGAGGTGGATTAAGGATGAAAGCTGAGGGAGTTTCCATTGATAACTCTCCTGATAAACCCTTTTTTGACCCCAATAAACCAATTAATATTGCATTAATTTATTTTGGTGGAACAGAGACTCTTTCAGAAAAATTACCAATTTCAAAAAAAATATATGCAGGTAAATTTGTTATAAATTTAATGATAAAAAAATCAAATGTAAGAGGTAGTATTATTGTGAGATATAATACATGCAAGCTCTGATGAGAAAGTTAAAATCTAATTTTAAAAAAACAGCTATTATAACTGGCGCCAGTGAAGGAATTGGGGCGGCTTTAGTTAATGAACTTTTGCAAAATAATTATAAAGTTATTGCCCTAAGTAGAAACTATAAAAAATTATTAAAATTAAAATCTTTTAATTCAAAATATAAAAACGATTTAAAAGTTTTTTCCGCAGATGTAACAAATTCATCTCAACTTTTATCGGTTGCAAAGGAAATTAATTCATTGGATCTTTTGATTTTAAATGCAGGTATCTATGAACCAGTTTTAATTGAAAACTTTTCTATAGAGCCTTTTATAAAACAATCTGAAATAAATTATTTAGGAGTTATTAAATCCTTTGATGCTTTTATAAAAAAAATGCTATTAACTAGGTCTGGTACAGTTTTGATTATGTCATCCATAGCTGGCTGGATAGGTTTGCCAAAAGCATCTGCTTATGCGCCTACAAAATCTGCACTTAGATTATTTGCTCAATCTATAAGGTATGATTTAGCTGAATATAATATAGTGGTTAAATTATGTTCTCCCGGTTTTGTGAATACAAAAGCAGTAAAGGTTAATGATTTTAAAATGCCAGGAATAATTGAACCTAATGTTGCAGCAAAATTAATTTTAAAAAATTTAAGTAATAAAAAATTTGAAATTACTTTTCCTTGGTTTTTTTCAACTTTAATGAAGTTTTTAACATATCTACCAGATAATCTTTCTTACAAATTTATTAAATACGTCACATCATATGAACAAGAAAAATAATATTGATAATTATGTAAAACTATTTGAATCCATAAGTTTAGAAAATATAAATAAATTTGATGAATTGTTAGATGAAAATATTTATTTTGAAGATCCATTTAATAAAATTTATGGAATTGAAAATTTCAAAAGAATCTTTTCAAATACCTTAAAAAAATTAGATAATGTAGAATTTAAGGTGCTAAATATTATCTCCAAAAATAATATGTATGTCATAAAATGGGAAATGATTTTTTTTGCATTTAATAAAAATAATTCTATTTATGGTCTTTCGGAAGTTATTGTAAATAAAAATAAAAAAATTGTTTCTCATATTGATTATTGGGATAGTTATAATAATTTCTATACTAAAATACCAATCTTCGGACTTATATTTAAATTTGTTTTAAGTTTTGTAAGAAGGAGAATTTAGTTGTGCATAATTTTAATTTGGTTTAGGCCAATTCTTTTAGTTTTAAAACCACTTTCACAATAAGCTAAGTAATAATTCCATAGTCTTATAAACTTATCATCAAATCCATTATTTTTAATTTCATCTAAGGATGAGTTGAAGTTATTTCTCCACTTATTTAAAGTTTTTGCATAATGCTCTGGATAATTATTATTTTCAATAATTTGTAATTTGTTATTTTCTAAAATCTTTTTGAGTATGTCCATACTAGGTAACATGCCTCCTGGAAAAACGTGTTTTTGAATGAAATCTGGATTTCTTTTATAATAATCAAAGGCATTATTTTTAATTGTAATTGTTTGTAAAACTATTATTCCATTTCTATTTAGTAGTGATTTCAATTTTTTAAAATAAACATCCCAAAATTCTCTTCCTACAGCTTCAAACATTTCAATAGATATTATTTTATCAAATTTACCTGTTAGATCTCTGTAATCTTTTTTTAATAAATTTATATTTTTACTCTTAATTTTTAAAAACTTTGATGTCACATATTTGTATTGCTCTTCGGAAATTGTAGTTGTTGTAATTTTGCAATTAAAATAACTTATTATTTGATCAACAAAACCACCCCAACCAGATCCAATTTCTAAAACTTCATCACTATCTTTAATTTCAGCTAGATTTAACAATTGATTATATTTATTCTTTTGAGCAAAGTGTAAATCATCAGTTTCATTTTTAAAAATTGCTGATGAGTATGTCATTGATTTATCTAGCCAAATTCTATAAAAATTATTTCCTAAATCATAATGAGAATGAATGTTTTTCTTTGATCCTTTTTTTGTATTTTTATTGAAATAGTGACTTAACTTATTTCTAATTTTAAATAATAGATTATACTTTATATTTTTTTCAACTTCATCATTATTAATAGCAAAGTAACTTAATAAATTTTCTAAATTAGATGTTTTAATATTGCCATTAACATATTCTTCACCGAACGCAACAGAACCTTCAATTAGTATTTTTTTAATGATATCTATATTTTCAATTTTTAAATTAGCACTAGGTCCAGATAGTTTTCCAGAAATAAAATGATTATTTCCACCAATTGATAATTTTAACTTACCATATTTCAAATTACTTAACGCTAGTAAAAAGATTTTTGTCCACATATTCATTTTATGATTTTTCTACAAAGGTATGCTTAACTTTATTTTCTAAGGGTTTTTTTTCGATCTTAATTTTTTTTAAAAACAATTTCAATGCTTGATAATGAATATTTATCCATACTTTCCCAGGAAATACAAAATTTTTTATTAATGCAAAAAATACTGCAATGTTATTACTTTTAATTATTGTTGCATTTAAAAATGCTTTTAGTTTTATGTTATCTTTTACAATATAATTAATTTTTACAAAAACTGATTTATTATTTAATTTAGATAAAATTTCATAATGTCCATCATTCTCAAAAAAAGGCGATACAAACATTCTTTTATTAAATACACTCTTAGAAACTACATTGTTTGATATGTAATGATGTATGTCACCAAATGTATTTTTAACTTCATATATGGTATGTGTGATTCTATTATTATAGGAGAAAAAATATATTGAAATTGGATTAAAACCAAAATTAAGAATTCTAGGGAAACATAATAGATAAATATCGTCAAATTTTTTTACTTTTGATAATTTAATTATATATTCTTTTAATTTTTCAACTTTTTGATTCTTTCGATTACCATGATCTTTTACGTACCATGATAAAATATTAAATTTATTAATAGATAATAATGTTACTTTTGTTGATATAGATGACATATCATAACTCTTAATTTTTGAAATATTAATTAGTAAAAAAAGATGTAAATTTATAAATTTATGTTCTATTTTTCCAATTCTTTGATGAATAATTTTGCCATTACAGAAATTAATTAGACTTTTCATTCTTATTTATCCAACTAAGATCAACTTTTAATGTTTTTGCAATATTTAAAGCAGATTTAACACCATCTTCATGAAATCCATATCCGTTCCAAGCACCTGCAAAAAAAATATTATTTTTACCTTGGAATGATTTAATTTTTTTTTGAACTGAAAGGGAGTTTTGGTCATATATAGGATGCTCATATTTAAAAATTTTAATAATTTTATTTTCTTTTGGAATTTGAATAGGATTTAATGTAACGAAAATATTCTTATCTATATCTAAATTTTGAAGTTTGTTCATCCAATAAGTTATGCATGATATTTGTTTTTTAGAATTAGTGCTATAATTCCAACTTGACCAAATTAATTTATTTTTAGGCATTAAACTTTGGTCAAAATGAAGATAAGCTAAATTATTTTGATATCTAAATTTGTTTAATAATTCAGAGACATGTTTGTCTATATTTTTAATAATTTTAGAAGATTGATCGGTATGACATGCTAAAACAATATAGTCATATTCATACTGTTTATTTTTTTTATCTATGACTATATGTTTTGATCTACTTTTTTTGATATCAATGATTTCGGTCTCTAATTTAAATATATTTTTTTTATTTAATCTCAAATGTGAAATTAAACTATCAACATAGTTTTTTGAACCATTTTTAATTGTTCTCCATTGAGGTCTTTCAACAAAATTAAGTAGCTGATGGTTATTATAAAAAATCAAAAAGAGATTTTACGGGGAATCTCAATATTTCTTTTTCTGGAGATGACCAAATAGCAGAAGCCATGGGTATTATATGATATTTATTAAAATGATTAGAAAAATCAAATCTATTTAAAAATTCATTTAATGTGCAATCATCATCAACTTTTTTTAAATATTTTGGACTTAGTTTAAAAAATCTAAAAATATCGTAAATCATTTTATGATAATTTTTGTCCAATAAGTTTTTATAATTTGCTAACATTCCAATTAATGATCCAGAATATTCAAAATCTTTATCCACGGACATTGCAAATGACATGTCTGATGAATCGTTAGGCACATCTAAATAATCAAGAATTTTTATAAAATTTGGGTAATTTTTTTTATTATAAACAATAAATCCGCAATCAACAGGGATATCTTTATTTCCAAAATTAAAATCATATGTATTTGCATGACCACCGAACTTTTTATTTTTTTCAAATATTGTAACATCAGAAAATTTTGATAAATAAAAAGCTGTAGATAAACCAGATATTCCTGATCCTATAATAGCTATTTTCATGAATTATTCTTTCTTAAATGCGAGTAAGTATTTAGTGCTCTTTCACGGGCAAATTTATGATCAACTATCATTGATTTATATGAACTTTTGGATGGTGCATGTATCTCTTTTGAATCAAGGTTTTTTAATTCTGGAATATATTGTTTTATATATTTTCCTGATGGATCAAATTTTAAGCTTTGAGTGAGGGGGTTAAATATTCTAAAATATGGTGCTGCATCAGCTCCACAACCTGCGACCCATTGCCAGCTAGCGTAATTTGAGGCAAAGTCTGAATCTAATAATGTATTGTGGAACCAATTTGCTCCCCATTGCCAGGGTATTAATAAATGTTTTGTTAGAAAAGATGCTGTAATCATTCTTGCTCTATTATGCATCCAACCAGTATCCCACAATTCTTTCATAGCCGCATCTACTATAGGATATCCTGTGTTTCCTTTAGTCCAAGCATTAAAATTTTCTTGATCATTATTCCATTTAAAATGATTAAAATTTTCTTTAATATTTTCTTTATCTAAATTTGGATATAAAAACATCAAATTTACTGCG
>QCNM01000018.1 GCA_003210115.1 SAR116 cluster bacterium AG-426-A06 | reverse complement strand
TAGACAAAATAAGTTGTTATTTTAAATTTCTGATTTTTATATTTCTATCCATATTTTTAATATTTTTGAAATTTCTTTTACAAATCTTTTCAAAAAAAATAAGTCAAAAAATAGTTCAAACCTTTCATAAATTAGTTTTGTGGCTTGTAAATATTAATGTTGAGGTTATTGGTGAAAGAAATCTAAATAATTTACCAACACTCTATGTATCGAACCATCTTTCATATTTAGACATACCAGTATTAGGCTCCATAATTAATGGAAGATTTATTGCAAAAAATGATATTTCTAAGTGGCCAATCATCGGTTTTTTATCTAGGGTTGGGAATACAATATTTATCAATAGAAATTTAAGATTTTTAAAAAACAATAAATCAATAATTTATGATTATATTTCTAAAGGCAACAATGTCATTTTATTTCCAGAGGGAACTACATCTGATGGAATAAGAGTGCTTAATTTCAAGTCTAGTTTACTTACTTCTTTGGAAAAAAAAAATATCTTAATTCAACCTATCGTTATTAAATACAAAAGCATTAATGGAATGCCTCTAAATAGATGGTTAAAACCTATTATTGCTTGGTATGGTGATATGGATTTAAAACCACATTTAATTAATATCTTAAAATTATTTTCAATAAAAACTAAAATAATATTTTTACCGCCTCTTAATGGAAAACATTATAGAAATAGAAAAGATATGACATACACTCTGCATCGTGCTATTGATAGCATTTACTCAAATGAATAAAATAATAGATGATCAAATTAATTTAATATTATGAAAAAGTTATTCATTAAAACATATGGTTGTCAAATGAACTTTTATGATAGTGATCACATGTCTAATTTGTTAAATGATCATGGCTATGAAGCTTCTGAAGAGATTAAAGGGGCTGATTTAGTAATATTAAACACATGTCATATTAGAGACAAAGCAGCTGAAAAAATGTATTCTGATTTAGGAAGAATAAAAAAAACTTATGAAAATAATAATTTAAAAAAACCTATTATTGCTGTTGCTGGTTGCGTTGCACAAGCAGAAGGAAAAGAAATAACTAAAAGATCACCATGGGTAGACTTAGTTGTAGGACCACAAGCGTACACAGATCTTCCAAAATTACTTGAAAAAATAAATAAAAATTCAAAGAAAAAAGAAATAAATTTAAGATTTCCAGAAGTCCCTAAATTTGATCAACTTAACTTTGATACAAAAAAATGTAAGGTATCAGACTTCGTAACAATACAAGAAGGATGTGACAAATTTTGTTCTTTTTGCGTTGTTCCTTTCACGAGAGGTCCAGAATATTCAAGGCCAAGAAAATCTATATTGGAAGAGATAAAGATAATGGCTCAAAATGGTGTAAAAGAGGTGATATTACTTGGTCAAAATGTAAATGCTTGGAGAGATAATTCAAATAAAAGTAGTTCTTATAATTTAGGATCCTTAATAGAAGACATAGCAAAAATTAATGAAATTCAGTCTATACGTTATACTACATCACATCCTCTTGATATGGATTTAGACTTAATTAAAGCTCATAAAAACGTAAAAAAATTAATGCCTTATTTACATCTGCCAATACAATCAGGATCTGATAATATTTTAAAAAAAATGAACAGAAAGCATACAGTTAGTGAATATTTAAAAATAATTGAATTGGTTAGAAAATACTGTAAAGATATTGCAATTTCATCGGATTTTATAGTAGGTCATCCTGGCGAAACCAAAGAGGATCATCAAAAAACACTAGATATTATAAATGAAGTTGAGTTTGCAAGTTCATTTTCTTTTATGTATTCATCAAGACCAGGAACAAAATCTTCAGAATTGGACGAAATTGTTGACGAAAATATTAAGAAAGTTAGACTTCATGAAATTCAAAATAGGCTTAATTATCATCAGTTAATTTTTAACAAGAGCAAAGAGAATTTAGTGATTCCTATTTTAATTACAGATAAAAATAAAAATAATCAGCTGTTGGGGAGATCTCCTTACAATCAAACTGTGTACATAAATGAAGGAAACTTTCTAGTTGAAAAAAATATTGAAAAATTTATTGGATCAATGTTAAAGGTCAAAATTATTAAATCAAATCAAAATAGTTTATTAGGTGCTTTCACAAAAAATGCTTAAAACAAAGGCTCTTAGTCCCAAACTACTAGATCAAACAAACCAATTACAAGTACAGTTAACTTTTAACTCTAATGATGATTTGAATATATTACTGGGCGAAAATTCAAAAAATATAGATAAGCTTAATGATATAATAGACGTAGACATCAGTTTTTTCGGAAATAAGTTAATTATTGATGGCGAAAAGCAAAATGTAGAATTAGCTGAAAATTTGATAAATAAAGTTTATGATATATTATTAATAAATAAAAAAAACAATCAAATCATAGATTTTTCAATTTTTGAATCTGAATATATTATGTTAAAAAATAAAAATTCTGTTGACACCTCATCTAAAATATCAAATACGATTGATACATGGAAAAAAACTATTTATCCCAAAAGTGATGGACAAAAAAAATACATACAAGCTGTCAATGAATACGACGTAATATTTGGTCTTGGTCCCGCTGGCACAGGTAAATCTTATTTAGCAGTTGCAAAAGCTGTAGAGTTCTTAAAAAAAGGGAATATAGATAAAATAATTTTATCTAGACCAGCTGTAGAAGCGGGTGAGAATTTAGGTTTTTTACCAGGTGACATGAAAGACAAAGTTGATCCATATCTAAGACCAATTTATGACGCTTTATATGAAATGATACCTTTTGAACTAGTTGAAAAAAAAATACAAGAAGGAATTATTGAAATTGCCCCTGTTGCCTTTATGAGAGGTAGAACTTTTAAAAATTCATTTGTAATTATTGATGAAGCTCAAAACACATCGTCAATTCAGATGAAAATGATTCTAACTCGTTTAGGTTATGGGTCAAAATTAATCATCAATGGAGACTTAACTCAAATTGATATTAAGTACATAAATGATTCTGGATTAAGCACAGCTAAAAAAAAACTTGCTAGTTTAAAAACTATAAAATTTGTTAATTTAAATAAAAGAGATGTTGTACGTCATAAAATTGTTTCGGAAATTATAGACGCTTATGAAAAGTGACAGTTTTTTGTTAAGTAAAAGAATGATTTCCGAAAAATTCAGTTTATATAAAAATAAAAAATTTACCTTAGAGTTTAAATTCAAACATTTAGATTTTTACAATGAAATTTATTATTTGCGTAAAATAAGAATATTTGATTTAATTTTATCCAATGTTAAAAGATATATAGATCCATTCCTGAAAAAAAATAAACTTATTTTTTCTATATTACTCACTAATGATTCAGAAATTAAAGAAGTTAACCTTAAATACAGAAATCTGAACAAGCCTACAAATGTATTATCTTTCAAGTCTACGATCAATGAAATGAATTATTTTAAAAATACTGAACAAGAAATTCATTTAGGTGAAATAATAATATCTATGGAGAGAATTTTTTGTGAATCAAAGATAAATAATGTTTTGTTTAAGGATCATTTTGTACATATTTTTTTGCACGCAATTTTACATATTTTAGGGTATGATCATGAGACGGATAGTGAAAGAAAAAAAATGGAAAAAATTGAAATATCTATATTAAAAAATTTAGGGATCAAAAACCCTTATGCTTAAATTTTTTAATTTTCTAAAGTCATCACTGATAGAAAAAAAAAACGTTCAATCATATAATTCAGATGATGATCTTGAACAATTTGTATCACGCCGTATTAATTCAAAACTTGAGGTAAATAAAACCCAAAAACATGAAAATGAATTATTAAAAAATTTAGCAGGTCTTAGAGGAATAACGGCTGTTGATGTAATGGTGCCAAGGGTCGATATAGTGACAGTGTCAATGTCAGATAATTTTAATAACATTGTAAATCAATTAACAAAAGCTAATCATAGTAGAGTACCAGTAACTGGTGAAACAAAAGATGATATCGTTGGAATTATTCACATAAAAGATGTTTTGGCAAATATAAATTCAAAGAAAAAAAATCATATAAAATATATTCTTAAAGATCCAATTTTTATAGCACCTTCAATAAGTTTGTTAGATCTATTGCATGAGATGAGAATCAAAAAGAGGCATATGGCATTAGTCGTGGATGAATATGGAGGTATTGATGGATTAGTTACAATTGAGGATCTCGTAGAAGAACTTGTTGGAGAAATTGAAGATGAACACGATGAAACATCTGAAATTAAAATAGAAAAACTAAACTACAATACAATAATTGTAGAGGCTAGAGCATCACTTGATTTTCTCCAAGAAAAATTGAATCTAGATTTGTCCAAGTTTAA
This sequence comes from SAR116 cluster bacterium AG-426-A06, assembly GCA_003210115.1. GTDB lineage: Bacteria > Pseudomonadota > Alphaproteobacteria > Puniceispirillales > Marisalimonadaceae > TMED54. The sequence continues at coordinate 21,064 of QCNM01000018.1, read as the reverse complement.
AAATGAAGAATTTGAAACATTGGGCGGTTATATTGTAAGCTTATCTGGGAGAGTGCCAATAAAAGGTGAAGTTATTAGAGATTCTAAGAATAAAATAGAGTTTGAAATAATAAATTCAGATAAAAGAAAAATAATTGAGGTTAAAATTAAAGGCTTAAAATCGTTAAATGAGGTTAAATAAATTATCAGTTCATATTCCAATATATTTTTTATTAGGAGGTTTGGCAACTTTTTCACTAGAACCTTATAAGTTATATCCTTTAATATTTTGTTTTTCATTTGCAATATTTGGAATTTGTAAAACTAGTAATTTAAAACATGTATTTTGTTTATCATTTTCTTTTTCTTTAGGATGGTTTCTTCTTGGTTTGTATTGGGTAGCTAACGCATTTTTGGTAAAATCAGGTTTTTATTTGTTTCTAATGCCTATTGCTGCAGCGTTACTTCCATTATTTTTATCTTTGATTTGGTGTATAGCTTTTATTATTGCAAAACTTATTTCATCAAAAGTTGGCGAAATTCATATTAATATTATGATATTCTTGTCAATTATTGAGTATTTAAGAGGTGAACTTTTAAATTTTCCTTGGCTTATGCCAGGAAATTTTTTTGCTTCTCAAGAAGTATTAATTCAGGGATTTTCATTCATAGGTTCCTACTCCATGAATTTTATATTTCTTATCATTATAATCTTGCCATTATTAATTATTAAATATAAAAGGCAATCAATATTACCAATATTTCTTTTATTAACTCCAACTGTGTTTTTGTTGATGAAATCATATTACAGATATTTAAATCAACCAATTCCATCTCACAATGAAACTCATTTAATAAAAGCCATTCAACCAAATATAAAGCAAGAGATTAAATGGAAAAAAATTCTTAAATCAAATCATCATCAAAAACTTATTGATTTATCAAGAGCAAAACATAATGGTAATTATCTTTCAGTATTAAACATTTGGCCAGAAACAGCTTTTTTGGGAGTATATCCTAGAGACAAGGCAGTAATAAAAGATTTGTCGCAAAAATTTTTAAATTCTAAAAAAAATGAATTTTTATTTACTGGATCAATTTCTACAAATGAAGGTAATTTTTTTAATTCTGCCTTATTATTAAATTCTAAAGAAGAAGTAAAAAATATTTATAGTAAACAAGTTCTTGTTCCCTTTGGTGAATTTTTGCCATTCAGAAATTTACTACCAAGATTTGATTTTTTTGAAAATAAGATAGATTTTTCAAGTGGTAATCAAAATAAGGCTGTAGCTATTAAAAATTATTATAAATTTGTTCCTCTAATATGTTATGAGATACTTTTTAGTAATTTGATTTTTAAATTCTTAGATGAAGAAACAACATTGATTATTAATATAACAAATGATGGTTGGTTTGGAAATACTATTGGCCCCATTCAACATTTTCAGTTTGCCAAAATAAGAGCGGTAGAATTTGGAATACCTGTGATAAGAGTAGCAAATACAGGTTATTCTGGTTTAGTGAGCCCTTATGGAGAAGTATTAGAAAAATTAAATTACAACGAAGATGGAATTTTATCTTTTAATTTGATTAACAAAACAAATGGCACTATGTTCAAAAAATATGGTAATTATATATTTTTGATTTTGATAATTTATATATTTACAATTAATATTTTATCAATTTTTTTTTTAAAAAGGAATTTTAAATGAGAAATTATTTGTTTTCATCTGAATCAGTTTCTGAAGGACACCCAGACAAAATTAGTGACCTTATATCAGATGTTGTTGTTGATTTAATGATCAGCAAAGACCCTTATAGCCGAGTTGCTTGTGAAACTCTTGTAACAACAAATAAAGTAGTTATAGCTGGTGAATATAGACTAGATGTAGATAAAAAAAACTTATTTCACGAGATTGAAGAAACTATAAGATTAGCTATAAAAAAAATTGGCTATGAACAACCTGGGTTTCATTGGGAAAATATTAAAGTTGATAATTATTTACATAATCAGTCAAGTGATATAGCTATCGGAGTTGATCAAAGTGAAAACAAAGAAGAAGGAGCGGGAGATCAAGGTTTAATGTTTGGATATGCTGTAGATGAAACTGTATCTTTAATGCCAGCGCCAATATATTATTCACATTTAATTTTAAAAGAATTGTCAGAAATACGACATTCAGGAAAAGCAGATTTTTTAGGACCAGATAGTAAGTCTCAATTATCTGTAGAATATGATGGATCTAAACCAATTGGTGCAAAAAAAATAGTTGTTTCAACACAGCATGTGGAGGATTATAGTCAAATAGATTTGAAAGAATTTATAATTGGTGTTGTAAAAAAAGTTCTGCCTAAAGAATGGAAATATAGTAGTGATGATATTTTAGTTAATCCAACTGGAAGGTTTGTCATTGGAGGTCCTGATGGAGATACCGGATTAACAGGAAGAAAAATAATAGTAGATACTTATGGTGGATCTGCTCACCATGGTGGTGGTGCGTTTTCAGGAAAAGATCCAACAAAAGTGGATCGATCCGCCGCATATATGACAAGATACTTAGCAAAAAATATTGTTGCCTCTAATTTAGCTTCTAAGTGTAGTATTCAAATAGCCTACGCAATAGGTGTACCAGAGCCTTTGTCTTTTTATGTTAACACTTTTGGAACAGGTAAAGTAGATGACCAAGTTATTGAAGAATTTTTAATACAAAATGTAGATTTATCACCCAAAGGTATTAGAGATAAACTTAAATTAAATAATCCAATTTATGTTCCAACAACATCTTATGGTCATTTTGGTAGAAAACCAGATGAGTTATTAAAAGGATCGTTTACATGGGAAAAAACAGATCTTGTAGACATCCTAAAAAAAGAGTTATAGGGTAGATTGTTTTTCAAAAATCAAAAACAATTTTATGGTCGTCGTAAAGGTAGAAAAATTTCTTCAAAGAACTTTAAACTTGTGAAAGATTTTAGTCATAGATTTTATTTACAAGATGATCAAATTTTTCAATTAGAACTTCGAGGATATAACCAAAACATTTTAGAAATAGGTTTTGGAAATGGTGATAACTTGGTTAATATGTCTTTAAAACAACCAAACAATTTATTTTTTGGATGTGATGCTTATTATAATGGGTGTGCTAAGTTACTCAAACAAATTGTAAATAAAAATATTGAAAATATTAAAATTTGGCCAGATGACATTCATTTAATAATAACAAAGTTTAAAATTAATTTTTTTGATTTAATTTTAATTTTACAACCAGATCCTTGGCCAAAGAATAAACATAAAAAAAGAAGATTAATACAACAAAAATTCCTTGATGACCTTAATAAGATTTTGAAAAGTGAAGGTAAACTCATTATATCAACAGATCATAACGTAATGAAAAGCTGGGTATTGGAGCAACTACATGTAAGGAAAGATTTTTTATGGATAAAAAATGGATATAACTATAAAAATATAAAACCAAAATGGGTTATAAATACTAGATATGTTAATAAAGCATTGGAAGATAAAAAAACAGTAAATTGGTTTTTTTTTAAAAAAAATTAATTTTCTATTTCAAATTATACTCTTATAAGTTATTACTATTGAAATTTTAGTTTTAGGATAATTAAAGAGGTTTTTTAAATGGAGAACATTCCAAGGATTGAACTTATTCAAGTAGCTGAAACCGTAGCTAGAGAAAAGTTAATTGATAAAGAGGACGTTATCTTAGCTATGGAGGATGCTATTCAAAGGGCAGCTAGATCCAAATATGGATTGGAGAGAGATATACGAGCTACTGTAAATAGAAATAACGGAGCTATTTCTATTGAACAATACACACAAGTTGTTCAAGAGGTAGAAAATGAATCAACACAAATGTCAATTGAAGAAGCTCTTAGAAGAGACAAATCTCTAAAAATTGGTGACTATCATAAAAAAGAACTACCTCCTTTTGATTTTGGAAGAATAGCTGCACAAAGTGCTAAGCAGGTTATTTCTCAAAAAGTAAGAGATGCTGAAAGATTACGTCAATATAATCAATTTAAAGATAGGGTTGGCGAGATAATACTAGGTACTGTAAAAAGATTTGATAATTTTTCAGTGACACTTGATATTGGTAAAGCTGAAGGGGTGATTAGAAAAGAAGAAATGATTCCTAGAGAGCAATTAAAGCCAGGTGACCGAGTAAGAACTTACATTTTAAACGTAAGTGAAGAAACAAGAGGGCCTCAAATTTTTCTTTCACGATCATGCAATGAATTTTTAAGTTTATTATTTACCCAAGAAGTACCCGAGATATATGATGGTATAATTGAGGTTAAAAGTGTTGCTAGAGAACCTGGTAGTAGAGCTAAAATTAGTGTTTATTCTAAAGATAATACAATTGACCCTGTTGGAGCTTGTGTTGGAATGAGAGGGTCAAGAGTTCAAGCAGTTGTAAATGAATTACAAGGTGAAAAAATTGAGATTATACCTTGGTCCGAGGATCCAGTTACTTTTGTAATAAACTCTTTAGCACCTGCTGTTCCATCTAAGGTAATTATGGATGAAGAGGCAGGTAGAATGGAAGTAATTGTTCCTGATGATCAATTATCACTTGCTATTGGTAGAAGAGGTCAAAATGTTAGATTAGCTTCTGATTTAAGTAATTGGTACATAGACGTAATTTCTGAAAGTGATGAATCTGATAAAAGACAAGAAGAAATCAATGAAAGGACAAAAATCTTCATTGAAGCTTTAGATGTTGATGATGTAATAGCTCATTTAATAGTTGCAGAAGGTTATTCATCAATCAATGAAATTGCAAATACTTCTGTAGATGAATTAAATAATATAGAAGGTTTCGAGGAAGAATTATCAACAGAATTAAAAGAAAGAGCACAAAATTATGTTAGGATTCAAAACGAAAATATAGAAAAAAAACTTAAATCAAGTGGAATTGACAACAAGCTATATGAATTTAGTCATCTATCAAAATTTGATATTTTGACTTTGGTGGAAAATGATATTAAGACTCTAGATGATCTTGCAGATTTAGACAGTGAAGAATTATTCACATTATTAGGAAAAAAAGTATTCAATAATGAAAATGAAGCAGGAGAGGTAATAATGGAAGCTCGAAAGCATTGGTTTGATGAAGAGAAGATGAAATAAAAATAAAAATGTCTGAAAATAATTCAAAAGAACGAAAAAAATTAAGTTTATCAGGTGGTAAATTAACATTAAGGTCGAATTTGTATCCTAATAAGATGCCTTCAAGTGTTACAACTAATTCAAGGTCTGGTCGAAATACTGTTCAAGTAGAGGTAAAAAGATCTAAGAGAAATTTTGAAAGTAAATTTACATCTAAAAATGATCACAATGGTGTTAATAGCACATTAAGTGCAGAGCAAATTTCAAAAAGAAGTAAAGAGCTTAAAGATGGCCTTGCTAGAACAGCTGCCTTAGCTGAAAATGAAGTTTACAGGAAAAAAAATGACTTGGAATCAAGGAAATCTATTAAAGAATTGGAAACCAAAAGTAATCAAAAATTAGTGAACAAAAACTTTTCTTCATTGGACACTAAAAACAACTTTTATGAAGAAAAAAAAATTGATGACAGTAAACCTTCAAAAAAAACTCCGAACAAAGATACCTTTAAAGATAATTCTAAAAAAATAACACCTAAGGGTTATGAGAAAAAAAGAGAAGGTAAACTTACTATTGCAAGAGCTTTAGATAGTGAAAATATTAGATTTCGTTCGCTTGCTTCTATTAAACGTAGAAGAGAAAAAGTAAAATTACAATCAGAAGTTTCCGTACCCTCAGTTAAGCAAATTAGAGATGTTATCATACCAGACACGATCTTGGTTTCTGAACTAGCAAACAGAATGTCTGAAAAAACTGCAGATGTTGTTAGAGAGTTAATGAAAAATGGTATAATGGCTACAGCTGCACAAGTTATAGACGCAGATACAGCTGAATTAATTACAAATGAATTTGGCCATAAAGTCAAGCGTGTTTCAGATTCTGATATAGAGCTAGATTTAGTTAAAAATAACGAAACATCTGAAAATCTTGTTCCCAGACCCCCAGTTGTAACTATTATGGGACATGTAGATCATGGCAAAACATCCTTATTAGACTCTTTACGAAAAACTAATGTTGTTAAAAGTGAGGCCGGTGGGATTACCCAACATATTGGAGCTTATCAAATCATAACTAAGAATGGTAATTTTATATCATTTATTGACACACCAGGACATGAGGCTTTTTCAGAAATGAGAGCAAGAGGAGCAAATATAACTGATATAGTAGTATTAGTTGTGGCAGCTGACGATGGGATTAAACAACAAAGTATAGAAGCAATTAATCATGCTAAGTCAGCAAAAGTTCCAATTATTGTAGCTGTTAATAAATGTGATAAAATTGACGTTGACCCTCAGAAAGTTAAAAATGAATTACTTCAATATGATTTAATTCCAGAAGATATGGGTGGTGATATACAATGTATAAATATATCCGCTTTGAAAAAATCAGGATTAGATCAGTTAATAGAAGCAATTGAATTGCAAGCGGAGATCTTAGAATTAAAAAGTGATCCAGATTGTCCAGCTTCTGGTGTTGTCATTGAGTCTAAAATAGAAAAAGGCAAAGGTCCAGTAATCACTTTATTGGTGGTTTCAGGAACTATCAGAGTAGGTGATATTATTGTTGTTGGTACTGAAAGTGGAAAAGTTAGAGCGCTAATTAATGACTTAGGTGAGAGAGTTAATGAAGCTATGCCTTCATCTCCTATTGAGGTTTTAGGATTATCAGGGACTCCAATGGCTGGTGATACAGCTAATGTAGTAGAGAGTGAATCAAAAGCAAGAGAGGTTGCAGAATATAGATCTAGAAAACTTAAAGAAAAACAAGCAGCATTATCATCAAGAGGGACAGTTGAACAAATGTTAGCTAATATTCAGTCAGGAGAGATTACAGAATTACCTGTTGTTATTAAAACCGACGTTCATGGATCTTTAGAAGCTATAAAAGTAGCATTAGCAAAATTAGGTGACGAAAAAATCAGAGTTAAAGTTTTGTCTGGCTCAGTTGGACCAATTAATGAATCTGATATATCTTTAGCTGTTGCATCTTCAGCGCTTGTTTTTGGTTTTAATGTAAGAGCAATACCTCAAGCTAGGGAAATGGCTAAAAGAGATCTGGTTGAGATTAGATATCACTCAATAATTTATGAACTTATTGAGGATGCTAAAAATGGTCTTTCTGGAATGTTAGATCCTGATCTTCAAGAAGAATTCATAGGCTATGCTGAGATTAAACAAGTCTTTAATATAACTAACCATGGGAAAATTGCAGGTTGTTCCGTGACAGAGGGTGTTATAAAAAGAGGTTGTAGTTTTAGGCTTTTAAGAGAAAATATAGTTGTTCATGAAGGAAAACTTAAAACTTTGCAAAGATTTAAAGACGAAGTCAAAGAGGTTAAATTTGGGCTGGAGTGTGGAATGGGTTTAGAGAATTATAATGACATTAAGGTTGGTGATATAATGGAATGTTTTGAAGTAAAAGAAATAAAAAAAACACTATAATTAATTTATGAATAATAAAAAACAACCTTCAAATAGACAGTTAAAAGTTGGACAACAAATAAGATTCCTAGTTTCGAATTTTTTTATAAAAGAAGATTTTATTTTCGAGAACTTTGACAGCAAGAATTTGACTATTGTGGATGTAATATTAAGTTCTGACTTAAAAAATGCAAAAATATTTGTGACTACCAATTCGGTTGATGAAAATAGGGTTTTTATTGATGAATTAAATAATAAGTCTAAGTTGATACAAAAAAAATTAGCATCAAATTTGACTTCAAAATTCACTCCAAAAATAAAATTCTTTTTTGATAACTCTTTTCAATATTCAAATAAAATTAATAATATACTAGCAACCATAAATAGGTAAGAAATGAAAATTAATGGTTGGCTGTTTGTTGATAAACCAGAAGGAATATCTTCAAGAAAAGTTGTTAATTTAATTTCTAATTCTCTTTCTATTAAAAAAGTCGGTCATGCGGGAACTTTAGACCCAATGGCTTCAGGTTTGTTACCTATAGCAATTGGAGAAGCAACTAAGAGTATTGGAGTAATTCAACAATTTACAAAACGCTATAAGTTTATTATTAAATGGGGAGAAAAAACATCTACTGACGATAAAATGGGCTCCTTAATTTCAAGTACTAGAATTAGGCCTAGATTACAAGATATAAAAAAAACTATTAAAAATTTTACAGGTAAAATTGAGCAAATACCACCAAATTTTTCAGCTATAAAAGTAAATGGTAAAAGAGCATACATATTGGCAAGAAATAATGAAGATTTTTTGTTGAATGCAAGAACTGTTTTTATTGAAACCTTCAAAATTAACAAATATATAGATAAAGATTATTGTTCTTTTGAATGCATTTGTTCAAAAGGTACTTATATTAGAGCTCTAGGAAGAGATTTGGGTGAGGAAATGAATTGTTTTGGTCATATATTTAAATTAAGACGAACGCACATTGGAAATTTTTCAACTAAATTTGCGATTTTACTGGATTTATCAGAAAAATTAATACATAGTTCAACGATTTTAAAAAATATTTTGCCTATTGAGAAAGTTTTAGAAAGTTTACCTTTTATAAATCTTACAAAAAAGCAGGAGACTGCCATAAGAAATGGCCAAAAAATTTGTTTAGATGAATTAAATGATGATGATAAAAATAAAAAACCTTTGTTATCCAATAGTAAGAATAATTTTATGATATGTAAAAATGAAAATAGACTTATATGTTTTTTTAAAATAGAGAATAATTTTGTTAAACCAACTAGAGTTTTTAATTTGTAAAAGAGGGAAAGTATGTCAATCACAAAAGAAAAAAAATCAAAATTGATACAAGAGTTTAAGTTAAATGATAAAGATACGGGCTCAGCTGATGTTCAAGTTGCTATTTTGTCTGAAAAGATTAAATCACTTACAGAGCATTTGAAAGAACATCACAAAGATTACATATCTAGACGTGGATTGTTAAGCATGGTTGGAAAAAGAAGGAATTTACTTTCTTATATAAAGCACAAAAGTGAAACTAGATATAGTGATTTAATTAAATCTCTTGGGTTAAGAAGATAGTTAATTCAATTAAATTGAATAATAGGTAGAGATATGTTTGAAGTTTATCGGAAAGAAGTTAAATTTGGTGGTGAAAAACTAACGTTTGAAACTGGTAAAATTGCAAGACAAGCGGATGGTGCTGTGCTTGTAACTTATGGTGGTACAACTGTTCTATGTACAGCAACGGCAGCAAAAATTAATTCGGAAGCCGATTTTTTCCCTCTAACAGTTAATTATCAAGAAAAAGCTTTTTCAGCTGGCAAGATACCAGGAGGTTTTTTTAAAAGAGAGGGTCGCCCTTCAGAAAAAGAAACATTAACTTCAAGATTAATTGATAGACCAATAAGACCGTTATTTCACAAAAATTTTAAACGTGAAACTCAAATTATTGCAACAGTACTTGAGTATGATTTTGAAAATGACCCTGATATAGTTGCAATTATTGCAGCATCTGCGGCATTAACCCTGTCTGGGTTGCCATTTATGGGACCTATTGGAGCATGTAGAGTTGGTTGGGACGGAAAAAAATATATATTAAATCCAAAGATAGACAAAGAAAATAAAGGTTTTCTTGACCTTGTAGTTGCTGGAACTAATGATGGCGTATTAATGGTTGAATCGGAGGCTAGTGAATTAAATGAAAAAATTATGCTTGGTGCCGTTGATTTTGGCCATAAAGAATTAAAGAATGTGATTAAAGGTATTATTGAATTAGCTGAAGTTGCAGCAAAAGAGCCAATATCAATTGATGAAGAGATTCCAGAAGAAAAAAATTACCTTAAATTAGTTAAAGGGTTCAAAAAAGAAATCGAAAAAGCCTATAAAATTGAAGAAAAAACATCAAGACATAATGAGTTAGTTAATATTAAAGAAAAAATAAAAAAAGATTATGGTGATGAAATAAACCTAAACTTATTTTCTAGTGTTTTTAAAAAAGTAGAAGCCGATATTGTAAGAACTTCTATTCTAAAAACAAAAAAAAGAATTGATGGAAGAGATGATAAAACTGTTAGAAATATTGTCGCAGAAGTTGGCATACTTCCAAGAACACATGGATCCTCTTTATTTACTAGAGGTGAAACACAAGCACTTGTTGTTACAACACTTGGTTCTTCACAGGATTCTCAAATAATTGATGGACTAGATGGAGATTCTAAAGAACAATTTATGTTACATTATAACTTCCCTCCTTTTTCTGTTGGTGAGGTTGGAAGAACTGGTTCTCCCGGAAGAAGAGAAATTGGTCATGGCAAACTTGCTTGGAGAGCTATCAATCCTTTACTACCTTCAACAGAAGAATTTCCATACACAATGAGAGTAGTCTCTGACATTACAGAGTCGAATGGATCTTCTTCTATGGCCACAGTTTGTGGTACTTCTTTGGCATTAATGGATGCTGGTGTTCCATTAAAAAAACCTGTAGCTGGAATTGCTATGGGTTTAATTAAGGAAAATAAAGACTTTGTAGTACTTTCTGATATTTTAGGAGATGAAGACCATCTAGGTGATATGGATTTTAAGGTTGCTGGAACAGATGAAGGTATCACAAGTTTACAAATGGATATTAAAATCACATCTATAACTAGTAAAATAATGAAAGTTGCGCTTGATCAGGCTCTAGATGGAAGAAAACATATCCTTAAAGAGATGAAAAAAGCAATCTCAAAACCAAGAACAACCTTGGCAGAAAATGCTCCTAAAATAAAGATACTTAAAATTAAAGTTGATAAAATCAAAGAAATTATAGGACCATCTGGAAAAGTTATTAAGGATATATGCGAAACTTCTTCTTCGAAGATTGATATTGATGACAACGGTGTATTAAAAATAGCATCACCAAATGATGAAAGTCTGGGAATAGCTTTAGCAAGAATTAATGATATAATAGTAGAACCTGAAAAAGGTGTAATATATAATGGAAAAGTAGTAAAGACAGTTGATTTTGGAGCCTTTGTTAATTTTTTGGGGTCAAAAGACGGATTAGTTCATATTTCGGAACTGCAAGAAGAGAGAACAAATAAAACAACTGACGTATGTAAAGAAGGTGATGCAGTTAAAGTTATGGTTATTGGATTTGATGATAGAGGAAAAGTAAAATTATCAATGAAAAGAGTTGACCAAGAAACAGGTGAGAGTTTACAATGAAAAAAAATTACGAATTAAAATGAATTGGGTTAAATCAGAAAAAATTGATAAAGTTGGTCTAGTTACCTTAAATCATGAAAATTCTTTGAACCCTCTCTCTGCAGGTTTTGTAGAGGCTATTTATCTTACATGTAAAAAATTTGACGAAGATGAAGATATAAATTGCATTGTCTTAACAGGTTCTAACAAAGCTTTTGCGGCAGGGGCAGATTTAAAAGAAATGTTACCGCTCTCATTTGCTGAAATTTCTGAAACTAGATATATAGAAAAAAATTGGTCCTATTTTTCATATATTCAAAAACCATTAATAGCTGCTGTTCGAGGATTCGCTTTAGGTGGAGGATGTGAGCTTGCAATGGCCTGTGATTTTATATTAGCCTCTGATAATGCAAAGTTTGGGCAACCAGAAATCAACGTAGGTGCAATTCCGGGAGCTGGAGGAAGTCAAAGAATGCCTAGATTTATAGGTAAATCAAAGGCTATGTATGCTATTTTAACTGGAGATATGATAGACGCGAACGATGCTGAAAAATGTGGTTTAGTAGCTAAAGTATTTAGTAACGAAAATTTTGATGAAGAAGTCTTGAAAGTTGCAAATAAAATAGCAAGTAAGTCTACTGCGTTAGCGAGGCTAGCTAAAGAAACTGTAAATGTGAGTTATGAAACAACTTTAAATGAAGGTTTAAGGGCAGAGAGAGCTATTTTTATGTCAACTTTTTCATTAGAAGATCATAAAGAAGGAATGGAAGCATTTTCAGAAAAAAGAAAACCTAATTGGAAAAATAAATAATTAAATATTGACCATATCCTGGTTAGGAATGCCTACAACTTTTAAACCACCATCTACATAATGAGTAAGCCCAGTTACACCACTCGATATGTCTGATAAAAGATACAAAGCTGCATTTCCAACTTGTTGAAGATCTGGGTTCTTTCGTAAAGGAGCAATTTTTTCTGAATATTTATAAACGTGTCTTGCTCCAGATATAGCTGCACCAGCAACTGTTTTCATAGGCCCAGCTGAAATTGCATTAACTCTAATATTATTTTTTCCTAAATCTACGGATAGATATTTTACCGATGTTTCCAGTGCTGCTTTTGCCACACCCATAACATTATAATTCGGAGTTGTCTTGTTTGATCCTACATAAGTAAGTGTTAATAAAGAACCCCCATTTTTCATAATTTTTGAAGCGGACTTTGAAATTCTAGTAAAACTGTAAGTGGAGATATCAAGGGTACTTAAAAAATTTTGCCTTGAGGTTTCTAAATATTTTCCCTTAAGTTCTTCTTTATCAGAATATGCTAATGCATGAACAACAAAATCTAAATTTCCAACATCTTTATTTATATTTTTAATTAAATTCTCAATAGAGTGTTCATTTTCAGGCTGTAGTGAAACATCACATTTATATAAATTTTTACATTTTATTTTATCTGATAAGGGTTCAATTCTTTTTTTTAAACTATCATTTTGGTAGGTTAAAACAATATTTGCTTTGTTTAAAAAAAGTTCGTTTGCTATTCCCCATGCTATGGACCTTTCATTAGCAATACCCATTATTAATCCAGTTTTTCCTTTCATTAAGTTCATATATTAATTTTCTAGAACCTTTGAAAATACTAGAGTTGCGTTTGTACCTCCAAATCCAAATGAGTTAGATAATGCCGTATTGAAATTTATATTTTCAATAGTTTCTCTAGGAATATCAATATTTTCAATTATTGGATCAGGTGTTTCTATATTAGATGAACCAGATATAAAATTATTTTTCATCATTATTAGAGTATATATAGCCTCATGTACACCTGTAGCTCCTAATGAATGACCTGTTAATGATTTTGTACTTGTTATCTTGGGTAAATAACCTTTATTTGAAAAAACTTTTTTTATTGCTTCTATCTCTTGAGTATCTCCAACGGGTGTACTTGTGCCGTGAGCATTGATATAATCAATTCTTAAGTCAGTATTCTTTAATGCGTTTGTCATACATCTAACAGCACCTTCTCCATTTGGTGCCACCATATCATGTCCGTCTGAGTTTGCGAAGTGACCTAATACTTCTCCATAAATTTTAGCACCCCTTTTTTTTGCATGTTCATATTCTTCAAGTATTACAATGCCACCACCACCCGCGATAACAAAACCATCTCTGTTAGCATCATATGGTCTAGATGCTTTTTGAGGAGTATCATTATATTTACTAGATAATGCTCCCATTGAATCAAACAGGACAGATAATGTCCAATCTAATTCTTCTCCACCACCTGCAAAAACAATATTTTGATTACCATATTTTATATTATCTACACCTACACCAATGCAGTGTGCAGATGTTGAGCATGCAGATGTTATTGAATAATTAAGACCTTTTATTTTAAACATTGTTGAAAGACAAGCAGAAATACTTGAACTCATGCATTTTGGTACCATAAATGGACCTACTCTTTTTGGGCCCTTATCTCTTGTAATATCAAATGATTTTAATAAATTGATTGTACTTGGTCCACCTGCACCCGCTATTAAACCAGTTAAAGGATTTGATATTAATTCATCATTAAGATTTGCATCTTGAATGGCCTCCTTCATGGCAATAGCAGTGTAAGCAGCACCATTACCCATAAATCTGAGATCTTTTTTATCTAAAAAGTCCTCAATATTTATATTAATATCTCCATGAATATGACTTCTAAAACCTAAATCAGAATAGTCTTTACTAAAGTTAATTCCAGATTTATTATAAAATAAAGATTCTTTGACTTCTTTTTGATTATTACCAATTGGACTAACTACGCCAATACCGGTTACAACTACTCTTCTTTGTTCAGTCATTTACATACCTAATTAAATTTTTTCATCTTGAAAAAGACCAACTCTTATATCAAAGGCTTCAAAAACTATTTGCTTATCGCATAAAACTTTTCCATCTGCTATTCCAAGCATAAGTTTTCTATTTATTATTTTTTTAAAATCTAATATGTATTCAACTTTTTTTGCGATAGGCAAAATTTGACCAGTAAATTTAACATTACCTACAGATAATGCCCTTCCTTTTCCTCGACCACCCATAATGCCAAGACAAAATCCAAGTAATTGCCATAACCCATCCATGCCTAGACAACCTGGCATAACAGGGTCGTTTTCAAAGTGACATTCAAAAAACCATTTATCAGGAGTAATATTATACTCAGCATGAGCTAACCCTTTATTATAATTCCCACCTTTTTCTGATATATTAACAATATTATCAAACATAAGCATAGGTGGAAGTGGTAATCTAGGAAAATCAATGCCAGCAAGTTTTCCCTTTGCACAAGCAATTAATTCCTCATAATTGAATTTATTTTTAAGTAATGACAAGATTATTCCTTCATAGTAACTATTAAATTTAGTTGATTATAATATAATTTGAGCCCCATAGATACTTTTTTATAAACCATCCTGAAAAATTTCCATTTTTAAGAGTTATTTTACACCAATAAACTTTACATTTAATAACTGAAACATTTACATTATTATTTAAAAAAGCAACTTTTTTAGATGATAACTCAGGTTTTTTTCTTAAGTAGTCGGATTTTAATATTATACTCCTATGTTTCATAGCTAATTGTGATTTATGGATCCATCCAATCATGTTTTTAGTTGTCAAAACTTTTCTCCAATGATCAAATTGGTCGACAATAATTAATGGTATTTTTTTTTTTATAAAAACTAATTTTACAGGATAATTTTTACCAGGCCCATATCTTAAATTAGCTTTTGAGGTTTTAATTGATACTAACTTAGGTAAATTTCCACCCAAAACAGTTTTTGGTAAACAAAAAAAAGCATAAACCAGTATTATAAGAGATAATTTAAAATAAAGTCTTATTTGCATACATTACAATTTAAATTTTTTTTTAATCTTATTTTAGTAATTTCGTGTTGGACGCAATCATATAATAATAAATTCCCAGCTAAAGTATTTTTTGTAAATGATTGATCTTTTTTAAAAGATTTTTCAATAAATAATTCTCTAATAGTTTCTGTTACTTGAAGACTTGAAATTAAATTTGTAACAGTACCAATCACTCCAATTTCTCTACAATTCAGATTAGTATGTTGATGTTGATCTTTTGGAAAAATACATTCATAACATGGTAAATTTTTATACTTTCCACTTTTAAATATTGCTAATTGTCCTTCAAACTGAGTTGCTGAAGCTGATATTAAAGTTTTATTATATTTATGAGCCAATATATTAGCAGTATATTTAGTTTCAATATTGTCTGAGCAATCGAGAATAATGTCATAATTATCAACAGAAAATTGACTATCAAAACTATCAATAATAGAGTTAATTTTCAGATTTGGGTTTAAATTCAAACAATAATTTTTTAACACTCTCGATTTATAATGGCCTATATCATGTATAGAAAAAGCTATTTGTCTATTTAAATTAGATAATTCTATATTGTCATGATCGCATATGTCAATATTTCCAATGCCAGCAGCAGAACAAAAAATAGCTGTTGGGTTACCTAAGCCTCCAGCTCCAATTATTAAAATTTTACTTTTTAAAAGTATTGATTGCCCTTCTTCTTCTATCTCAGGCATTATCAACTGACTTGCATATCTCTGTAAATCATTTTCATTAAGCATTATTGTTTACTCTAATCCTGTTGAGCCAAATCCTTCAGAGGACCTTTTAGTTTCAAAAATATTTACTCTACCTAATTCAAGCTGTATCTTAACAATTGGAGAAAAAACAATTTGACCAATTCTCATGTTGGGTTTAATTACAAATATTTTTGAGAAGTGGTTTATTAAAATTACTTTGACTTCACCTCTATAATCTGAATCAATCGTACCTGGTGAGTTTAATATTGTGATACCATGATTCAAAGCCAAGCCAGATCTGGGCCTCACTTGACCTTCATAGCCTTTAGGTATTTTTAATTTAATTCCAGTTGGAACTAAAAATATCTCATTTTGTTTTAAATTTACTGGATCTTTTAAATCTGCAATTATATCTAATCCTGATGAATGTTCTGAATGATATTTTGGAAGATGAAAATTCTTAGATCGTGTTGCTTTTTCTATTATAATTTTTAGCATATATTTCTTTGTGAAGTTTTAAACTTTTCAAAATTATTATATTTGCAATTTCATGTTTTGTTAATTTTTCTGATTCTTGCATGTTACATTGCTTATCTATCATAATTATTTGGTTATATTCCTCTCCAAAAATAGCATTCTCTTTTTCAACTAAATTAGCTATAATCATATCTAATTGTTTTTCTTTAAGTTTTTTTGTGGCATTCTGAATTAAATTTTTTGTCTCTGCAGCAAATCCAATAACCAATTTAGGCCTTTTTTTATTTTTGCTTACAAATTTAATTATATCAGGATTAGTTTCTAATTTAAAAAAAATATCTTTATTTTTTTTAAGTTTATCTTTGTTGGACATTTTTTTATTTTTCAAGGTGTAAGGAATTAATTTCCAGTCACAAACTGCTGCACTACTAATAAAAATATCACAATCAATATTATTTTTCACTTCTAACAGCATCTCTTTTGCCGATAAAACTTGTACAAATTTATTTACATTTGGTTTATTAATATTTGTTGGACCACTTATCAGAGTTACATGTGCTCCAAGTTTCAAAAATTCTTCAGCCAATGCATAACCTTGTTTCCCTGAGGAATTATTTGATAGATATCTTATAGGATCAATTTTTTCATGAGTTGGACCTGCTGTTATTAGTATTTTTAATGGACTTTGAAATCCTAAATGCCTTTTTTCCTCTTTTTTTAAAAGATAGTGTGTAGTAAGTGAATATATTTCATTTATTTCTGGCAGTCTGCCTGTGCCATTTTCGCCGCATGCCATTATACCTGAATTTGGATTAATTAAATCAATACCTCTTTGTTTCAAAATTTTTAAATTATTCTGAGTAGCTTTATTTTCCCACATATAAGGGTTCATTGAAGGGGCTATCATTATCTTACTATTAGAAGCTAAAATAATATTACATGCTAAATCATCTGCTATTCCATGAGTAATTTTAGCAATAAAATTAGCTGTACATGGAGCAACTAAGATTAAATCTTTGTTTCTAGCTAAATTTATATGACTCATGTTTTCCTCTTCTTCAGAAGAAAATAATTCTGTAAAACATTTTTTATTAATTAAGCTTGTCACTATTAAAGGAGTAATAAATTTTTGAGCTGATTTTGTTAATACCACTTCAATATCAAAATTATTTTTATAGTATAATCTTATTAATTCTAAAATTTTGTAACAGGACACACCTCCCGCTATTATTACCAATATGCTAAATTTTGATTTTTTTTTAATTGTGTTAATACCTATATTGTTATCGTAATCTGTGTAAGTAATTAAATTTTTTTTTTTAAGTAATACATCTACTTTACTAATGTAAGAATTAGGAATTTTATTGTTTTTTTTCCAATTCGATATTGTTGATGGATTTGTTTTAAGTAATTTTGAAACATAGCCTGTTCCACCAAGTTTAAAAATTAATTCAGGTACATTCGTGAAATTATTCATAAAATATTAAATATTAAAAATTTTTTTTAATATTTTATCAATTCTCTGAAATATTTCAACTATTTCTTTCGAAAAGAAACTTTTTTCATTAATTTTTTCAAATAAAAAGTCATATTTCATATTATTATTGATCCATTTTTCCATTAATGGTTCCGTTGTTTGCCAAATGTTTGCTTTTGGGTTGATTTGCCTAGCAATACCTTCTGCCATTATCATAGTTTTTTGCAGTAGACAAAACTTAGCTTGAATCTTAATATTAAATTTTCTTGATAATGCAAGTATTTCGCCAAATAAATGACCCATTGAAATATCCCCAATTGGTTTATCTAGAATAGGTGTAGCTAAGATTCTAATTTCCTGAGTTAATTTGTACAGATCAGTATCTTTATCAAGCATTCCATTTTCCTGATGAAGTTTTACAATTTTATAAAATTTTTTGTTTAAAAGAAAATTAAAAAGTTTTGCAAGGAATTTTCTATCATTTAAATTAAGATAACCCATTATACCAAAATCTATAGCTATAATTTTCCCCGATTGGGTAATAAATATATTTCCAGGATGTAAATCACCATGAAAAAAACCATCTCTAAATGTTTGATAGAAGAAAATTTCAGACGCAACAGTTGTTAAATTTTTTATATTTATATTTGTTTTCAAATTATTAATTTGGTCTATTCTTACTCCATCAATAAATTCACTGGTTAATATTTTTTTTGTTGTATATTCCCAATAAATTTTTGGTGTATCAAATAACTCATAATCAATAAAATTTTCACTAAGTTGTTCTGAGTTAGATGCCTCTAATCTAAGATCTATTTCGTCAAGTGAGCTATGAGCAAAAGTTGCGATAATCTCTTTAAGACTTAATCTTTTGCAGTTAGTTGAAAAAAATTCCAATATATTACAAATTCCATAAAATAATTTAAAATCTCTAAAGAGAGTTTGCTCAATATTTGGTCTTAAAACTTTTATTGCTACTTTATTACCGTCTTTAAGAATACCTTTATGGACTTGAGCTACGGAAGCAGCAGCTATAGGTTTTTTCTCAAAGAAATTAAATATTTCATCAATGTTTTGATTTGTTTCTTCTTCTATAATCTTAATCGCAATATTATCAGAAAAAGGAGGAAGTTTGTCTTGTAACAATATTAATCTATTAGTTATATTTAAACCAAAAATATCTGGTCTAGTTGATAAAGCTTGTCCGAGCTTGACAAAGCCAGGTCCAATTTCACCTATATTATTAAGAAATTTACTATCAATTTTTTTTTTTTCAAAAATAAATCTTAAAATATTAAGTATCTTTTGATATTTTTTATGGATTAAGTTTAATCCTTTGATTTCTGTTAATAAACCATTTCGAATTAAAATGTACATTACAAAAACACACCTTGAAATAATTAGTGGATATTCATAAAATTTTGGGACAATAACTTTAATATGTTTCATTAAAATTTCCATCCAGAATGAAGAGAAGCTATACCTTTTGATAAATTTTTATATTTAACTCTCTCAAATTTAGATTTAATAAACATTGAAGATAATTTATCTTGATCAGGAAACATTCTTATAGATTCAATTAAATATTTATACGCATCTTCATTATTTGTAATAATTTTTCCCAATTTTGGAATAATTTTGAATGACCATAAATCATATAATTTTTTTACAATATCATCATTAACAACACCAAATTCTAGACAAATAAACCTACCACCTGGTTTTAACACTCTATATATTTCATCAAGTGCTAATTGTCTGTAAGTTATATTTCTTAATCCAAAAGCTATTGTTATTCTATCGTAAAAATTATTTTTTATTGGAAGTTTTTCACAATTACCAACAATATAGCGTATTCTATTATCGTTTGATATACCATTAATTAACATGTTGAAATTGATATCTATAATGTCTGCTGATTTTCCACCAGACTTTATAAAGAGCTTTGCAATATCTCCAGTTCCACCTGCAATATCCAGTAAAGATTGATTAGATTGTGGTGCAATCCAATTAATTAATTCTTGTTTCCATAATCTATGTAATCCCAAACTAGATAAATCATTCATTAAATCGTATTTGGAAGATACAGAATCGAAAATATTATTTACTAACTTTTCTTTCTTATTTATGTTAATTTTTGTAAAACCAAAATCTATTTTTTCAAAACTTTTTTTCATAATTAGATTATAATTAAAAATGCCGGAATTACCAGAAGTTGAAACATCTAAAAGACACATAAAACAATATTTGTTAAACGCAAAAATTTTAAATATTAAATCTTTCGTGTCTAAATTAAGATGGGAAATAAATCCTGATATAAAAAAAATATTTAATAATACAGTAATTTTAAAAATCGATCGTATTGGAAAATATATTTTGATAAACACCTCAAACAAAAATACTTTAATTTTACATCTCGGAATGAGCGGGTACTTAAGGATAAATGAGGCAAACGTAAAAAAAATTAAACATGATCATATCATTATGAATATTGAATGTATAACGGGTGAAAAAAAATGTTTAATATTTAATGATCAAAGAAGATTCGGGCATATAGATTTTCATTATACATCTCTTTTAAAAAAACATTTTCTAATAAAAAATCTTGGAATAGATGGTCTTAGCAAAAGCTTAAAATATGATTTTTTGAATAAAATTTTTTTAAACAAAACTATAGTAATTAAAAATGCTCTTTTAGATCAAAAAATTATATGTGGAATAGGTAATATCTATGCATCTGAAATTTTATTTTATTCAAAAATTCATCCTTTAAAAAGGGTTAATAATTTATGTAAAAATGAAATTAATTTTCTATTATTTAATATTAATGTTGTTCTTTCAAAAGCTGTTTTAAGTGGAGGAACAACTATAAAAGACTATAAACAACCAAATGGAAAAATTGGATACTTTAAACAGAAGTTAAAAGTTTATGGTAGAGAAAAATTAAAATGTTATGATTGTAGTAGTATTATTTTTAAGTTAAATATTAATAAAAGAGCAACTTATATATGTCCAGACTGTCAAAAAAACAAATTAGTAAATTAAGCTTTTTTTTGTTATGTTTTATTATATTATTTTACTCCACGAGTCGATCTTCAGATAATATAGATAATTTTAAAATTCAAAACTGGATTGAAAATATACCCATCTTATCGAGTTTAATAGAAAATAAAAGAAATGTGGTAGAGTTTGATTCTTCTAATGGAAAAATAATTTCTATATCTTTTGATGTAAAAAATTTATCACAGAAAAAAATCTTTTCATT